>JBPCXI010000087.1:0-23902 GCA_051008895.1 Gammaproteobacteria bacterium | reverse complement strand
AGCCGACATCGTCGAGCAGGAAGATGATGACATTCGGCGCGTCCGCCTTGGGCTCTTTATAAGGTGCCCACCATTCCTCGGAGTCCTCGTAGCTCTCGGCAATGACACCGCCGAAGCCGGGCACCGACTTCGTCTTGACGCCGTCGACCATCCTGATGCCGTCGTCCGGCGCGGCGGGTTCGCCAGCGCGGTTGGAGTCGCCATCGGATTCGGTGGTGGAGGGGGGCTGTCCGCCGCCGCAGGCGGTCAGGAACAGCGCGGAAGACAGTGCGATTACGTAACAGATACGCGTCATGGGGGTATCCTCGTTTCGTGTAATTTCAGAATCGTAACGGCGGCAAGCTTGGGTCCGGCGCCGGACCTGAACCCGGCGAAATCGGACTGGTTTTGTCGTTATTTCCGCAAGTCGCGTTGGCGCATTTTCGAGCTAATTTATTGGCAGCGCTGCTTGGATTATGTACTATCAAGTCGTAGCTGGCTAACGCCGCTGCAAGACTGATGACGCTTAAAGAACGGAACCCGTTTCGGGGTCCGGGCTTTGGGCGTTTTTTTTTGGCTTGCAGTTTCGTCGCCGGCGCATTGACAGCAATAAGTCATTTTCTAATCAGGAGTAAGGGACTATGCGTTTGCGAACGGAGGTTCTTGGTTTCGCCGCGGTGTTGATGACACTCCCGTTTGCGGCTCAGGCGACGAGCGTTCAGGTCGACGACGGTCAGACCAGCGTCGTTTTCGGTTTCGGTGCGTTGGAGAGTATCGGGCTGCAGATTACCGGTATCGACGGCGCGACGATCGCGCCGGGTTCGCTCGGGCCGAACTCGGTGGCTTTCCCGATCGCAGCCGCGACCACTTTCGTTTATGAGCCCGGCACGTTAGCGCCGTTTGCCGGGGCGATCGAGCATGCGGGCGGCGTGAGTTTTACGGATATTGCTTCCGGCACTGTCGACCTGACGCTCGGTGACTTCACCATCGGCTATGACGCGAACCGCATCGGCGGCGCGAATCCGGATGCGACCGGTTTCTTCGTGCAAGACAACATCGATACCGGTGCGATCCTTTTCGACATCACCAATCCGATCATCGAGGCCTTCGAGAATTCGTTGATCATCGCGGCAGATATCGCGATTTCGGAGGAACTCAGTGATTTTCTGAATAGCCAGGGGCTGGTCAGCCAGGACGTCACCGGCGTAGACGCCGGCGCGGCGCTGGTGGTGGCCAATTCGAGCATCATTCCGGTCCCGGCCGCCGTTTGGCTGTTCGGTTCCGCGTTAGCGCTGCTCGGCTGGGCGCGCCGCAAGCCCTAGGTCGCGTTGACAATACCGGTGCCGTTGCTCGGACGTACATGTCGGCCCGGTCCGCAATCAGTCGCTGAGAGGTCGATCCCGTGCAAAACAAGCTGTGTGTGACGTCACTTGCCACGGCGATGGCGCTGGCGGTCATCACGCTGTTATTGATGTCGCCGGCCGCCGCGCAATCGTCGGCCGAGCCCGGCGCGACGGTGCGCGACGCGTTCGGGCCGCAGGCTGGCAGCAAAGCTAATCTATGTCGCGGTGCGTGCGGCGGCGGATGCCCGAGCAGTTGTACCAAGCTTGTGTCTTTTGAGTGCGCGGATGCGTCGCGGTTGCGCCAGGTCGTGACCTACGACTGTGGCACGCACCCGGGTTGTCGCGTGCACGACGACTGTCTCGACGCGTGCCTGCGAAGCGGTGCCGCCGGCGGAGACTGTCAGCGACAATGCGATGCGGATGTCATGGAGCGCTTCGGCTTCGAGTCATCTGCTTCATGGTTGACCGGCGGCGGCCCTTACGACGGCCGGATCAGCTTCGAATACACCCGCGACGCGCCCGATGCGCTCGAGCCCGCGTACCGCTGCCCGGACGGCGCGAGCCGTCAGTGTTCAGGCGCGGCCGGCTGCACGGCGGCCGACGGTAAGCGCGTCGATCCGGTGTTCGATGCGTATCCCGCGGCCGGTCCGAACGCGATGCGCGTCACGGACTTCCGGTCGGGTCCCGCATGCGGCAACAGCGTATGCACGCCCGCTATCGATGTCCGGGTTACCGGGGCGGACACGTGCTCGGGTGGCAGTTGCACACGCTTCGGCATGGAGTTCGACTACGAGAATGCCGACCCGTCCGCGCAGCTGGAGTGTTCGACATCAACGAGCGGCGGCGATAGCGACTTCATCGGCGACCTGCTCAAGCAGGGCGGGGACGCGATGACCAGCCGCAGCGCCCAGGCAGAGGATACGAGTCAGGAAAGCCAGGGCGAAGACGGCATGGCCGAGCTGCTCGGCATGTTCGGGAAAGTGCTGGCAAGCGGCGATTCGCCGGAGGACGTCAACGTCACCATCACACCACATGACGAAGACGGCAACCCGATTGAATCGCAGCGCGTTGGCACCGGTTACGGCGACACCCCGCCTTCGATTCCGAACCGCGTCGATTTACCCGCGGCGAACGGCCACCTGTTCGTGCCGATGTATCAGCTCGAAAGCGGCATGCAGCGCGGTCAGGTCAAGGAACGCCGGGTCCGCTGCACGCATAAAGGCGTGCCGGTGCTGGACACGAGATTCCGACTTGTCACCGGTTAGGAAACGCGCGCGTTAATGCACCGCGCCGGCGCACGGCACGTGGACCAGCAGCTGTTTCAACACCGGGTCCGCGTCCTCGCTGTGCAGCCATTCGTCGACCTTCGGCTGATGCGAGGTCAGATTCAGCTGCATTAACTGGTACCAGGCGTTGACCGCCTCGGCCGGTAACTGATTGCTTGTCGGTTCCATACTCATGTCCCAATTGGTCGTTGGTAAGGAGATGGGGGTCATTGGCGGGATTTAAAGGTCGCCGGGCCTATTCCCGCGCCGCATCGAGCCGGCGCCGGTCCTCGGCGCTGCCCGCATCGAACGCAGCGCCCAGCTCGAAGACGCCACCCGGGATCGGGAAATCGCGCAGCATCTTCAGTTTCCCGTCCTCCACGACGAGTATCGCAACGACCTCGAAGCACATGCTGTGCGCCTCGTCCTCGCCGATCATACGGTCGTAGCGCTCGACCATGACCAGGTGGCCGAAACTCTCGATGCGCCGGATATGCATGTCGATCTCGACAAATCCTGGCAGCACGTGTTCCAGCGTGGCGACGAACTGCGCGGGCCCGACCAGGTCCGGTTCGCCCTCGATCATCTGGTAGGCAAAATCGTCGGCCAGGTACCTCGCCAGCAGCGCGGCATCGCGCCGTGACCAGTCGGCGAAAAAGTTGCGCACGACCTCGACGTTCTCCGCCTCGTCGGGCGTTGCAGGGGAAGCGGGTTCGTGGGCCATCGGTTGATTATAATGGGGTTGATTATAATGACTGGCACGGTGACGGGATCCGCAGAGGCATTACATGGAAAAGACGTTTACGCGGCAGTTGCGCGAGGAGTTTGATGTGCCGGGGGGCATTGCGATCGGGCTGATCGCATCGCATCTCTGGGTGCTGGCGATGCCTCTCGTGATGATGTGGGCCGTGATCACGTACGCCGACGCGCTGCTGGTTCCGCTCGCGAATCCGATGCTTGTCGTCATCGCCTCGGCTCTCTATATAGGCTCGACGTCTTTCGAAGTCGCGCAAAACGCGGCGGATCGCTGGTACCTGACGGAGGCCACCCGCAGCGGCGCAGACCTGGTCTTCAATGTTGGCCTGACGCTGTCCTTCTGCCTGTACACGATTGGTTTCGTCGGCCTGAACTGGCTCGGCCTCGCGGCGGTCGTGCTGACGATCGTGTACCCGGCTGTCTATATAAAGACGACCGACGCGCACCGCTCGGTCAGCGGCATCGTAACGATGCTCGCGACGATTGCGCTGTTTTTCGTCACTTGGGACCCGGCCACGTTTCTGTTCATCGTTGGTAACTTCATCGGCGCGTACCTGATCACGATCCTGATCAAAAACGGCTCGCAGTGGCTGCACGCGTGGGCCGCGTTCATGTTCGGCGTGGGGTATCTCGCCTGGCCGCTCGCGATCGTCAACGCGGCAAACGACACGCCGATTTCGTGGCTGCAGTTCGGCGTAATCACAGCGGTCGTTGGCGTTGCCGCCGCGGCCCTGACGCCACTGCTGCGCGGTCTGCCCAGAACACCGCGCGCGTTCTCATAAATCAGATGCTGGAAATTTTCATAACCCTGGTGATCGTCACCGGCCTCACGCTCGCGGTCATCTACAACACGAAGTTTCGCCATCACCCGTGGGATATCTATTACCCGAAGCTCGCGTGGATGCGCGCGGGCATGTATTTCTGTGCGTGCTATACGCTGTCGTATTTCACCGGTGCCATGGAACTGATCCTGACCAGCCCGGTGGTTACCGAAGCGCAACTGAATGATCCGAAGTGGATCTGGTTCACGGCCGGCATCACCGTATTCATCCTGACGGCCTACGCCGGCGTGTGGAGTTATTTCACGCCGGTGTTCGAGCGCAAGACGAACGTGCTGATCTCTGCATTATTCGGTTTCCTGTGGGGATCCAGCGCCGGGCAGCTGTTCCTGTCCGTGTGGATTCTGACCGGCTACCTGCCGCTGCCGGCCTGGGGCTCCTCTGTGGCGGCATTCCTCGTGCTCGCGATGTACCAGCCGAACTGGCACAACATCTACTGGGATCACTACATCGCGCCGGAACACGACACGCCGATGACGCAGGTGATCAAGGCGACGTGCTGTCACATCCCGAACCTCGCGATCATGCTGACCTACCTGACGCTCTTCGAGAATTACCTGATCTTCGTGCTGGCACAGGTCGTGGCATGCGTATCGGCCGGCGTTGGCATGCGCTATCCGGCGCCGTGGGCGGAGCCGAGCAAGCTGAATTACGCGGTCCGCACCGATGCACGCATTCCTCGCTGCACCGGGTATAAACCGAAAGACCCGAAATCGGATCCGTATACGCCGTTCTATCCCGGCTGGAAGGGCTGAGCGCTGTAAACCTGAAAAAAAGGTGGAGATCGATAATGAGTAATTCCCGGATTACGCGGCGACATGCGGTCGCGGCATTGACCGGCGCAGGCGCCGCCGGCCTTGTCGCGGGTTGCGCCGACGATGTCGGCCGCAAGTCAGCGCCGCTGCAGCTGGACCTGAACGACCCGATTGACCTGTCGTTTGCGCGGCAGAAAGTCATCGGCAGCGTTGCAGACGAGGAAACGCATTCCTTTTTGCGATTTCACTTTTACGGCCAGGTGCCGGGTGAGAAGGCGCGGCCGCTGTTCTCGATGAATAACTACATCGTCGATCGCTGGGAGCCCGTCGAACGTGGCACGTATCGGCTGCGTCACTGGGAAGTGGGTTACTACTGCGACTTCGACACCGACGACCCGATCGAATCGTGGCTGAATCCTTACACCGAGGAAGAAATCGAAGTGTTTCAGTTCGTGCTCGGGCCCATCGATCGCGAGTACTCGCCGGATACCGTGCTCGCGCCGGGACTGGCGCCTGATCCACTGACCTCGCACATCATGGGGCCGCGTTTCTACGTGGCAACTGAGGCGATCTCGCAAATTCCAAACCTGTTCCAGCCGGAGGAATGGCCGCAGCGTTCGAGCGGCAAGATGGCCAACTGGGTGTCCCTGCAAACGCTGTCCGCGCTGATGGATGACGTGCTGAATCCCGATCTGAACTCGGCGCCGGCCAATATCCATCTGCAGAATTTCATCTCGTGGGGTTCCTGGATGCGAATGGGTGGCCGCCCGGGCGGCACGATGGCGCGCGCATTCGGCACGGAGGTGGACGGTTTCGACGCGCTACCGCAGAATGTTCATGACGGGTTCAAGAAATACACGCCGGAGATTTTCGAGACCGCGACGTGGGACGTCACGCGGTTCGACGAATTCGATTATTTCGAACTCATGCAGGAACGTCGCGCGCGGGGCGAGGCCTGATGTAGCCAAAGGCAACAATCCAGAGGCAATAACCCGGGCGCGATAACCTGGGCGCAATAACCCAGACTTAATTAACCAGCGGCAATAACAATGAAAACACGCTTCTTCCGTTTCCCCGAATACGGCAACCCCACCGACGTGCTCGAGTTCGCCGAGCAGGATCTGCCCGATCCCGGCCCCGGCCAGGCGCTGGTGAAGATCACGGCCGTCGGCCTGAATCGCTCCGAGATGAGGTATGCGCAGGGCTTTTATGTGCCGGCGCGGGAATTCCCGAGCAGCATCGGCCAGGAGGCCGTCGGTGAGATCGTCGCGCTCGGTTCGCCGGCTGCCGATGGCCCGCAGCCAAGCGCCGCGACGCCGCTCGAAGTCGGCGCGCGCGTCGCGCTGTTGCCGGGCCGCGTCGACATCTGCGGCATGGGCGCGTACCGGGAATTCGGCCTCTACGACCAGGCTGCGCTCGCGCCGGTGCCGGACGCGTTCAGCGACGAAGAGGGCGCAGCGTACTGGATGGGTATTCTGACGATGGGCGGTTGCCTCGAGCAGGCCGGCCTGAACCCGGACAACGCCGCCGGCAAGACAGTGCTCGTCACCGCGGCGACGTCGAGCATGGGTGTCGTTGCGTTGAAACTCGCGAAGGCCTGGGGCGCGGTGACAATCGCGACCAGCCGCAGTGCAGAGAAGGGCAAGGCCCTCGAAGGCATCGCCGACCACGTGATCGTGTGCAGCAACAGCGATGAACTTGCCGCCGGCGTCAATGGCGCGACCGACGGCGGTGTCGACGTCGCGCTGGATCCGGTCGGCCCCGATTTCTACCCGGGGATCGTCGCGGCGATGGCGAACGGCGGGCATATCGTCAGCTACGAGCTGATCACCGGTCCCGAAGCGACACTGCCGCTCGCGCCATTGCTGATCAAGCAATTGGCAGTGCACGGTTATGTAATTTTCCGCGTATATCAAACGCCGGGCCTGCTCGACACATTGATCGCGCAGGGCATGCAGTATGCAGACCAGGTGCGCCCGATCGTGTCGAAGACCTTCCCGCTCGAGCAGGCGCCGGCGGCGCTCGAGGAACTCGGCGAGGCGAGGCACGTGGGCAAGCTCGTGTTACTGCCATGAGTACGCGGACGTTCGTATTTTCGCTGTTGTTGGCGCTCTCGAGCGCGAACTTCGCAGCTGCCGCCACCGACACTATCGTATTCGTCGACGTCAACGTCGTTCGCCCCGAATTGAACCGCATCGATCGCGCGCAGACCGTCGTGATCCGCGACGGGCGCATCGCCGCGGTGGGCGCGGTCGATACGATCGATGTCCCGGGCGACGCCGACGTCATCGCCGGCAGCGGCCGTTACCTGTCGCCCGGCCTGGTCGAGATGCATGCGCATGTGCCGGAGGCGCGAAGGGGACGGCAGTATCTCGAAGATGTGTTGTTCCTGTGGGTCGCGAATGGTGTCACGACCGTGCGCAACATGCTCGGCGAGCCGCAGCACCTAGCGTTGCGGGACGAGATTGCGCGCGGCGACGTGATCGGCCCGCGACTGTACACGTCCGGGCCGCGCTTTGCCGGCAGCCGTGTCGATGACCCTCGCGGGCGCGTCGCAGCCCAGGCGGACGCCGGTTACGATTTTGTGAAAGTGCACATGGGTCTGACCGCGCCGGTCTACGACGACATCACCGCGGCGGCTGTCGACAACGATATCGCCGTCGCCGGCCACGTCGCTGCCGACGTCGGGTTGACGCGCGCGCTCGAGGCCCGGCAGAAATCGATCGACCACCTCGACAGCTACTTCAGGGCAATGGTTGCGGATGACGCCGACGTCAGCGGCGTCAAGGACCAGTTGCTCGGCTTCGCGTATGTGCCGTTCATCGACCCGGCCAGGTTTGCGGGCGTCGCTGACGCGACGGCCGCAGCGAACGTCTGGAACGCGCCCACGCAGACGCTCGCGGTGAACTTCGTCGGCCCCTTTGTCGCCGACAACTATCCCGAGCTGCAGTACATGCCGCAGGTAATGACCAGCAGCTGGATGAATATCGCGAGTGGCTACCAGGCAACGATCGATCGCGAACTTGCGGACCGCTTCCTTGAGTACCGGCTGCGTCTCGTCCGCGAACTGCACGCCGCCGGCGCGGGGCTATTGCTCGGCTCAGACGCGCCGCAGATTCTGAACGTACCCGGCTTCTCCTTGCACAAGGAACTCGCGCTGATGATCGCGGCCGGACTGACGCCTGCCGAGGCGCTGACGACGGGCACGGTGAACCCGGCCATCTACTTCGACGCCGAGGACGTATTCGGCCGCGTCGCCGCAGGACTTGCCGCCGATCTCGTGCTGGCCGATGCGAATCCGCTCGACCGGCCGGAAACGCTCGGCGATCCGGCCGGTGTTATGCTGCAGGGACGCTGGTTGCCGCGCGCGGAACTGCGCGCAGGGCTCGCGAATATTGCCCTCCGTAATCAACCAGAGAGCAACCGCCCAGAGTGAGACCGCCCAGAGTGAGACCACTACCGGAGACCTCGATCATGAAGCCTGCAGAACAAATCAAGAACGCTTCCGATACCGATACCGGCACCGACGACCTGTACACGCGCGACGACACGATGCACGAGACGCGCGAGAAGAAAGACGCGTTTATGGAGGCCTGGCTCCAGTACAAGGACATGACCGACCGGCAGGACCGGGAGTTTGCCGCGCAGCAGGCCGAGATCGGTCGCGCGGTTGCCGACGTCATCGCCGACAAGCTCGGTCGCGACGACGATTTGATTTCCGGCCGCGATGAAGAATTCGGTCGCGTACTCAGCAACGTCGTGCGCACGTTCCAGACGCTCGTGCCATATCACCACCAGGGCAACGACGGGCTGATCAAGGAAACGCTGAAGTGGTACGAGTTCGCGAGCCGCGAGGGTATCGTCGACGCGGTGATCGAGCATGAGGCCGAGTCGATGGCGAATATTCTCGGCGAACGCGGCGGATGGGCCGCACGCACCGGGCGACTCGAGCTCGCGCTGGATGCGATCACGACGCCGACCTGTTTTCGCGACCTCGTGCTCGGCGAAGGTTTCCACCTGACCGACCGTGTGCTGTCCTACAAGTCGCCGTTCGGGCGCGTGATAGAGATGGGGCACAAGCGCGGCATCTGGCGGAACCTGACCGAGGAGCGCATCCACAACATCTGGACCATCCCACGCTACCATGCCTTCGCCGAAATCCTCGGCGTGAACTTTGCCGTATCGCCGTGGGACGAGCAGACGAAGATGATCACGGTGACAGTGTCGGCGAAATAAGACGCTGTGATTCATTTCGAACGAACCCGTGGACGACCTTCGGGGAGTAGTAGCGATTGAAAGAAGACAACGTATTCTGGGTCGGCACCCAGCCGCTGGCTGAAAAGAACCAGCCCGCGCTCGCGGACAATGAAGAGTTCGTCGCCGCGATCAGCGGCGCGTGCGCCGCCGCGGGGTGCCGGGCGGGGCAGTTCGTATCCGCGCTGGGCCCTTACGGTACCTGGGTCGTGGAGGTCGAGCGCGACAGAGCGCAGCGGGCGCAGCGCATCGTCTGGAACGGCAAGGAAGCGCGGCTGATCCTGCAGTCGGAACTGCCCGAGGGCGGTTGGGAGGATCCGCGAATCATCGAGGTGACCGCGCCGGACACCGCCGGCTTTGTCGCGGGCGTCACGGAACTGCTGAAGTAACCGGTTCGGCCGGCTCCATGCGCACCGTCAGCATCTTCGTCGATGTCCAGAACATCTACTACACGTGTCGCCAGGCGTACCAGGCGAACTTCGACTACAACAAGTTCTGGGCCGAGGTCACGCGCGACCGCGAGGTCGTGAGTGCATTCGCGTACGCGACCGATCGCGGCGACGACAAGCAGCAGCAGTTCCAGAATATCCTGCGTGCGATCGGTTTTACCGTGAAGCTGACGCCGTTGCTGAAACGGCGCGACGGCACGACGAAAGCCGACTGGGACGTCGGCATTGCGCTCGATGTGTACGAAGCTGCGTCGGCCTGCGACACGGTCGTGCTGGCATCCGGCGACGGCGACTTCGACGTATTGCTACACCGCATCCGCACCCGCTTCGACACCGACTCCGAAGTCTATGGCGTGCCGCAGCTGACGTCCGACCTGCTGATCGAGGCTGCGACCCGGTATATCGCGATCGACGACGCGCTATTGCTCAGAAAATGAGCGCATACGATCCGATCATGGATATCGAAATCATCCTCGACGCGAACCTGACGCCGGCCGAGCTTGCCGATATCGCGGTCGTCGCCGAGCGGGGCGGCATCCGCACGCTGTGGCACTCGAACTTCCCGAGTACCTGGGATGCGTTCGTCGCGCTGGTGCCGGCCGCGCTCGCGACGAACACGCTGCGCCTCGGCGTGCTCGCCGTCAGTCCGTTCGAGATGCATCCGCTGAAGATCGCGAATGCGATCAACAGCCTGAACGAGATCGCGAATGGGCGTGCGACCGTCGCGATCGGCGGCGGCGGTGCGGTGCTGTCCGCGATGCGCAGCGAGGGCGTCGAGCTGGACTTCAAGGCGCTGCGCGTCGTGCGCGCGGTACGTGAGGCGGTCGAGATCGTGCGCGGCGCCGCGCACGGCGAACTCAAACGCGGCTACCAGGGTGAGCTCTACCAGGTCACGATGCCGTACCAGTCCGACTGGCTGCAGGCGCCGCCGGCGAAGGTGTTCACGTGCTCCGACGGCCCGCAGATGATTCGCATGGGTGCGCGTGTTGCCGACGGCATGCAGCTCGGCGATCAGACGATTCACCGGGCGCCCGAGATCATGGCGAATGTCCGCGCGGGCATGACGAAGCGCACCGAGCCCGCCGACGATTTCCGTGTTGGGAATTATTGGGCCTGGCACATCAAGCATGATAAGGAAGCATCGCTTGCCGAGGCGCGGCGCTCGGTCGCGTGGCGCACGCAGCTGATCCCGCCTTTCCACGGCCTCGACTTGCTGTTCGACGAGCCCGACCTGACCTTTATAAAAGAGCACTACACGAACTTTCAGAAGGCGGCGTATACCGGCAGCGGCAACATCGAGGGCGTGCCGCAGGCGCTGGCGGATCGAGTGATCGACAGCGTGTGCTCGACCGGCGATCATGACGACATCGACAGAGAAATCGAGCGCTATCACGCCTATGCGGGTGCCGGCTTTACCGACCTTGTGCTGAAGATCTTCGACGACCCGATGGAAGCGGTGACGGTCATCAGCGAGCGCGTGGTACCGGCGTTCGCCGCATCCCGTTAGAATTCAGCCATGCTGGAAGAGCTTGAATCGATCCATCCGCTGCTGCCGCCCGCCGCCGGCCTGGCGGCGCTGCTGGTCATCGCCATCATCGCGGACCTGATCGCGCAGCGCGTACTGCTGGTTGCGGTGCGCGCGGTTATCGCGCGCACCCGGGTGACCTGGGACGACGCACTGGTCGGCAACAAGGTATTTGCGCGTCTTGCCCAGGTCGTGCCCGCGCTGATCGTCTATGTCGGCGTCGGTTTCGTGCCGTCGATCCCGGACGACGTGGACCGGCTGATCCGCAACGTCGCGATGGGCTACATGGTGCTGATGCTGACGCTCGCGCTGTCGGCGATGCTCGGCGCCGCGAACCAGATCTACGAGACGTTGCCGGTCTCCCGCGAGCGACCGCTGAAGGGATTCGTGCAGCTGGTACAGATCGTCGTCTACCTGTTTGGCGGCGTGCTGGTCATCGCGGCGGTGCTGGACCGCTCGCCGGTGCTGCTGCTGAGCGGCTTCGGCGCGATGACCGCGATCCTGATGCTGGTCTTCAAGGACACGATCCTGTCGCTCGTCGCGAGCGTGCAGCTGACCGCGCAGGACATGGTGCGGGTCGGCGACTGGATCGAGATGCCCGAGCTCGGCGCCGACGGGGATGTCATTGACGTGCAGCTGCACACGGTCAAGGTGCAGAACTGGGACAAGACCATCACGACCATTCCGACGCATCGCCTGATCACGGCGTCGTTTAGAAACTGGCGCGGGATGTCGATGTCGGGCGGGCGGCGTATCAAGCGTGCGCTCCACCTGGACACTTCGTCGATCCGGTTCATGACCGACACGGAAGTCGAGCGCTTCCGCGAGTTCGCGCTGCTGCGCGAGTACATCGATCGCAAGGAGCACGAGCTCGACGACTACAACGCCGGTCTCGGCGCTGAGGTCAAGGCCGACGTGAACCAGCGGCGATTGACCAACGTCGGCACGTTTCGTGCGTATGTGCTGCAGTACCTGCGTCACCACGGGCGCATCCATAAGGACATGACGCTGCTGGTGCGGCAGCTGCCGCCCGGCCCCGAGGGGCTGCCGATCGAAATCTACTGTTTCACCAATACGACCGCTTGGTCCGATTACGAGGACATCCAGTCCGACATTTTCGATCACTTCCTCGCGATCGTGCCGGAGTTTGGCCTGCAGCTGTATCAGAAGCCCTCGGGAGCCGATGTGACCGCGTTGGGCGGCCGCGTTTAACATGAAGAAACTGAAGAACGAAAAGGAACTGGTCAAGAAGGCGATTACGCTCGGCATGGAATACGGCGTGAAGCGCGGTGCCGTGGAGTGGGAGGCCACCGATTCGGCCAGCGACAAACTCGAGTATATCTACCGCTTGCTGGTGCACGACAAGCTGATCACGCCGATTCCGGAGGATCAGGTCTCGCAAAAGTCGATCCGGCACAAGCTCGCTATCTGGGCGTCCAAGAACTAGCATCGCGGCATCGTGCCTGTACTTAACCCGTTACGTGGCGTATCGTAATCTCTGCATCCCGCGTTATCTGAGCGTATAGGTTCCCACAGCCCATATCCCTCAATCGCCATTTCCCTCATTTGTGAGTGAAACGGATGCGTCCACCAGTATCAGGCACCGGAGAGATGGAATTTACCGATGGCAAGACGTAGTCCACAGACGCAGGCCAAGCGCGAGCGCGAATTGATGAAAGCGCGGAAGCGCCAGGAAAAGATCGCGCGCCGCGAGCAACGCAAGGCATTGAAGGAACAGGGCGGGGTAGATCCCAATGCCGAATCGGCCGCCGAGGCGGGCGAGGCGGAGGAGCCGGGAACTGACGATGCCGGCGTGGCACAGGCCGAGCCCAAGCCCGGGCAGCCACCGCAATGACGCGTGCGGTCGCATCGTCGGGCGCCGATGTATAAACATCACTATTCGACCAAGATGGTGGTGCGGAACCTGGCGCCGTCGACGACCGCCGCCATGCTCAATATCATGTTCGAAGAATTCGGCGCCGTGCATTCCGTAAAACTGGCGACCGACGTCATGACCGGGCGCTGCGGCGGCGTCGCTTACGTGACGGTCGACGAGCAGGTCACCGGATCCGCCTGCGCAGCGCTGAACGGCAGCCGGCACGAAGGCCGCATCATCCGCGTGAGCATCGAGCAAAAGTCAGCCCGGCCCGGCGCCTGACGCTATCCTCGCTGCCGCGGCCCGGCTCCGGAGTGGCCACCCGGCCACGAAACTGCCCCGTCGACCACGAATCGGGATAGCATCTCGATTAACGAGTCGACAAGGTGTCTCGATGCAGCTGCCCGAGTTCGAATACATCCGCCCGAAGACCCTCGCCGAGGGGCTCGCCGCACTAGCGGAGCACGGACCGAACGCGAAGATTATGTCCGGCGGCTCGGACCTGTTGATCAACATGAAATTCCGGCTCGATACGCCGAAGTACCTGGTCAGCTTTAACGCCGTGCCGGAACTCAAGGCCATCGAGCCGCAGGCCGACGGTGGCCTGTGTATTGGCGCCGGCTGCACGCTTACCGAACTCGCGCACAGCGACGTCGTTCGCGACAAATACCCGGCCTTGCACGAGGCAATTTTCTCGGTTGGCTCGCGCCACGTGCGCAATGCCGGCACGCTCGGCGGCAATCTGTGCCTCGATACGCGCTGCTGGTATACAAACCAGTCGGAGACCTGGCGTGAGACACGCGAGGGCTGCTACAAGACGGACCATGAGTTGTGTCACGTGATCAAATCGGCGACCAAGTGTCACGCGATCAACAGCTCCGACTCAGCGCCGGTGCTGATGGTACTCGGCGCATCGGTGGTCCTCGCGAGTGCGTCCGGCCAGCGCGAGGTGCCGATGATGGAGTTCTACAACAATGACGGCGTCGATCATACCGTCGTGCAACCCGGCGAGATCCTGGTCGCGGTCCTGGTGCCGCCGCCGTCCGGGCGCGCCGTCTACGCGAAGCTCGCGCAGCGCGACGGTCTCGATTTCGCGTCCGGCACGTTCGCGGCCGCGATTTACGGCAGCAACGACAAGCCGGAGCACGTGTGCCTCGTGATGGGCTCGGTCGGGCCTGAACCGAAGGTGCTGGCCGACTCGGCGCAGGTCATTCTCGGCGCCGGCCTCAACGACGAATCGATAGAGACCGCGGCGCTGTCCGCGCGGGCGTCGCTGGGCGAGGTCACCAATCTTTTCTCACCGTCCGGTTACAAACGGCGCCTCGTCAAGGCGCTGGTCAAGGATGCGTTGACCGAGCTGCGTGACGCAGCAGGATAATTACATGTCGAAACAGATCATCAACCTGACCGTCAACGGCGACGAGCACGAGATTGCCGTGGCGCCTTACCAGACGCTGCTCGAAGTGCTGCGCGACGAGCTGGACCTGACCGGCACGAAGCGCGGCTGCACCGGCGGTAGCTGCGGCGTTTGCACGGTCAACGGCGAGGTCGGCGAGGCGGTGCTGTCGTGTTGCGCGTTGGCGGTGGAGTGGGACGGCCGCAGCGTAACGACGGTCGAGGGGGTGCAGGAAGGCACGGACCTGCATCCGCTGCAGCAGAAGTTCCTCGAGTACGGCGCGGTGCAGTGCGGCTTCTGCACGCCGGGACTGATCATGTCGGCGAAGGCTTTGCTCGACGTGAATACCAGCCCGACCGAGCTGGACATCAACGAGGCGATGGCCGGCGCGATCTGTCGTTGCACCGGCCACATCAAGGTCAAGATAGCGATCCGCGAGGCCGCAAAGGCGTTGCGCGAGCGGGAAGATGCGAATGGCTAAAAGAAAGGAAGACCTCGACGTCGTCGGCAAGGACTGGGCACGGCTCGACGGCGCCGACAAGGTCAGTGGCCGTTCGGTTTTCGCCGACGACGTGCGCCTGCCCGGCATGCTGTACGGCAAGGTCGTGCGCAGCCCGCATGCGCACGCGCGCATCGTGAACATCGACGTCAGCAAGGCCGAGGCGCTGCCGGGCGTCAAGGCGATCGTCACGCCGGCCGACGCCAAGGGAATCTGGATCGGCATGAATCAGCCGCTGCTGCCGACAAAAAACGTCAAGCATGTCGGCCACGAGGTCGTCGCGATCGCGGCGACCAGCGAGCGCATCGCCGCCAACGCCGCCGCCCTGGTCGAGATCGAGTACGAGAAGCTGCCCGACCTGACGGATCCGCGCGACTCTATTAAAGAAGACGCGATCCAGCTACATGCAAAGGCCAAAGGCAACGTCGGCTGGGAGCAGAATGAAGAGTATGGCGATCCGGACGCGGCGTTCGCTGAATGTGACGTGATCCGCGAGGACGAGTTCATCACGAACGCGACGCACAACTGTTACGCCGAGTATCACGTCTGCGTCGCCGACTTCTCGCAGGCCGGCAAGCTGACGATGTGGACGCCGACGCAGACCGCGCTGCTGTTCCAGAAGAGTCTCGCGGCCGGCTTCAAGATGGCCGACAGCGACGTGCGCTTGCTGACGCTGAACACCGGCGGCGGCTTTACCGGCCGCACGTCGACGCGGCCGCATCACTTCCTGTCCGCGCTGCTGTCGCGCAAAGCCGGGCGCCCGGTCCGTCTGCGCGCGGCCGGCGACGAAGAGTTCATCATGTGCCGCGCCGGGGGCAAGGTGCATTACAAACTCAGGTCCGGCACGACGAAGGAAGGCAAGCTCAAGGTTATCGAAGCCGATCTGTTGTTCGACACCGGGGCGTACGTCGAGTCGCAGATGATCGTGACGCTGCTGACGAGCAAGTACCTGCATGCGCTGTACCCGCTCGAGGCGTCGCGCTATCGCGGCCGCCTCGTACACACGAATCACCTGCCGTATTACTTCCACCACGGCGGCGGCCTCGCGCAGTTCCAGTTTGCGCTGGGGCAACACATGGACGAGCTGGCGCACGAGCTCGGCATGGACTCCGTGGAGTTCAGCCTGCTCAATGGCGTGGAAACCGGCTACACGACGCCGGACGGCAGCACGACCTATGCGAGCTGCGGGCTGAAGGAGTGCATCGAGAAAACGGCGGCGCTGGCCGGCTGGAAGGACAAGTACGGCAAGCTGCCGAAATACAAGGGCATCGGCATCGGCATCGGCGCAATGGCATCCGGCGCGAAAGGCCTGTTCAAGCACGACACGTCTGCGGCGATGGTGCAGATCAACGACGACGGCAAGGCGTCGCTGTTCATCGGGCTGCCGGACATGGGCCAGAGCTCGCACACGACGATGGCGATTATTGCGGCGGAGGTGCTCGGCATCACGCCCGACGACATCCGCGTCGTGTCGGGCGATACCGATACCGACCCGCTCGACGTCGGCGCATTCACTCAGCGCGGCACGTTCAATACCGGCAACGCGACGAAGAATGCGGCGATGGACGCGCGCGAACAGCTCGAGGTGGTCGCGGCACAAATGTTCGAGTGTGCGGAAGAAGACCTCGAGTTTCGCAATCACGAGGTCTATCCGAAGGGTTGCCCCGACCAGGCGGTGCCGTTCAAGAAGGTCGTCTACGAGACGTTGCACAGCCTCGAGGGCCGCTATGTCATGGGCCGCGGGTTCTACAATTCGCCGCTCAAAAAGGGTTCGATGGCCTATTCTTTCGGCGCGCAGATCGCCGAGGTCACGGTCGACCCGGGCACCGGTGTCGTCACTGTCGATAAGATGACCGCTTCGCATGACGTGGGCCGCGCGATCAACCCGCGCGTCGTCGAAGGGCAGATCGACGGACAGGTCTTCAGCGGCATGTCGCAGGTGCTGTACGAAGAGACGATCATGGAGGACGGCCAGGTCATGAATCCGTCGCGGCTCGACTACAAGATGCCGCGCGCGTACGAGATGCCCGAGGTCGATCACATCATCGTCGAAACGATCGACCCGCACGGTCCGTTCGGCGCGAAGGAGGTCGGCGAAGGGCCGATCGTCTGCACGATGCAGGCGATCGCGAACGCGGTCGAAAATGCGATCGGCGCGCGGGTTACCGAGATGCCGCTCGCGCCTTGGCGCGTGTTGCGCGCGGCGGGAAGTGCCAGGGCGGCAAACAAACGCAACGACGCCGCCTGACGCGGGCACAACGATGCTGTTCGGCGCTCTGCTGATCGCGCACATCGCGGTCCTCGGCTACTGGCTCGGCTCCGAGCTCGTTATCAACAGCACCTACCGCTACGTGTCTTTTTCCGCCGACATGCCGTTCGCCGAACGCGATCGGCTGATGGCGCATGTGATGGACGTCGATCAGCATGTGCGCTACGCGCTGATACTGCAGGCCGGTCTCGGCACGGCACTCGCAGCGCTGCTCGGTTACCTGCCGGGCGGCACCGCGCTCGCGGTCGGCGCGGGTATCGCCGCGGCGGCGTGGTTGACGCTGACCGAAATCACCCATCGACGCCGCACATCGCCGTCCGGCCAGTCGCTCGCCAGAATCGACCATGCGATCCGCTACGTCGCGATCGTCGGTCTGCTCGTGCTGTGCGCGGCGGCGTTTGCCGGCTACGTTGCGATGCCTGGCTGGCTGACATGGAAATTGCTGTTGTTCGCCGGCGTGATCGCGTGTGGCGTCGGCATCCGCTGGCAGTTGATCGGCTTCTTCGTCATATGGCGGTTCATCGCCGACACCGGGCCGAATCCCGGCCTCGAACGCGACATTCGTCGCACGTACGTCAAGGCCACGTCGATCCTCGGCGTGCTGTGGCTGCTGATCGCCGGCATTGTCGCGCTGAGCATCGTCCACCCGTGACGCGCCATGAGCTGCCGCTTCGAGGGCCGGTTCGGCTATGATTAGCGCCTGATGCCGCGGCGCTCGAAAACATCCTGGTTCTTCGCCTGCCTGTTCGGCTTCATCGCGGTTACCGCGATGGTGCTGATGTTGCGGACGGGTCCCGTCACCAATCCCGTTGTCGGCCACGGCGGCGCACCGCCGGTGACCGCCGCGGCGATGCCCGGAGTCACTTGCGTGGAACGTGTGATCCCGGCGCGGCTCCACGCCGGCGGGTGGTTCGAATATGATGTCGCCGGCACGCTGTGCTGGTCTGGCGAAATTCGCGGCAAGACGCTGCTCGTGACTGTGTCCGGCGCTGGCTACGACTCGGTGTACTGGGATTTCCCGTACGAGCCCGACACATATTCTTTCGTGCGCGCCGCACTCCGCCGCGGCTATGCGGTTTTCAACTTCGACCGACTCGGCATGGGGCGCAGCGAACGGCCGTTCGGGTTATCGCTGCGCGTCGACAACCAGGCGCATGTGTTAGCGCAGATAATCGAAACGCTGCGGGCGGAGCACGATTTCTACGCGGTCGCAACCGTCGGCCACTCGTTCGGCTCGACGATCTCGCTGGCGCATGCGCTGACGTATCCGAACAACGTCGACGGCGTCGCTTTCACCGGCTTCGTGCACAATGCGAATCCCGGTTTCGGTCTCGCAATGCGCGACGGTATCGATTTCGCCGCGTTCAAGGGCCCGTTCGCCGGCCGCATCCTCGACCCGACCTACGTGATTTCCAAGCCAGGCAGCCGGGGCGACATCTTTTATACCGGCGAGAATACGGATCCGGCGGTCATCGAGGTCGACGAGCTGAATCGCGAGACGACCAACATCGGCGAGGTGATAACGATGCCGGTCTATTTTAAGGAGCAGTCGAAGGCACTGGCCGTGCCGGCCTTCACGCTGATCGGCGAGGACGATTTCGTCGTTTGTGGCGGCGCGGTCGAGTGCACGGACCACGACGCGATCGCGGCGTGGGAGCGTGAATTCTTCCAGCCGGCCGCGTGCCACGAGATGGTCGTCGTGCCCGATACGAACCACAACGCGAATCTGCACCGCAATGCGCCGGCGAATTTCAAGTGGATACTCGACTGGGTCGAACGGCGCGTTGGCAACGCAGGTCCGCCGACGCAGCCCTGCATCTGAGCGAGATAGCACAACACGGTACGCAGAGGCTGTTCATGCCAGTAACAAAGATCGCGGAGTAGACACATGCGAGTATTCAGAATTTTTACCGCCGCAGTCGCGCTGATCGCGTGCGCGGCCGTTGCAGACGACGAGCGGCCGCCGATCTCCGTGCCCGACGGCTTTGCCGCAACCGTGTTTCACCCCGGCCTCGGCGCGGTGCGGCACATGGCCGTGCGCGACAATGGCGACGTGTATGCGGCGCGCCGCTTTAAGGTCGAGCAGCGAATGATCGGTCAGACAGCAGCGTGGGGCTCGCTGCTCGCGCTGCGCGATGAAGACGGCGACGGCGCGGCCGACATCGTTGAGACGTTCGGCCCCAGCGATGTGACGACCGCCGCGCGCATTCACGACGGCCACCTGTATTTCTCTTCCGACCAGGTCGTCTGGCGCATGCCGCTGGACGACAAGCTCGTGCCGCAAACGGTCGCGGAGCCGCTCGTCGGCGGTTTCCCGATGACCGGCTCGCACGGCACGAAGACGTTCGCATTCGACGGTGCCGGGCATATGTACGTGAATTCCGGCGCGCCTTCCAACGCGTGCGAGACGAAGCGAATGACGCCGCGCGCACCCGGTATCGACCCATGTCCGCAGCTCGAGCGCTCCGCCGGCATCTGGCGATTCAGACACGACAAGGCGTTACAGGACCAGGTGCGCGACGGACAACGGTATGTGACCGGCACGCGCAATGTCGTCGCGATCGCCTGGAACCCATGGGCCGACAAGTTGTTCTTCGTGATGAACGGGCGCGACAGCATCGGCCGGTTGAACCGCGATTACTTTACGATGGAAGATAACGCCGAGCTGCCGGCCGAGGAGTTTCACGTTGCGGAAGAGGGCGACAACTTCGGTTGGCCGTACACGTACTACGATCCGATCAGGAACGAGAGGATGAAAGACCCGGGCTACGGCGGCGACGGCAAGACGCCGGCGACCGGCGACTACAAGGATCCGCTGGTCGCGTTTCCCGCGCACTGGGCGCCGATCGACCTGCTGTTTCACTCGGGCAACAACGTGCCGGAGAAATATGCGCAGGGCGCGTTCATCTCGTTCCACGGCTCCTGGGACCGGATGCCGCTCGAGCAGAGCGGCTACGTCGTCGCCTTCGTGCCGATGCGCGACGGCGAGATCACCGGCGACTGGGAGGTATTCGCCGACGGCTTCGCCGGCGACGGCCCGGTCAAGAATCCGGGGCAGGCCGCGTACCGGCCGACCGGTCTTGCCGAAGGACCGGACGGTGCGATCTACATCAGCGAGGACAAGCACGGCCGGATCTGGAAGGTCGTTGCGGGCGCCGGGCCGCTGACGAACTGAGAGCCATGGCTCGGCTGATCCTGTGCGAACTCGGTCCTGACGCTTACGGCCTTGAAAGCCTGTCGCCGTATTGCCTCAAGGTACACCGGGCGCTTAAGTTCCACGGGCTCGACTACGAGCGGCGGCACGCGCTGCGCCCGTCTGATCATCGCGAATACAATCCGTCTGCGCAGGTGCCGGTGCTGCTGATCGACGATCGCCCGGTGCCGGATTCGACAGAGATACTTAAGGCGCTCGAGACGCTGACGAAAAAGACGCTGGTGCCGGCCGATCCGAAGATGCGCGCCGGTGCGTGGATGTGGGAAGACTATGCCGATCGCGTGCTCGGCTACTACGTGTTCGCAGCGCGCTGGTTCGACGATCGAAACTGGTCGATGATGCGCGAGGAAGTGTTCGGCTCGCTGCCGTTTTTCCTGCGCGGCTGGCTGCCCGACTTTCTGCGCTCGCGAATTCTGAAAAAAATGTCCGTCATGGAATTCATCCGCGCGGGGCAGGACGGCTGCTGGGACATGTTCCGCATGCACCTCGATCAGCTCGAAGGCGTCGCGCCCGAGTCCGACTACTGGATGACGCCGCAGCCGAGCGTCGCCGACATCGGTTTGTTCGGTGTGCTGCATTGCCTGCGGTCCGACATCAGTGCGTGGCAGCGGGATCAGATCGATGCCCGACCGAAGTTGCACGCGTGGCTCGACCGTGTCGACGCTGCCACCCGGCGCGCGCGGCCGACCGGCGACTAACGACGGCTGAAATACTCCGCGACGGCTGTCGCCTGCGTTGCTTGTAGCGCAGCGCACAGTTCGATGGTCTCCGCGCCCTGGTCGACGTTGCGTGGGCTGATCTTGTGTTCGCCGGCGATGCTCTCGAATAGTTCGCGCAAAATCTGCGCATCCTCCGGCGTACAAAGCCCGCGTGCAAAGTCCTGCGGTGACTGTCGCACGACGCGGTTGGTCGCGATGGACATCACGGCTTGAATGCTCTGCTGCAGCCACGGCCAATTAATATCCCGGCTGTCGGGGTTCAGCAGGTAGCTGACCCACCGCTGAAATTCGTTGCCGCGCAGATCGCCGCTGAGCGCGAACGCGCGGACGTCGCCGATAAGGTCCGGATCGGTGGTGTACGCCAGCGCCCGGACGCCGGCCTGCCGGTGCCGCGCGTTGTCGCTGGCGCGAATATCGTCGATCAGGAACTCGACAAACGCGCGGTCGCCGTCCTGGACCGCGACGGTCAGCGCCGGCGTCAGCAGATCGGGGTCGAGTGCGGTCCGGTCGGCCTCGCTCGTGGCAGGGAAGCCGAGGTAGCGGTGCGCTTGGCGCTGCAGCTGCGCGCGCATGTCGGCGTCCTTCAACCATAGCGCCAGCAGTTCGGTCAGCTTGGCCGTCAGCAGCGCCCGGTCGGATTCGTTAATCGATTCGACGTCGCGCATTAACCGCTCGAGGCGCACACCAAACGCCTCGATGCCGATCTGCCGCGCCGCGGGCAGATCCTCGTCGGCCACGAGAAAGTCGAGCATCTGCTGATACGCGGTCACGGCCGCATTCACGGTCAACCGTTCCGGGGCCATTGCCATGCGCGGCAGGTTGTCCAGGAACACATCGGGGCCGAGCTTGCCCGCGTTGATTCCGGCCGCAAGACTGTCGACGTAGGCCAGTCGTTCGCCGGCGTCGAAGTCGTCCAGGAAACGATCGGCCAGCGCACCCATTTCGTTCTCGACGAGCCAGCGGAAATAGCCGGCGCCGCCGGCATTCGGCAGGATCCAGTCCGGGCATTGCTCTACCGGCACGTCGAACCGCTGGCGTGCGGACGTCAACAGCACGCAATGCTCTTCGCGCCGATCGCCGCTGCCGAGCGTCACGCAAACCGGCACCTGCCAGGTGCGGTCGCGGCTGCCGGCCGAGCCTGCCGGCAGGTAGCGCTGCTGGCTCATCGCGAGTTTCAGCGTATTTGCGTTGCACGCGCCGCCGACCTCGATATATGGCACGCCGGGCTGGAACAGGAAAGACTCGAACGGCTCGCGCACCGGTTTGTCCTCATCCGCCGCACCCTCGAGTGAATCCAGCAGGTCGAACACCGTCGCGGAGCCAAACGCAAATTTCCTGAGGTAGGCCTGGATGCCCTGTTGAAACTCGTCCTCGCCGATGTAGCGTTCGAACATCTGCAAGACGGCGGCGCCTTTCTGATACGTGATCGTGTCGAACGCACTGACAATGTCGTCGCGGTTGTTCACCGGCTCCCGGATTTTCCGCGCACTGTCGAGGCTGTCGTTCGCCATCGCGCGTAGCGCGCGCGCCTGTACCGATTGCGTGTAGTTGAACTCGGGCCGCCATGCTTGCGCCGCTCTGGCCTGAATCCAGGACGCGAAAGCTTCGTTCAGCCAGATGTCGTCCCACCACGGCATGGTCACGAGGTTGCCGAACCAATTGTGGCCGAGTTCGTGCGCGTGGATGAGACCGAAGAAGCGTTGCTGTGCGAATGGCGCCGGGTCGTCGAACAGTAGAATAGACTCGCGATAGGTGATCAGACCCGCGTTCTCCATCGCGCCGCCCGAAAAATCCGGTACCGCGACGATGTCGAGTTTGTCGAACGGGTAGCCGATGCCGAAATATTCCTCGAGGTCCGCGACCATGGAGGCGGTATTGTCGAGTGCGAATTGGAGCCGGTCTCCCTGCCCGCGGGCCGCAACGCCACGCAGTTGCAACGGCTCCGCGCGAATGTCGTTCGCCGGCACCGGCGCGTGTTCGACGACTTCGAGCGGGCCGACAGCGAAAGCGACCAGGTACGTCGGTAACGGTTCGGTCGTTGCGTAGGTTACGCGTTGCGTGCCATCCGGTAGCGGGATGCGCTCGATCGCCTTGGTATTGCTAAGCGCGCGAAATTCTGCGCGCGTCGTAACAGCGATCGAGAACGGAGTCTTGAACGCCGGCTCGTCGAACGACGGGAACGCCTTGCGCGCGTGTATGCTCTCGAACTGCGTGAACGCGTAGTCGTCATCGCCGACGGTGACTTTGTAGAGGCCGTATAGCCCGCGCCCGAAGTCTGCAACGTACTCGATCGCCACGGTCGCCGGTCCGGCCGGCAGTTCTTCCGCGAGCGCGAGCCAGGCGACGCCGTCTGCGCCGACTTGTCGGTATTGCGCCGCCACAGCGGCACCGTCGCCTGTGGTGACCACCGCGGATTCAACGTCAAGTTCGTGGCCATGCAGCCAGAATCCCTTGACGGGTTCGTCGATCGTGATATCGATTTCGACCCGGCCGCCGAATTGCTCGTGATCCGGGAAAATCTCCAGGTCCAGCCGATATGCCGTTGGCGTCACGCCAGCCGGCAGGCGGCCTTCCGGCCAGGACTCAGGCCAGTCGACGACCCATGCGGCGGAGGGCACCGCTGGTGCGGGTGGCACTTCGTTCGCCACTGGCTCGGCCGGCTCGCGGCCGCAGCCAATCAGCGACGCGGCCAGAATGAGGCTTATTATTATGTTTGTTCTCATTGCCGCGTACTCTACCAAATTGTCGCCGGTTAGCCATTATC
>JBPCXI010000086.1:0-3875 GCA_051008895.1 Gammaproteobacteria bacterium | reverse complement strand
GTCGTGATGCTCGGCAAGAGCTTCGATGGCTCGTGCCCGTTCGGCCCGCATCTCGTGACGCCGGATGAACTGTCCGATCCGCATCAACTGCCGATGACGCTCAGGGTCAACGGCGACGTGCGGCAGGATGCGAGCACAGCGGACATGCATTACAAGACCGCGGAGCTGGTCTCGTGGTGGTCGAATACGACATTGGAGCCGGGCGACATCATCACCAGCGGCAGCCCGCCGGGTGTCGCGGCCGGCATGGCCGTGCCGGACTGGCTCGAGCCGGGCGACAAGGTCGATGCGACCGTCGCCGAGCTCGGCACGCTGACGACGCACATCGTCGCTGGAACCTAGGAGATACAGACATGTCGGCAAGCGTAGATCAGGCAGTCATTAAGAAAGCCGTCGACTGCATCGACCGCGATCGGCTCGTGCAGCTCGTCGTCGACCTCGTCAACGTCCCGAGCCCGACCGGCTTCGAGGGCGACATGGCGCGCGCGCTGCACGACGTGCTGCAAGGCTCCGGCTTCCGTTCCGTGCTGCAGCCGATCGGCGACGATCGCTACAACACGATCGGCAAGTGGCAGGGCGAAGGCGGCGGCAAGAGCCTGATGTTCAACGGCCACCTCGACACGTCGTTCGGCCCGGAGCAGGCGCATCGTGGCCTCGGCTATCGCTGCGAGGGCAACGTCGTCGACGACGAATGGATCTACGGCATGGGCACGTTCAACATGAAGAGCGCGCTCGCGACCTACACCGTCGCCTGTGAGGCGATCCAGAAGGCCGGCATCAAGATCGGCGGCGACGTCGTGATCGCCGGCGTCGCCGGCGAGATCGAGAAGGCGCCGGTCAACGACTTCGACGGCGCGCAGTACCAGGGCTATGGCCCCGGCACGAAGTATGCGATCACGCATGGCGCGATTGCCGACTACTGCATTCTCGGCGAACCGACGAACATGATGATCATCCCGCGCCATTGCGGCACGACGTGGATGAAAATCACCGTGCCCGGCATGTTGATTCATACCGCCTGGTCGGAGTATGAAAAGAACTCGATCAGCAACTCGAGCATCATTCTCGACGCGCTGAACGAATGGATTCCGGGCTACATGGCGCGCAACGAATTCGGCGGCACGCAGCCGAAGGTCAACATCGCCGCGATCGAGGGCGGTTGGCCGTGGCGCGGCGCGCGGACGCCGGACACGTGCAACATCTATATGGACGTGCGCACGCCGCCCGAGGTGTTGCCGATGGACGTTTACCGCGAGGTGCGCGGGCTGGTGAAGGAGCTCGAGCAGGAGCACGCGTGCCTCGAGGGCACGATCGTCGACACCTACGTTTCCGCGCCCGGCACGTCGATACCCGACGACCACGAGTTGATCCAGACCATTGTCGGCGCGCATTCCGCGCAGCTCGGTGTCGAACCGGAGTTCGACAATGAAATCTGGTACAGCGACGCGGCGCACATGAACCGCTACGGCATCCCGACCGTGAACTACGGCTCGGCCGGCCGGATTCGCAGCGGCGGCGGCGGTTTTGATACGCTGCAGGGCGAAGCCGTGCACATCGGCGACATGCTGGACATCATCAAGGTGTACATCCAGTGCATACTGACTATTTGCGGCGTCTCTGAACGCTGATCGACGGGAACAACGATGCAAGACAAGATCTGGACGAGTGAACTCAACGAGCTGGACGCGGTGCGCGACGGCTTCGACCGCAACCGGCCGGTCAAGTTCTACGATACGACGTTGCGCGACGGCGAACAGGCCGTCGGTGTCGTTTTTACCCCCGAAGAGAAGTTCAACATCGCGTGCGGCCTTGCCGACCTCGGCGTCGGCCGCATCGAAGCCGGCTTCCCCCGTGTGTCGGCGGCGGATTCGAGCGCGGTCAAGCGCATCCTCGAGGCCGGGCTGAGCTCGGAGATCTGGGGCTTTTCCCGGGCGGTGAAGGGCGATCTCGATGCGCTGATCGAGCTCGGCATCACCCAGACTCTGATCGAGATCTCGACGAGCGACGTCAAGATGAAAGCCTACGGCTTCGACCGCGACAAGGTCGGGCAGAAAGTGACGGACGCAATCAAACACGCGGTCGACAACGGCATGAAGGTGCTGTTTTTCCCTGTCGATTCGACGCGCAGCGACCTGTCGTTCCTGCGCGATACCTATGGTCGTGCGATCGAGGCCGGTGCTGCCGAAGTCGCGGTTGTCGACACGATCGGCGCGTGCGCGCCCGAGGCGGTCGAAGGCCTGATCCGGATGGTCCGCGACTGGATAGGGCCGGACATGCCGCTGCATTTTCACGGCCACAACGACTTCGGCCTCGGCACGGCATTGGCGATCGCCGCGGTCCGCGGTGGTGCGGACTGGGTGCAGGGTACGATCAACGGAATCGGCGAGCGCGCCGGCAACTCGGACCTGTGCGAGGTCGCGCTCGCGCTGTCGTGTCTGTACGACGTGCCGGTCGAGCTTAACCTCGACCAGGCGCGCAAGGTCTCGAAGCTCGTGCAGGACGCCGGAAACTATCGCGTCGACGGCTGGCGCCCGGTCGTCGGCGAGAATCTGTTTACGCGCGAGAGTGGCGCGGTCGCCAACCAGTTCCATATCCCCGAGGCCATCGAGCCGTATTCGGCCGACATGGTAGCGGCGCCGCGGCGCATCGTGCTCGGCAAGAAGAGCGGGCTATCCAGCATCAAGCTCAAGGTCGAGGAGCTCGGCCTCGACGTGCCGGAGGCGGCGTACGGCGAGATACTCGCGAAGGTGAAGGATCAGGCAACCGCCGCCGGCCGGCTAATGACCGACGCCGAGTTCCGTCAGGTCGTGCAGACCGGCGACGCGGTTTGAGCGGGTCGGTCGAGCGATCGAGTATTCAGCAGAGTGCGTTCCCGCTCGCGTTCCGGGTTGATCCGGGCAACGTCAACCTGGCGCCCGGCGCGAGCCCGGGTTCGGTCCGCGTCGTCGCGCGTGCGCTCGAGGGCATGCAGAAAGAGGCGATCGCCCAGTCCGGCGCGGACACCTGGCGCGTCGTCTGTGACGAGGGGCCGTGGCTCAATGGCACCGACCTCGCGCCGTTCCCGCTTGCGTTCTTCTGCGCCGGCCAGGCCGCGTCGTACCTTGCCGAATTCATGGCCGAGGCCAAGGAGCGACTGATTCCGATAACGAGACTGGAGTTGCGGCAGGATAACTTTTTCACGATGGAAGGATCGGCCCTGAAGGGCACGATGTCGGCCGGTGTCGATCCGGTGCATGTGCAATTCGATGCCGACGGGGACTGTTCCGCGGCCGAGCTGCGCGACATCGCCGACGTTGCGATAAACGACCGTTCGCCGGTCGCCGCGGTGCTCGCGCGCGAATTGCCGAGCCGATTCGCGATCCGTGCGAACGGCGATGATCTGGCGCAGGGCGACGCGCTGCCGGTCGCCGACGCGGATGACCCGACCACCACGATGGACGCATGTCGCCCCGCCGGCGCCGACTCGTATGCGGCGGACGTCATTCGCAAGGTCGAGGAAACGATTGAGGCGGGCGACGCGGTCGGACTCAAGTCGTCGCAGAAGCGTGTCGTACACGTCGCCACGCATGCGCGCGTGCGTCCCGACGGCATCCTGGAGCTTGCCGTTCAGTGCATCCAGCCGGCCGGAAGCCGTTTCGTCATGCTCAGCGACGACTCGCGCGCGCGCGGCGGACAGGGCAGGGCGCCGGATCCGCTGACCTATCTGTCATGCGGCGTCGCATTTTGCTACATGACCCAGATCGGCCGATACGCTCAGATCGTCAAGCAACGGCTGCGCGATTATCGCATCGTGCAAGAGACGATGTTCGGCTTCGGCCCGGAAGAGCCGCCGACCGCCGAGCCGGTCGCAACGCTGGTCTGCGTCGATTCCGAGG
>JBPCXI010000085.1:0-13286 GCA_051008895.1 Gammaproteobacteria bacterium | reverse complement strand
AGCTGGTACAGCGTGTATTCGAAGCCGGCGACTGCAGCGGTGAATGTATCGCCCTGGCCTTCGCGGACAATGCCTTCAAACTTGTACAGCATCGCGTCCCGCGTGTACTGCAGGTCGGCGCCGAACTGCG
Source organism: Gammaproteobacteria bacterium (assembly GCA_051008895.1). Taxonomy (GTDB): domain Bacteria; phylum Pseudomonadota; class Gammaproteobacteria; order Steroidobacterales; genus SMWD01. The sequence continues at coordinate 13,156 of JBPCXI010000085.1, read as the reverse complement.
CGATCTGGTCGTAGATCGGAATGAGCATGTTGCCCGCGGCGTCCTGGCGCTGGCGCGGCTCGCGGCCGGTGCCGCGAAATCCCGACAGTCCGATGTCCCAGTCACCCAGGTAATGCGTATATCGCAACGCGTAGTCGACGTGATTCTCCTGCGCGCCGGACTCGTATTCCGGATTGTCGACGTCGACAGGCAGCGGCGCGCGCAGCCGGCCCTCCGATCCGGGAAACGTTCGCTCGCGAAATCCCGTCAGTATGAAAGCGTCGACTCGTCCCCAGTCCCGCTGGGTTGCGATGCTGAACATCGGCTGGCCGAGTTTCTCCTCGCCGTCGATGTCCTCGGCGAGGTCGGTCTGGTTCACGATGTCGACCAGGTGTCGCGATTCGGTCACGCCCCAGAAGACCTTGTTGATGCCGGTCACGGTCTCCCAGTCGTCGCCGACATAGGTCCAGACGAGTTCGGTCACGTCGACCAGGCTACGTTTGCGATCGCGACTATCGATGCGAACGTTCGGTGCGAAGCGCACGAGGTTTCGCCTGTCCCGGCTGCGATAGCGTAGCTCGGGGTTCAGCAGCAGCGCGCCTTGCGCGCCGCTGAGCTGAGCGGGGAACTGCGGTTCGTGGAGGAAGATGCGGGTTTCCGCGCCCATAGAACCGCTGAGACTCCAACCCTCCGCCGCCACGGACGGTGTCACTACCGCGAGCTCGAACAGGACGACGAGAAATAGCGCCAAAAAGGTTTCAGACACCTGTGGTTTTGCTTCCTTCGCATACATGACTACTAACTCATCGGATTGTGGTGTCTGATGCCGTTTCGTTGGCTATCGTTGTCTCTTCAAGCTGCCCTTGACGAAGTCGCGATCCGACAGCCCGGTGCCGAACGCGTAGTCGTCGTAGACGAGGTCCGTCGATTTGCCGGTCTGGTGGTTGACCATCGCGAGTCTATGCGGTCGCCAGTAGCGGTCGTCGTATACGCGATAATCTTCGAGCGTCAGCGTCTTCAGCAGGTCACCGCGCCGGTCGAAGAATTCGACGCGCCGGACCTGGAAGATGTCCTGGTCGATCCACGACAGCTGGCGGGTGTAGCCCGAGTGCTCGTAGCGTGGTGCTCGCTCGACGACGTCGCAAGTGAACTCACCGCAGGTTTCGGTGCGCACGTACGTGTAGTCGTATTTCTCGAGTTCGAGCGCGGTGAAGTCCTCGAACGCGAACTCGCTGCCGACGAACGGCCCTGACTTGTTGACCGACGAGATACGCTTCACGCGCTTCAGCGCGGGCAGATACAGCCACTGGTCGTCCGGGTCGAGAATCTTCGCGTGCGACAGCAGCGCGGTGCCCTCGATGTCGGCGGGCGTCTCGAAAACGATCATGCTCTTGTCGCCGGCGCTCTCGTCGGGAATCTCGAGCGTGTTGAGCCACAGTGCTCGCGTCGTCTCCTGCCCTGCGGCATTGCGCAGGATCATTTGCAGCGCGACGGTGCTGTCGCCGAAGCCGCGGTCGCTGCGATCGGAGCGGGCCGCGATGTCGAAGCCGCGGTTGTCCGTGGCCGCCGCGGCGATATTGGCCGCGAGCAGCGCAAAGAGTATGGCCGGGACGGCCCAAGGCCTATGCAATCTGGGTAACGAGGTTTTCATCGGTGTCCTCCACTGAGTCGGGCCGCCGGTAGCCGATCATCAGGATTGCCGGCAGCAACAGGAAATCGAGAATCAGGGCGACGACGATCGCAAGCGCGGTCAGCAGCCCCATCTCGGCATTGATTTTGAATGTCGACGCGGCGAGCAGCGCGAAACCGGCGGCGAGGATCAGCGTCGTCGCAACGATTGCGGTGCCGACTGTCTCGAACGCGTAGCGAATCGCAGCCGGCCGCTCCAGGTGTTTCTCCCGCAGCGCATGCAGGTATTTGATGAGAAAGTGCACGGTATCGTCGACGATGATGCCGAGCGACGTCGCGGTCACGGTCGCGGCCGGCATGCCGACCTGCCCGACCGTCAGCGCCCAGATCCCCAGCGTGACGAGGATCGGCGCCGCGTTCGGGATCACGCTCAGCGCGCCGTAGCGGACGCTGCGCAGCGCGACCATCATGATCAGCGCGATCGCGATGACAGCGATCACGTTGCCGGTCAGCATCGACTCGACATTGCGCTGCGAGATGTACGAGAACATCACGAACGCGCCGGTCGGATCGGTCCACATGCTCTCGGGCGTGTTGCCCTTGAGCCACCGCGTCGCACGGTCATAGAACACACGACCTTCGGCGGTCGAGATGTCGGTGAGCGTGACGGTCACGCGGGTCGCGGATTTGTCGATGTTGATGCGATCGTTCAAATCCAGGCCGTACGGCAGCGACAACTCGTAGAGCAGCAGGTACTGCGCCGCAAGTTCACGGTCCTCGGGTATCGCGTACCAGTCGTCGTCGTCGCCGTGCATGTTGCGATTCAGCCGCTTGATGATGTCCGTGTAACTGAACACATGCTCGACCTCGGGCTGGATGCGCAGCCAGTCGACAAACGATTCGAGGTTCTGCAGGTATTGCGGATCGCTGATGCCACCCGGCTCGTCCGCCGCGATCGAGAACTCGGCGAGATAGATGCCGCGCAGGTGTTCCTGCGTGAAATCCGAGTCGTTGCGGAACTCGACGCGTTGGTCGAAGTACCTGACGAATTCGTCGTTGAGTTCGATGCGCGGCACGAAAGCGATCAGCGTGAGCGTCGCGGTTCCCATGACGAGCAGCACGCCGCGATAGTGCGTCGTGACGAAGTCCGCGACTCGATTCAGCGCCGCCACCAGGCCGCGCCGATCGTCGGACGCCGGCGCGACACGCACGGGCAGCAGGCGAATCACAGCCGGCAGCAGCACGAGCGCGAAGAACCACGCAGCGGCGATACCGACTGCGGCGAGCGTACCGAGATGTTTGAACGGCGGTGCGTCCGAGAAGTTCAGCGTCATGAACCCGACCACGGTCGTGAAACTCGTGATCGTCACGGCGAGGAAATTGATCCGCACGGCCTCCGCCAGCGCCGCTAGCTTGTCGAGGCCCTCGCGCATTAGCGACCGCAGCGTCGTCAGTATGTGAATACTGTCCGCGACGGCCAGCGTCATGATGATGACCGGAGCGGTCGCGGCCACCGGGTCGAGCGCCCAGCCGATGTGGCCGCCGACACCGAGCGCAACCAGTGTCGAGAACACGATCACGAGAACGGTCGCGACGACACCGGCGAGACTGCGCAACACGAGAAAACTGAATACGATCAGCAATCCGTACATCGCCGGGATCAGCGACGTCGCATCCTGCTGGCCGGCTTCGGCGAATGCGTTGTTCAGTGCGGATACGCCGGTGATCGCGACCTCGAGATCGGGATGGTCGGCTTCAATGCCGGCCGCGAGCTCGCGGGCGTAGTTTACGGCCCGGGGCACTTCGGTCAGGTCTTTCTCCGGGTACTGCAGCGTCACCGCAACCGCGGTCGTGACGCCGTCGAGCGCGACAAGGTTACCGGCGAGCAGCGGTTCGGCGAGCGCGATGTCGCGTTTGGTGGAGAGGTCGGCCGCGCTCAGCGTAGCGGCGTCGCGCAGCAGGTCCTCGACGGTCAGGTCATCGCCGTCCGCCCAGCTGTGCTGGAAATTCGTGATCGAGTCGACGCGATTCGCATATGGAATCTGCCATGCCTCCTCGGTCAGCCGTTCGACCGCCGTCGCCGTGTCCGGGCCGAGCGCGAATCCGGCGCGCGGGCGCACGACCAGTAGCAGGTTGTCGTTTTTGGTGTAAGTTTTCTGAAACGTCTCGAACGCGGTGAGCTCGGGATTGCCCGGGCCGAAGAACACGCGATAGTTGTTCGCGAATTCGAGGTGACGCATGCCGCTGGCTGCGACGACGGTGATAGCGAGTGCCACGAACAACGCTCGCCACGGATGATGAATGACCGCACGCGCGAGCCACACCGCGAATCCGTCGATGCGCCGGCTGATGTTGTCTGTCATTGTCTCGCCTCCGAAACAGAACGATCGTTCTGGTTGAGGGAATAAAAAAGACGGCCGACCGGGTTTGTCGTTCCGTCCAGCCGCTGCGACGCGCGGAACAGGTCGAAAGTCGGCGTGCGGCGGTGGCGGGCAAAAGGCGCGCCGATCGCGCCGGGGCGGCGATCGAGTCCCGCGGCATTGACGGGGAATGTATGTATGGTGTCTTTCATCGGTTCGTCCTCGTAGCAGAATAATCGTTCTGATTCAGGGAAATTTTTTTACTCGAGCATCGACATCGCCGAATCGACGTAAGCGTTCAGCCGCGTCTTGCCCGTGCCGGCTCTGGCGAGCACGACCATGCCCTGCATCGTGCCGACCAGCAGCTGGCCGGTCGCCTGCGGGTCGAGACTCGGGTTCACGTTGCCGGCAGCCTGGCCATTACTGATCGAGTTGGCGAATGCTTTGCCGAGCTGGTCGTATAAATCGCGAACCGCATGTGCGACCGTGCTGTCGGTCGGCGCGATCTCGATCGCCGCATTGCAGACCATGCAGCCGCGACCGCCTTCGGGGCCGTCGGCGCGATCGACGACGCCGCGCAGGAACTTCTCGATGTCGTCCCGGTTCGCGTCGGGCGAGAACAGGTGGGCGTGGTTCTCCGTCGCCATTTGCTGCGCGTAGCGCTTCAGCGCAGCGATGTACAGCTCGCGCTTGTTGCCGAACGTGCCATATAGCCCGTAGCGACTGACGCCGGACGATTCGACGATATCTTCCATCGACGTGTCACCGAAGCCTTGTTCCCAGAACAGCGTCATCGCGGCGTCGAGCGCCTCGCGCGGATCGAATTCTCGGGTTCTGGCCATGGGGAAGCAGAATACGCGTTCTGATATAAATGTCAACCCCCGGCCGGCGCGCCCGGGAATGGTGTTACTCTCACGCGACAACGAATAGTCACCGCCAGGCACCGGGGGGACCGAACATGCCTGCCACGATTACGGGTTGGGGCCACTGTGCGCCCCCGGCCGTCATGACCAACGACGACATTGCGACGATCCTCGATACCAACGATGAGTGGATCGTCGAGCGGACCGGGATTCACCAGCGCCACGTGTCGCACGTCGGCTCGAGCGAGCTCGCCGTCGTGTCGGCGAGCCGCGCACTCGCGGCCGCCGGTAAGGAACCCGGTGACGTCGATACGATCATTTTTGCGAGCGTCACTCCCGATCTGCTGGTGCCGAGCACCGCGTCGATCGTGCAGAAGAAGCTCGGCATCGACGACGTCGCGGCGATGGACCTTAACGTCGGTTGCAGCGGTTTCGTCTACGGGCTCGCGCTCGCGAACGGCCTGATCACGACCGGCGTCAGCAAATGCACTTTGCTGGTCGCGTCGGAGCGCCTGACCTGGTACCTCGACTGGACCGACCGCAACACCGGCGTGTTGTTCGGCGATGGTTCCGGCGCGGTGATCATGGAGCCCGGCGAAGACGGGGAGGGCGTGCTCGCGACCGACCTCGGCAACGATGGCGCGGCGGCCGGCGCGCTGATGATCGACAATTTCGGCGCGGCGATCGACCGCACGAGCTACGACATCCTCGACTTGACGTTCAATTTCGACGGGCGCGAGATTTTTCGGCGCGCGACGAAGGGCATGATGGTGTCTGCGCAGGCCGTGCTCGGACAGACCGGCTACGGTGTCGACGACGTGAATCTCGTGATCCCGCACCAGGCCAACCTGCGCATCATCCAGGCGGTCGCGCACAAGCTCGGCGTCGGCGAGGACCAGGTCTACGTCAACGTCGATCGCTTCGGCAATACGTCCGCGTCGTCGATTCCGATCGCGATGTCCGAGGCACTCGGCAACGGCCGCATCAATGCCGGCGACCTGATCCTGATGCCGGCGTTCGGCGCGGGGCTCAGCCGTGGCGCGGCGTTGCTACGCTGGGGTTCGCGAGTCGAGCCGCTCGGCGAGTCGGACGCCGAACTGCCGCCGAGCGACAAGACCGCGGTCGAGCTTATGCGGCCGGTTGCCGACCGACAGATCGCCGCGCGCGGTTAGAGATACTTAAAGTCCCCGCCGTCGCTGACGACGTGCACTGCACTTGGCCCGGCGAAGTGCGCGCCTAGCAGCCGCGTGTCGGTATCCGCGACGCGTTCGAGTAATTCTCGGCGCGTGACGCGGGCGTGATCCGGGTCGCCGTCGAAATTGCTCGACCATTCGGGTCGCTCGATCTGCACCGGGTGATGGACGACGTCGCCGCTCATGACGGCGCTCCGGTCACCCTGTTCGAGCTCGATCACAACATTGCCCGGTGTGTGACCCGGTGCCGGTCGCAGCCGGATGCCGGGCAGGATCTCGTGGTCGCTCGCGACGCGGTCGACGAGGCCATCCTCGATCACCGGCAGCACGCTGTCCTGCCAACCGCGCCAGTACATATTGTCCGGCTCGTCTTTGTGTAGTTGTTCCCAGTAGCGCATTTCAGCGTCCGCCATCAGGTAGCGCGCGTTGCGGAAAGTCGGTACCCAGCGGTCGTTGTCGAGTCGCGTGTTCCAGCCGATGTGGTCGCCATGCAGGTGCGTGCAACAGACGAAGTCGATGTCATCCGGCCCGAGCCCGACGGCGCGCAATCGATCGAGATACGGAAACTTTTGGCGGTGCCACTCCGGCAGCATCGGCCGGTCCTTGTCGTTGCCGACGCAGGTGTCGACGAGCAGCGTGCCGCGCTCCGTCCGCACGACGAAGCTGTGGAACGACATGATCAGCGTGCCCGCATCGACGTTAACGAAGCGCGAATCGCGCGCGGTTCGTGTGCGCTCGAACTCTGCCGGTGTCGCGTCGTCGAGTAGCAGGAAATTCAGTTCGCGATGCCGCCACTCGAACTCCTGCACGCGCGTGATCTCGAAAGGGCCGGGAATATTCATCCCCCAAGGCTAAAGGAAATCGATTCCAATCCCAATTCCCGTCGCGGGCCAGATCCTGTCCCTACGGAATGCCCCCGACAGCGGTCGCACTACGGCACGGCCGCCCGCCGGGCCTATCGTTCGGGCCCGCCGGCCGGATCCACCGCATTGCGCACCGGCGGGTGTGACATCAGGTACGCGTAAATGTCGGCGAGGTCCGACTCGGTAATCTTCGCGTACTCGGTCCACGCATGCTGGGTCTGAAAACCGGTTTCCGTGACCGGTATGCGCGCGCCTTGGTAGGCCTTGAAACGCGCGATGAACTGCTCGACGGTCCAGTTGCCGATGCCGGTTTCGATATCGGGTGTAACGTTGGCGGAGTAGACCCCGCGGGGCCCGTCGTCGCCGGGCGCGAGCATGCGCAGCCCGCCGGCGAAGCGCTGGTCCTCGTACGGCTGCATGCGCTCGTTCGCGGGCGTGTGGCAGAAGCGGCAACCGGCGATGCGTGCGAGGTACTCGCCGCGCTGGACCGGATCGGCCTTGTCGATCTCCCACGGGTCGGCCGGCAGCACTCGTGAGTGCGCAATGAACGTCATCAGCCGTGTCATCCGGCGCCCGCTGAATTCCGATTCGATCGGCTCGAGTGTCCGCAAATACGCGATGATCGAATACACGTCTTCCGTTTCGAGGTGCAGGTACACGTCGAACGGCATGATCGGGAAGAATGCATAGCCGTCCTTGTGCAGGCCGCTGATGATCGCACGATAGACTTCGCCGTCAGACCAGTCGCCGAGGTTGTGTGGCGTGATGTTTGGTGCAATCAGCACGCCCGACACGCCGACGCTCTGGTCAAAGCGCTCACCGCCCTTGCCGAGCGTGCCCGGCTTCGGCGGCGCGCCGAACAGCGACCAGTCGCGTTCCGAGTGACAGTACATGCAGCCGAATACGGCGGTTGCGAGGTACTCGCCGCGTGCGACGCGCTCCGGAGTACGTTCGATCGCGATGTCAGGCACGGGCAGGTCCGGCGGCAGGATAACGAAGTACCAGGCCCACGCGCCGCCGACGGCGACCGCCGTGATCACGGCGAGTGCCGCAACGATTTTCGCGAGCGATTGGAGCATGCGCACATTGTAGCTGGTGCCGATGATTGGCATCTGCCACTATCGATGTATGCACCGAAAGATCACGGACTGGGGCGGCAATATCGTCGCGCTGACAGTCTTGCTCGTCTTCAACGGGCTCGCGAACTCGCTGCCGCTCGGCGGCCAGACAACCGGGCAGGTGTCAGCCAAGTATCCTGCGCTGTTCGTGCCGGCCGGCTACGTGTTCGCGATCTGGGGGCTGATTTACGTCGGCCTGATCGCCTACGTGATCTATCAGGCGCTGCCGGCGCAGCGCGACAACCCGAGGCTCGCGTCGATTTCGCAACCGTTCGTCGCCAACTGCATTGCGAATGCGCTGTGGCTCGTCGCATGGCACTACGACCAGCTCGGACTGTCTGTGACACTGATGCTCGCGATCCTGGTCACGCTCATTATGATTTATCGTCGGCTCGACATCGGTCGGGGCAGTGTTCCAGTCGCCGAGGTCTGGTTCGTGCATGTGCCGTTCAGCATCTACACCGGCTGGATTACCGTCGCGACGATCGCGAATCTGAGTGCGTTGCAGTGGTCGGCCGGCCACGCGAATGCGTTCGTCGACGAAACCGTCTGGACGATGTTCAAGATAGCGGTGGCCGGCGCGACCGCGGCAACGTTACTGTTCAGGCGCCGCGATGTCGCGTACCTGCTCGTCGTCGTGTGGGCGTGCGCCGGCATCGCGGTCAAGCAGGTGACGGCGCCGGCCGTGATCGGCGCCGCGCTAACTGCGGCCGCGCTCGGGATCTTGCTGATCCTCGCGGAGTTTATGAGCCGGTCCGGCAGGTCGGCAACCTGAAAAAGGAGATCGAAAAGATGCATTCGTTACGAACAATTCTGGTAACTGCAGCGATAGCACTGGTCGCAGGAGCTTGCAGCCCGGGCGACGAGAGTCCGCCGAAGACCGATGCCGAGAAGCGAGAGGCGCTCGAGAATTCGGCGTTCGGTGAATTGTCGGGCACCTTGGACAAGGCTGCCGACGTCGAGAAGCTGAACCAGGATCGCAAGCGTCAGCTCGACGAAACGCTGGATAATTGACCGGGGTCTGACCCGACGCCTACATCGGCCATACCCACATGATCATCGGTACCGACACGACGACGATGATAATTTCCAGCGGCAGGCCCATGCGCCAGTAGTCGCCGAAGCGGTAGCCGCCCGGCCCCATGATCAGCGTGTTGTTCTTGTGCCCGATCGGCGTCAGGAACGCGCAGGACGCGGCGACTGCGACGCCCATCAGGAACGGATCCGGATTCACGTTCAGCCGGGTGGCAATGTCGACCGCAACCGGTGCTGCGATGACGGCCGTCGCGGTGTTGTTCATCACGTCCGACAGCGTCATCGTCACGACGATGAGCAGCGTCAGCACGACAGCCGGTGAATAACCCGCCGCGACGTTGACGATTCCGTCGGCTATCAACGCCGTGCCACCGGTAGTCTGCAGCGCCGCGCCGATCGGGATCATCGAGCCGAGCAGCACGATTACGGGCCATTCGATCGAGTCGTACATGGTGCGCACCGGCACGATGTTCAGCAGCACATACGCGGCCACGACGCAGCCGAGCGCAACCGGCAAATAGACGAGTCCGACGCTTGCGGCGGCAATTGCCGCGGCAAAGATCGCCACGGCCTGCCATGCCTTGTTGCGCTTGATTACGCGCTGCCCGCGATCCTTCAGCGGCAGCAGGTTGAGGCGGCCGATCACGTCGTTGAGCCGTTCGTTCGAGCCGAGCAGCAACAGCACGTCGCCCGCTTCGATCTCGAGTTGGCGCACCTTGTCGCGAAAGCGTTTGCCTTGCCGCGAAACGCCGACGAGCGCGACACCATAGCGGTACAGCAGGCGCAGTGACGACGTCGAGCGACCGGCGAGGCGCGACGGCTCGGGTACGACGACCTCGGTCAGCGTCAGGTCCTCGTCCTTGAGCGCGGCGAGGCCGCTGCCCTGGTACTCGAGCCCCATATTGCCGAGCGCCGAGTCGATGTTTCCCGGCGTCGCCTCGACGACGAGGATGTCGCCGACCTTCAGTTCGACGCGGCGCGCGCCACCGGGCATGCGGCGGCCGTTGCGTACGACGCCGACGATCTCGATGTCGCTGGTCTCGGCGATTGCGTCGAGTTCGGCAACTTTCTTGCCGACGACATTCGATGTCTTTGCAACTTTGAGTTCGGCGATATAGCCGCCGAGGTCAAACAGCTTCGCCGTCGCGCTGTCTTCGGCCCGGTCCCGCGGCAGCAGTCGCCAGCCGATCAGCGTGACGTACGCAATGCCGACGGCAGCGCAGGCGAGGCCGACCGGCGCGAAGTCGAACATCCGGTACGACGCACCGAGCGCGTCGTTGCGAAACTCGGCGATCACGATATTTGGCGGCGTGCCGATCAGCGTGATCATGCCGCCGAGGATCGATGCGAACGACAGCGGCATCAGCGACAGAGCCGGACTCCGCTTCGCGCGCGCCGCAGCCTGGATGTCGACGGGCATCAGCAGCGCGAGGGCTGCAACGTTATTCATGACCGCGGACAGAAATGCCGCGAGCGTCGACATGATCGCGATGTGACCCGCCAGCTTGCGCGTACCGTCAATGACATAACGCGCCAGCAGCTCGATCGCGCCGGAATTCGACAGGCCGCGGCTGACGACGAGCACGAGCGCGATGATAATCGTCGCCGGATGCCCGAAGCCCGAGAACGCGCGGTCGGTCGGGACGATGCCGGTCAGCACGGCCGCGAGCAGCGCGACGAAGGCGACGATGTCGTAGCGCCAGCGCCCCCAGATCAGCAGCGCGAATACCGCGATCAAAAGCGCGAACAGGATTATCTGATCCGTGACCACGTGGGCTCCCGGTGGTGGTGTCACGCGCCATTTTCCCGTTAAATGGGCTGCACACAATACCCAGAGCTATGACGACCCGAGATACAAACACCGAATCGCCGATCCCGTTCCGCCATTGGTGGGGTCTGGTCGGCTGCGCCGCGCTGATGGGCGTGATTTTCATGTTCGCGCCGTACAGCGCGGACGTCGACTTCGAGCCGGACCGTGGCAACTGGTGGTATTACTGGCAGCTGCGTGACGCTAACGCCTGGACGCGTATTGCGGCCTGGGTGCCCTACAGCCTGCACCAGGTTTCGATCTGGTACCTGATCGCACAGGCTCAGCGGGCGCGCCCGAAGTATGTGTTCGGGCTGCACCGGCACAACGTAATCGCACTCAGTGTCAACGTGTTCTTCGTGCTCGTGCACATCGCGCAGACGAAGCTGACCTACGACGGCCTCGCGCAGGACGTGCACGAAGCGACGTCGATGGGTTCGGTCACGCTGATGCTGTTCCTGATTCTGCTGATGGAGAACAAACGCCGTGGCCTGTTTTTCGGCTACGGCGCGAAGCCGCTTTACGGTGTCGGTGACGCGGTACGCCGCTATCACGGCTATTATTTTTCGTGGGCGATCATCTATACGTTCTGGTACCACCCGGTCGAGATGACGTCAGGCCACCTCGCCGGGTTTGCTTACATGATGCTGCTACTCCTGCAGTGTTCGCTGTTCTTTACGCGTTTTCATACGAATCGCTGGTGGACCGTGTCGCTCGAATTCCTGTTCGTCGTCCACGGCTCGATGGTCGCGTACTTCATCATGAACCAGCCGGGCCACGCACCATGGGCGTATTTCCTGTTCGGCGGCATCTCGACGTTCCTGATCATCCAGATGCACGGGCTGGGCCTGAGCACGAAGGCGAAACTCGCGATTGCGGCGCCGCTCGTGCTCGGCATGATCGCGTTCTATATCTGGATCGGCGCGCCCGGTGAGATCCTCGGTATCCCGAACCTGACTTTCATCATGTATGCCGGGACGTTGGCCGTGGGCCTGGTCGTGTGGATCCTGATGGGCGTAGCGAAGCTGGTGTCAGGCCAGCAGAATCAGGCCTCAGGGTCCGGCGCCTAGCCGTCCGTTTCGTCGACGTCGAACTGGCCGGTCATCCGCCGCCAGATGTGCGACCACGACAATCCTATAGTCAGCAGCACCGACAGGCAGACCAGTGAGATCCAGGTGATCGCGGTGCCGGAGTCTGCGTCGAGCACGCCGAGATCGACCAGCAGCCAGATGAACGTACCGATGGTAACGGCGACGAGTACGACACCGAACGTATTCAGCGAGCGCCAGGTCGCGACGAGCAGAATCGTCCAGCCGATCGCCAGCAGCGAGCCGACGAAGAAATGCTCCGGACCAAGGTCGGTGCCGATCGCATCGCGCACCCAGTGAAATACTGACGTGCCGCTCGGATTGAAGGTCAGCAATACGAGTACCAGTGCAAACAGGAAGCGCCACAGCACGCTCAGCGCGTTGAACTCCCGCGATACCGAGCGTTTCTTGTCGTTACTCATGCCGGTGCCCTCGATGCTGCGAATGCGACGGCGCCAAGTCTAGCAAAGCAGGCTAGCTTGCGGGGGGGGGGCGTTCGACAGCCCTGAACGTGCCGACCTGGTAATAAGTCCGCCCAAGCAGCGGGTGGCGGACGTCGAGTTCGAATCGAAACTCGCCGTCGCCGAGGTCCGTCTGGCTCACGCGCGTGACGCCGGGTGTCAGCAGGAGCGGAATCGTGATCCGCCGCCCGGCAATAGCAAGAAAGAAGCGCGTGCTGCTAAAGTGCAGCGCGCCGGCTTCCTCGCTCACGGCCAGGCGCATGCCGAAGCCGAAGCCGATCAGTTCGAGTAAGCCTTCCGCCGCGTCGATGCGTTTCGTCGAGCGCACCCGGCATGTCGGTCGGCCGGCATACCGGTAGCTGCGATCCCAGGCCATGCCGCCCAAACTATCGTCCGGGTACACCTTGACCGTCGTCGGCACGTCAACGCCCGCATGTAGCGCGAGCGGCGTACCGATCAATCGACAGCACTGGGCGAGGAAACGGCCGGCCGTCGACATCTCGACCCGCTGCATCACGCCCTCGTAGGTCACCGGCCGGTGTGCGGCGCCGGCGCTGAAACGTGCGCGAATCGCCGGGTTCAGGCGCGCCCAGGCATCCGGGCCGAGCAGTGACTCGTAACTGTCACGCAGCACAAACCTGGGTGGCAGCCTGGTCATGCGACCTCCGTTCGTTCTGGAAGATTCCCGAGCGCGATACGACCTGCATGAATTCGGGCAGTCGGAACATGCCCATGCACGGCCGCGCGCCGCGGCGGACGA
>JBPCXI010000084.1:0-23965 GCA_051008895.1 Gammaproteobacteria bacterium | reverse complement strand
GGACGACGGTCACTGCGTGGAGATCATGACCGGCGCAATGCTGCCGGCCGACGCGGACACGGTGATTCCGGTCGAACGCATCCGCCCCGACGGTGAACACGTGGTGCTCGAAGACAGCTATTCTCCGTCGCCGGGCCAGTTCGTGCATCGGCGCGGCACCGATCACGGCGAAGGACAGACGATACTGGAACCCGGCTGTACGATCGGCGCCGCCGAAATGGCGGCATTGACGATCGGCGGCAGGACCGAACTCGAAGTCTCACGCTGGCCGAACATAGCAATCGTCTCGACGGGCGACGAACTCGTCGACGTCGGCGCAGCGCTCGAACCGTTCCAGATCCGCTCTTCGAATGACCGCGCGATCGCCGCGTCGCTCGAGAGGCTGGGCTGCTATACGGGTCGCCGTGCGCGACTGCCCGACGATCCGGCGGAACTGCGCGCGGAGATCGGCCGGCTGCACGCCGAGCACGATGTGCTGATCCTGAGTGGCGGCGTGTCGATGGGCAAGTACGACTACGTGCCGCAGATCATGGAAGAACTCGGCGCCGAACTCGTATTCCACAAGATTCTGCAGAAGCCCGGACTGCCAATGTGGTTCGGCACGAGCGTGACGGGCAAGCCGCTGTTCGCGCTGCCGGGCAACCCGGTGTCGACGCTCGTCTGCGCCGCCCGCTACGTGATCCCCGCGATTCGCGTCGCGATGGGACTGGCGACGTGCCGCCAGCCGCGGCTGCGCCTTGCCGAGCCGCTGAGGTTCGAGCCGGACCTGACCTGTTTCATGCCCGTCGAGCTGTCATTCACCGACGATGGCACGGTACTCGCGATACCGAAACCGACCAACACGTCGGGCGATTTCGTATCACTGGCGGGCACCGACGGATTCGTCGAGCTCGAACGCGGCCGCGACGACTTTCCGGCGGGGCATCCGGTGAATTTTTATCGTTGGTAAGGGACTGGCTCCGCAGGTGCCTGTCCCCTGCCGCTGAGAGGGGACAGGCACCTGCGGAGCCAGTCCCCGTTTTACTGCAGCGACTGCTCCGCCGGCATGAATGCGACGTCGAGCGCTTCGGCAACAGCCTTGTGCGTGATTTGACCCGCGTTGACGTTGAGGCCATTCAGCAAACCGCGATCCTCGATCAGCGCGTGCCGATACCCCTTGTCTGCGAGGTCGAGCACATATGGCAGCGTCGCGTTCTGCAACGCGAACGTCGACGTGCGCGGCACCGCGCCGGGCATGTTAGCGACGCAATAGTGCACGACGTCGTCGACGATGTAAGTCGGCTCGGAGTGCGTCGTCGCCCTGCTCGTCTCGAAGCAGCCGCCCTGGTCGATCGCCACGTCGACGAGCGCCGAGCCGTTGCGCATTCTCTTTAACATGTCGCGCGTGACGAGTCGCGGCGCCGACGCGCCCGGCACCAGTACCGCGCCGACGACCAAGTCGGCTTGCGCGACGTATTCCTCGATCGTCTCCGTCGTCGCGAATATCGTGTTCAAACGACCACCGAACTGAAAATCGAGCGCCTGCAGGCGCTGCAACGACTTGTCGATGACGGTAACGCTGGCTTCCATTCCCATCGCGATTCGAATTGCGTTGCTGCCGACGACGCCGCCGCCTATCACGACGACGTGCGCGGGCTTCACCCCCGGTACGCCGCCGAGCAGCACACCGGAACCGCCGGCCTCTTTCTCGAGACAACTCGCGCCGGCCTGCACGGCCATGCGTCCCGCGACCTCACTCATCGGTGTCAGCAGCGGCAAGCTGCCGTCCGGCGCGGTCACGGTCTCATAGGCGATCGCGACGCATCGAGACTCGAGCAGCAACCGTGCCTGCTCCGGATCCGGCGCAAGATGCAGGTAGGTGAACAGCATTTGGCCCGGCCGCAGCATCCGGCACTCGTCCGGCTGCGGCTCCTTGACCTTGACGACCATATCCGCGGCCGCGAATACGGTCTGCGCATCAGGCGCGATCCGCGCGCCGGCCCGCTCATAGTCCTCATCGGCCAAGCCGATACCTGCACCCGCCGAGGTCTCGACGACGACGTCGTGTCCGCGCACGACGAGTTCGCGAACGGCGGACGGCACCATGCCGACCCTGAATTCGTCTTGTTTGATTTCCTTCGGCGTGCCGACCAGCATTGGACCCTCTTCCTCGGCGAGGCAGCAAATTCATTGGCCCGCCAGCGAGTGGACTGAGCGGGCAAGAACAGGGTATCACGTTGTCTCGCAATGGTTTCCCGGCTAAGCTTCAGCACTCGCCAAGGCCCAACGACAAAGACCAATGAAACGCATCCCGAGCATCAAGACCGTCATGACGCCGTTTCCGTACGCGATCGACCCGGGCGCGACCGTCGACAAGGCGCTCGATATCATGCGTGAACACGGCATACATCATTTGCCGGTGACCGGCGAAGGCGAACTGACCGGCATGGTGTCGAGCCGCGACATCCAGCTGGTCGTCGCGCGGCACAACGGCTCCGAAGGCCTCACGGTGCGCGATGTGATGTCGGCAGACACATTCACCGTCGACCTTTCCGAGCGACTCGACAGCGTGCTGCATCGAATGGCCGAGCATCACCTGCGCTCCGTCGTCGTCACGCGCAAAGACAAACTCGTCGGCATATTTACGCAGATCGACGCGTGCGCGAAATTCGCCGAATATCTGCGCGAACAGGTGCGCCGCTCCGGCGGCGACACGGCCGCCTGAGTACGAACGATGGCACACGACGAAGTGACCGAGCGCGAATTTGTGCCGCTGCGTATCGCGGTGCTGACGGTCTCGGACAGCCGCACGGAAGAGACAGACAAGTCCGGGCGAGTGCTGGTCGATCGACTCGAAGGCGCCGGTCACGAACTCGCTGAGAAAACGATAGAACCAGATGACGTTTATCTCATCCGCGCTACCGTGTCGCGCTGGATTGCCGACGCGCTGGTGCAGGTCGTGATCACGACCGGCGGCACGGGCATTACCGGCCGCGACGGCACGCCCGAAGCGATACGCCCGCTGCTCGACAAGACGATCGAAGGTTTCGGTGAGATGTTCAGGTCACTCTCTTATAAGAACATCGGCACGTCGACGCTGCAGTCGCGTGCGCTGGCCGGCGTTGCGAATTCAACGTACGTCTTCACGCTGCCCGGATCGAGCGGCGCCTGCAAGGACGGCTGGGACCTCTTGATCAGCCACCAGCTCGACTACCGCACGCAGCCTTGCAATCTCGTCGAGCTGATGCCGCGTCTGGACGAGACCTGACGAAGCCACCCATGACGAATCTCAACACGTTCCAGCCACCCGGCGGCCTCGAGATCTTCATGTTCCCGGCGCTGCAGGACAACTACTGTTACCTCGTGCGCGACCCCGACACCGGCAAGACCGGCGTCATCGACACGCCGGAGGTCGCCGCGATCGAGCGCGCGCTGGCCGAGACAGGATGGACCCTGGACTACATCCTGAATACGCATCATCACTGGGACCACGCCGGCGGCAACGTGGAACTGAAAAACCATACCGGCTGCACGGTCGTCGGCCCGAGCATCGATCGCGACCGCATCCCGGGCATCGACATTGAGGTCGGCGAAGGCGAGGTGTTCGAACTCGGCAATCGTCGCGCCATCATCTACGAAACGCCGGGGCACACCAGCGGCCACATCTGTTATCACTTCGTGGACGACAGCGTCGCATTCACCGGCGACACGCTGTTCTCGATGGGTTGCGGCCGCCTGTTCGAGGGCAGCCCGGCGCAGATGTGGACGTCGCTGCAGAAGCTGCTCACGTGGCCCGACGACACGCGCGTTTACTGTGCGCACGAATACACGCAGGCCAATGCGCGATTCGCGCTGTCCATCGAGCCCGGCAATGGCAGCCTCGTCGCGCGCGCGGCCGAAGTCGATCGGCTGCGCAGCCAACATCGAGCGACGATTCCGTCAACAATCGCGGTCGAGAAAGCGACCAACCCGTTCCTGCGCCCGACCAGCCCGGAAATCAGATCGATGCTGGGGCTGGACGACGCCGGTAACGTCGCGGTATTCGCCGAGACCCGGCGCCTCAAGGATCAGTTCTGAGCGCGCTGATCTCCGAGGCCGAAATCACCTGCCCGCATTGCGGCGAGACGATCACGGTCGTGCTCGACCTGTCCGTGCCGGCTCAGTCTTATGTCGAGGACTGCTTCGTCTGCTGCCGGCCGATCTCGATCAGCTATACCGCTGACGGCGGCGAACTGCTGGCGGTAATGGCGGATGCCGAGTGTTAACCGGTCGCTTGCCCACCGCAGGGACTGTGGCAGACTGAACCGGGCCCGACGAACGCGGTCAAACTCTCGTCATCCGGGGCGACGCGGGCTCGTTGTATAAGCAGTGCGGCACGACAAACACATTTTTTCGGTCACTTTTCTCGCCGTCGCGCGGGCAATCGCCGCGGGCGCGTTACTCGCGGCGCTCGCCGCTTGCGGCGGCAGCGACGACGGCGGCAGCCTGCCCGTCGAGGACTGCACGAACCCCGGGCAGGTCGCGACAGTGCTGGACGCGATGGACACGTTCTATTTCTGGAACGACGTACCGGAACAGAGAGACAAATACCGCGACCTGGACATCGCGTCATTTGCAGATACCGACGAGCTACTCGATTTCCTCCGCTATCTCCCCGACGAGTTCGACCGATTATTCACGAACATCGGTTCGATCGAGCAGGACACCAGTTTCTTCGGCCCCGGCGAATTTGTCGGCTACGGCTTCAGCTTCTCGCTGAACGCGGCCGGTGATGCGCTCGACATCACGCAGGTGTTCGCCGGCAGCCCGGCAGATGCAGCCGGATTCGCGCGCGGTATCAGCATCGTTGCGGTAGACGGCCGCACGATTCCGGAAATAGAGGCGGCCGAGGGCGTCGAGGAAGCGTTCGGCGAGTCCGAGGTCGGCATTACGCAGCAGATCACGCTGCAATCGCCCGGCGGCCAGCCTTTCGTCGTCACTCCGACCAAAGCGACCGTCACGATCGACCCAGTGCCGCAACACAGGGTCATCGACGTCAACGGCCGCATGATCGGCTACATCGAGTTTCGTGCGTTCATCAGCACCGCGCCGACAAAACTCACGAACGCGTTTGCCGACTTCGTCGCGGCCGGCGTCACCGACGTCATCGTCGACGCTCGTTACAACGGCGGCGGCCTCCTCAGTGTCGCCGAGTTCTTCGCCAGCCTGCTCGCCGGACCGGCCAATGTCGGTCGCGTGCAATCGATCACCCGCTACAATGTCTCGAACAGGTTTCGCAATTTCGAGTCGGAGTTCTCGGCGCAATCGAATTCGATCGATCTCGCCTCGATTGTGTTTATCACGACGAACAGCTCGGCGTCGGCGACGGAAGTCGTGATCAACTCGCTCGAGCCGTACGTCGACATCGCGCTCGTCGGCGCGGACACGTTCGGCAAGCCGGTAGGCCAGGACGCGTTCGATTTCTGCGCCCAACGCCTGCGCCTCGTAACCTTCGAGAACTTGAACGCGAACCAGCAAGGCGGCTTCTTCGACGGTCTGCCGGTCGACTGCCCCGCCGACGACGATCTGGCGCTGCCGCTCGGCGACGCATTCGAAGATTCGCTCGCGACCGCGCTGGGGCGCATTAACACCGGCGCGTGCCCGATCACGAGCACGCCGCGCCGTGCGAATCTGCTTAGCGTCGCGCCGCGGCGCGCGCGTGATTTGCGCTCTACTACGGCCGCCCGCGAGTTCGCCTATGCGTACTAGATGTCAAACCGCTTAGACTCGTCGATTCTCGGGGTGCCCGTGATCGCAGCGGTTGGCGCAGGACTCGCGTTTGCCGGCAGCGACGGTGGCTATGCCGTCGGTGCTGTGCCGATCTATGCGATCTGCGTCGCGCTCGCGTTCGGCATTCAGTGGATCGCGTTCGTGCCCGCCTATCTGTTACAGACCGAGAAGTTCTACGACCTCGTCGGCAGCCTGACCTACCTGGCGGTCATCGCCGTCGCGGTGTACCTGAGTCCCGCGCGGGATACCCGTTCGCTGCTGTTGCTCGCGCTGGTGTCGCTATGGGCGATGCGTCTCGGGTCATTCCTGTTTCGGCGCATCCTCGCCGACGGCTTCGATCGCCGCTTCGCCGACATCAAACCGAGCTTCTCGAAGTTCCTGCTCGCGTGGACGCTGCAGGGCCTGTGGGTATCATTTTCGCTCGCCGCGGCGCTGGCCGCAGTGACGTCCGCAACGCGCGCTGGGTTCGGCGTGCTCGCGCTGCTCGGCGGCGCGGTGTGGTTGTTCGGCTTCGGCATCGAGGCAATCGCCGATCGCCAGAAGCGACGGTTCCGCAAGGATCCGGCAAATGCCGGGCGCTTCATCGCGACCGGACTCTGGGCCTGGTCGCGACATCCGAATTACTTCGGCGAAATTGTTCTATGGTGCGGGATTGCCGTAATCGCAGTGCCTAACCTTGCAGGCTGGCAGTTCCTCACGCTGATCTCGCCGGTGTTCGTCTACCTGCTGCTGACGCGCATCAGCGGCATCCCGCTGCTCGAGCGTGGCGCGGACGAGAGGTGGGGCGGCGAACCGGACTACGAGCACTACAAACGCACGACGCCGGTACTGTTCCCGCGGCCGCCGCGTTAACCGAGACTCATGCGCAGACGGCCGGCAGGCCGTTGTTCTGCCGCGCCTGGGTCAGCGCCTGCAGGCCCTCGCGCATCGCCGCCTCCGCGTCCGCGTCGGTCTTGATATCCCGGTCCTGTTTAATGAGTTCCGGGAATTTCGCCCGCGCGTCGTCTTCGCGACGCTGGTCGGCGACGCTCAGCACGTCGACCCACAGCCCGGCGAGCGCATGATTCTTGTTCTTCGATTGCCTCGCGATCTTTGCGTTCGCGGCCGCGACCTCGTACTTGCACTCGGCAAGCGCGACGACGCCGTTGAATGCGTCGTCGCCAATATCCTTGCGCAGCGCCTCCGCTTTCTTTTCGTTCTCGGTTTGCTGGGCCGCCGCGATGGCCTTGTCCTGCTTCGACCCGCTAATGCCGCCCGCGACGGCCCCGGCGGTGCCGCCGTAAACCGCGCCGCGCGCCGCAGCGTCGACGGGGTCTCCGCCGAATACCAGTGCGCCGACCAGGCCACTGGCCGCGCCCGCCAATGCACCGGTACCGGCGCCTGACGCAGCACCCTTCGAGGCCTGACTGTCGGACGCGCACCCGCCGACAGATAGTGCCGCCGCGATCAGGGACGTGCAGAGCGCCGTCGTGTACCTGGCTGTGGATCTATTCGGGTTCTCTTTCACGTGCTCACTCTCCGGCCGCGGTTGTATCGCCTGCAATCGTAGCATCCATAAAAAAACCCGGCACGAGGCCGGGTTTTAATCGATTTGTAGAACTCGTGCGGTCGGTCAGCTACGTCGGCGCCGTGCGAGACCCATCAGTCCGAGCGCCGAGCCGAACAGCCAGACGGCCGCCGGAACCGGCACGATCTGCGCGGTCACGATCCAGTCGTCGACGGTCGTCCCGGAACCGGCCAACCAGCCGCGGCCGACCCAACCGGCGGGTGCCGCCAGACGGTGGCCGTCGTCGTCGAAGATGAACGCATAGCCGCCAGCGTCCTGCATGCCGGTAAGCGAGATTGAGCGCAGCGCGCCGCCGATCTCGTCCACGGACCCGCTGCCGCCGGTCGCGGTGATGCCACCATTCGGCGCTGCCGCCAGACCCGTCAGGATGTAGCTGACCGTCCAGAATGTGCCGTCATCGTTGCGCTCCAGCGTGCCGCTAAGCGTGGCACTGCCGGCGAGACTGTCGTCCCAGCTCAGCGTCACCGGCCCGCCGAGTCCGCCGAGGTTGGTGCCGACGCTGAACGTCGGGCCAGTGCCCGGTGGCGGTGCAGCATCGACACGGAGCCCGTAGGGATCGGTGGGATTGGTCTGATACAGCGCCGCGTCGGGATGATCACCAAGTATGTAAGTCACGGTCGCTGCTTGCAGCGCACCCGTGAATCCCAGCAGCGCACAAACGAGCAGCGCGAAAATCAGTCGTCTCATCAGATTCCCCTTAAAAAATTCTGACGTCACATCGAGATAACGCCGTCAAGGCGTTGAATCGACATCAATTGCCGAACTATATTGCGACTTGTTTTTTTCCGCCCGAACTGAGATTGCGTCATCGGTTTGGTCGGATTTGTTTACACTACACTTTTACAGGGGTGTTGGGAAGAGCCGTCGTGGGGAAACGGGACAAAAACCCGTCGGCTCAACTGAGAAACTCGAACACCAGGACGCCGACAAAGGTGCCGATCGCGTAGCCGAAGATCCCGCACATGATTCCCGGCGTGATCAGCGAACGCCAGCCCTGCGAGATGGCGATAGCGGCGGTAGGCGCCGGCCCGACCAGCGCCGCGCCGGACGCGACGATCGCCTCGGCGAGATCGACCTTGATCAGCTTGGCCACGATCAACACGACAACCAGGTGGACGGTGATGATCAACATGCCATACACAAACAGGTTCATCGCGGGACCGAGAAAAGCCGTCGCGTTGGTACTCGAACCGACCATCGCGAAGAACAGGTACATGAGAACCATCCCGAGCTCGAACTCGCCTTCCAGCGCAGCGCACATCTTCGGAAAAAGATTGGCGACGACCAGCGTCAGGCCCGTGACGAACAGAATTGTGAAGTGCGGCCGGTCGATCAGGTCCGCGATAGCCGCCGAGGCCGCGCAAATACCGAAGCTGAGCGCGAGCGCGCCGCTCAGGTGGCGAAGATAGATTTTCGCTCTCTGCGTCTCCTTCAGCGCGTCTTTCTCATGTGCCGGCATCGTATCGACGAACGACGTCGGAATGAATCGTGTCACCAGTCGTATCGCCGGCAGCGCAACGAGCGTCATCAGCGCCAGTATGCTGACGACACTGCTCGCGCTGATCGCTAACGTGAATTCGCCCTCCGTCATTTCGACGACCTGCGATACCGCCAGGAAATTCACCGCGCCGCCGACCCAACCGCCGGTGTACACGCCGGCGACTTTGGGCCCGATCTCGCCCAGATCCATGAGGTAGAAACCGGCGATGGCACCGATGACCGTCGCGGCGCTGGCAATCGCAAACGTGATGATGACCTTGCCGCTTTCCCTGAATATCTTGCGAATGTCCGCCTTGAAGAGCAGCAACGGTATCGCCAGCGAGACCATGTACGCGCCGACGAAGTCGTAAGCCGGCGACGAAAACGGCGTAATGCGAAAATTCGACAACGCCATCGCGACGACGAGCACCCAGACGACACCCGACGTCCGCTTGCCGATCGGAGAATTGTCGATCCAGAAACCGAGATAGGCGAGGCCCGTCAACACCGCACCCATCGCGAACACGTTGTCTGCGGATATCAGCGACACGACGGCTCCACCTGATCGACCTCCACCTGATCGACTATGTACAAAGCATCTTGCGGTTCTGCGGCATTATAATGAATGGCCACGGCGACGGCATGCGTTCGCTCAGGCTCACTTCAATAATCGTCGGCCCGCGTTCGTCGATGGCTCGCGGCAATATCTCGGCCAGGCCGGCCGGCGAATCGACACGATACGCGCCCGCACCGAAACTCTCGGCCATGCGGACGAAGTCCGGATTCGTCAGGCTGGAGCAGATACGGCGGCCATCGAACCATTCATCCTGCTGGCGCTGCACGTTCGAGAACGTGTGGTCGTTGAAAACAATCGTCACCAGGTTGAGCTGATAGTGAACCGCAGTCGACAGCTCCTGCACGGTGAACATGAAACCGCCATCACCGCTGATCTGCACGACCGCCTTGTCCGGATGCGCCGCGGCGACACCCAGTGCCGTCGCAAATCCGTAGCCGAGCGTGCCCTGCTGGCAGGCCGATACGGAGTGCCGGGGCTCGTACACCGGGAAGCCGTACCAGGAGACAAAGCCGACCTGCGTCACCTCGTCGACGAAATAGCCATCGCGCGGCAGCGCGCCGCGAATGACGTCCAGGTAGGCCATCTGCGGCGCGACCTGTTCCCGCATCGCACTGTCGACGCGCTGCTTTAATGCCGTCAATTCGTCCTCGCGACTCGCTCGCGCACCGCCGACCCGCTCCAGCTCGTTCGCCAACGCGGCGAGCACTTCTTTCGCATCGCCGAGGATGCCGACATCCGGTTCCGTGCGGCGCGTCATCTCCTCCGGATCGATGTCGACGATAATCAGCTTGCATTCGTCATCGCGCCCCCACTGTGTCAGAGGCATATTCAATCGCGTGCCGACCGCCAGCACCGCGTCGGCCTCACCCCAGAGCGCGTGGCCGGCCGGCAGGTTTTGACTGAGATAATGCTCGGCCGAAACGATCCCCTTGCCTTTGCGCTTGGCCATGACCGGCGCCTGCAAACGCTCGGCGACGTGGAGCAGTTCTGCACTGCTGTCGAGCGCACCGGAACCGACGACGATCATCGGGCGCTTCGCGTTTGCGAGGATCTGCGCCGCCTCCCGCACCAGGTCAGTGTCGAACGCCGGCGGCGCGATCGTGCCGGCTTTCTGCGCCGACTCGACGTCGCCGGTCTCGGCCATCGTATCCATTGGCATCTCGACTTCGACCGGCCGCGGGCGGCCGGAGCGCAATTGCTCGAACGCGCGGCGCATCGCAGCCGGTGTGCTCGCCGGGTCCTCGATCCGCTCGGCCGATTTCGTCAGATGCCGAATGAGCCCGAGCTGATCGGGAATTTCGTGCAGGTGGCCGTAGCCGCTGTCGATGCCGTCGAGATGGACCTGGCCGGAAATGGCGAGCACGGGCGAGTTGCAGGCCCACGCCGTGCACAGCGCGGCCGTCGTATTGAGCAGCCCGGGGCCAGGCACGACCGTGTATACGCCGGGCTGACCGGTGGTCTGCGCATACCCGAACGCCATGTAGGCGGCGCCCTGCTCGTGCCGCGTATGAATCAGGCGAATGCGGTCGCCGCTGCGGTAGATTGAGTCGAACAGCTGATCGAGTTGCCCGCCGGGCAGCCCGAACATCGTATGCACGTCATTGGCCAACAGCGACTCTACGATCGCATCTGCGCCTGTTATTTCCGCCATCAGTTACTCCTCACTCTTGCGCAAACGGCCGGTGTCCTGCGCATATTTGATACGACTCTCCAGCGCGGCGGACATCTCGTCGGGCGACTTGCCGGCCGGCGGCATGAACTGGCCCCTCTTATATAGAAGGTCCAGTGCCTGTTTCGCGGGTTCGAGCTTGTCCGACAGCGTGCGCGGCGGCTTGCCCGAAGGAAATTGATTCGGCGGGTAGATCGGCTGCTCGTAAATCTCGCGAAACGCCTCGGTACGAACGTCGATCCAGCAGTTGTGATTAGCCCTCGACCGATGCTCGCGCAGCGCCTCGATATCGATCGTCGCGCCGATGACCTGTTCGGCGGGGTATGGCGCCTCGCGCACCATCATCCCCGTGTAGTCGATGATGAACGAATTCCCGGGGCAAAATGCCTTCGGATAGTAGTCGTAGTTCACGGACCCCCAGTTGGACCCCAGCAGGTAGCACATGTTGTCATGCGCGCGCGCGCGCCGCGTGAAACGCCAGAAGTCCCACGGATCGGATACGCCTTCCTGTTCTTGTAACGCGGTCGGATGGCAGATGACTTCGCAGCCGTTGAAGCCCAGCGCACGCGACACCTCCGGCGTGCAGCCGTCGTGGCAGGTCATCGTACCGAGCTTGCCGATTTCCGTATCGACGACCGGAAACAGCGTCTCGATGCCGCCGCCGATCTTGTCCCGATACTCGTCCAGCATGTCGTGCGGACTCGTGCCGAGGCCGATCGACGCCGGGACGTGCCACTTGTGATAGCGCAGGATCACGTCGCCGCTCGGGCCGATGATGAACGCGGTATTGAACCAGCGGCCCGGAAATTCCGGCACCTCCTCGATCACGCCGCCGCCGGCGATGTAGATACCGTATTCCTGTGCCTTCTTGCCGAGCTCGTCGAGCTCCGGCCCCGGGATCGTGATCGCTTTCTTCATGAACGATTCGATGCCGTGCTCGCCTTTGCCCGGCGTCGTGACACCCTGGAGGAAGTATTCGGGCAACACGACGAGACGCGCCGGTATCTCCCAGAAATAACCGACCCCGAAGTCGATCAGGTTTAGTACCCGATCGAGGTTCTTCTTGATGCCGTCGCGATCCTCCGCGACGGTGACCTCCGGCTGAATGACCAGTCCGGTGTATTTTTCGATCGGGTCAGCCATCTCTCACCAGTTCCACATCGTGCCGTCCTGCAGGCGGTTCACCGGCAGGTAGGCACGCTGATACGGATACTTCGCCGCGAGCTTCTCGTCGATATCGACCCCGTGACCGGGCGACTCCCCCGCGTAGAGATAACCGCCGTCGAAGCGATAGTCGTGCGGAAATACCTCGTCGGTCGCATCGGTGTGACGCATGTACTCCTGAATGCCGAAATTGGGCACCCAGGTATCAAAGTGCAGCGCCGCGCCCATGCACACCGGCGACAGGTCCGTCGCACCATGGCAGCCGGTGCGCACATGATTCATCGCCGCGAAGTCGGCAATCCTGCGCAGGTGGGTGATACCCCCAGCATGCACCACCGTCGCGCGGATGTAGTCGATCAGCTGCTCTTCGATCAGCGTCTTGCAGTCCCAGATCGTGTTGAAAACCTCGCCGACGGCGAGCGGTGTCACCGTGTGCCCGCGGATGTGCCGGAATCCGTCCTGGTTCTCGGCCGGCACTGCGTCCTCGAGCCAGAACAGGCGATATGGCTCCAGCGATTTGCCGACGCGCGCCGCTTCATTCGGCGTCAGTCGGTGATGAACGTCGTGCAGCAGATGAAGATCGAAACCGAATCGCTGCCGGATCGCATCGAACAGCTTGGGGACGTGGTCCATATACTTCTCGCTGGACCAGGTATTCTCGGTCGGCAGATCCGCGTCGGCCGGCTCGTAATACATCTTGTCGGCGGACACGCCGTAGGTGCTGTCCAGCCCCGGCACACCGGACTGCACCCTGATCGCCTCGTAGCCGAGTTCGACGTAACGCGCGACCTCGTCGCAGACCGCATCGACGTCTTGCCCGTTCGCATGACCGTAGACCAGCACGCCGCTGCGCGAGCGCCCGCCGAGCAATTGATACAGGGGCATTCCAGCGAGTTTCGCCTTGATGTCCCACAGTGCGGTATCGATGCCGGCGATCGCCGTCATCGTGACCGGCCCGCGCCGCCAATACGCGCCGCGATAGAAGAACTGCCAGATGTCTTCGCTGTGCCGCGGATCGCGACCGATAAGACACGGCGCGAGATGATCCTCGAGATAGCTGGCGACCGCGAGCTCGCGGCCGTTGAGCGTCGCATCGCCGACACCGTACACGCCCTCGTCCGTCGCAATCTTTATGGTCACGAAGTTGCGGCCCGGACAGGAAACAATCACTTTGACTGCAGTAATCTTCATCGCATCTCGTTCGCGCCATTGTCCACGGCGAATTTGCACCGATAGCGAAAACCGGCCCACGAGAAAACAGTTTACCTATAAACTTTCTGCACTTCCATAGCTCAAACGACGAACTTAGTTTACACTTGAACAAATATTTCCGCGGCCTCCCGCGCTTGCCTGGAGCCTTGTCAGGACCCGCCACATGCCGAAAACCAC
Source organism: Gammaproteobacteria bacterium (assembly GCA_051008895.1). Taxonomy (GTDB): domain Bacteria; phylum Pseudomonadota; class Gammaproteobacteria; order Steroidobacterales; genus SMWD01. Next base: position 10,372 of record JBPCXI010000084.1, on the reverse strand, counting down.
ACTCCGCGACGCGTCGAAATCCGCGCGCGAATCAAGCGGCCCGCAACCGCTGGAACAGTTGCAGGCACTCGCCCCCTACGTGCAGGGCAAGAGCGAGATCGAAGGCCGGGAAAAGGTCGTCAAGCTGTCGAGCAATGAATGCTGCTTCGGCCCGAGCCCGGCGGCCGTCGAGGCCTATCACGACGCAGCCGCGCAACTGCACCGCTATCCCGACGGATCCCAGGCGGCGTTGCGACGGGCCATCGCCGATGTCCACGGTATCGACGCGGACGGGATTGTATGTGGCAATGGTTCGGAAGAACTGATTGGCCTGCTGATTCGTTCCTATGTCGGCGCGGGCGACGAGCTGCTGCTGCCCGAGAATCATTTCGTGATGTGTTCGATCTACGGCAAGGCCCAGGGCGCCAATATCGTGCTGGCGCCGGAGACCGATTTCCATATTGATGTCGACGCGCTGCTGGCCAGAGTTTCCGACCGGACGCGCGTGATCGCAATTGCGAACCCGAACAACCCGACCGGAACCTATATACCGGGTGCCGAAATTCGCCGGCTCGTCGACGGCGTCGGCGACGACGTCGTGATCATCCTCGACGGCGCCTACGCGGAATACGTCGAACACGAGGATTTCGACGCCGGCATCGAGCTGGTTGAGTCGCGCAACAACGTCGTGATGACCCGCACATTCTCGAAGATATACGGGCTCGCCGGCCTGCGGATCGGCTGGGCCTACGGCCCGCCTGCGATTATCGAGGTCGTCAATCGCATGCGTACGCCGTTCAACGCCAACGCCCCCGCCCTGGCGGCGGCCCAGGCTGCTATCGGCGACCATGCTCACGTCACGCGCGTCCGGGAACACAATGTGCGCTGGCTGGCGCGATTCCACGACGCATTCACGCAACTGGGTGTGACCGTCGCGCCGAGCGTCGCCAACTTCTACCTGCTGGATTTCGCCGGCCTTGACCCACGATCGGCCGCCGCGGCCGGTGCGTATCTCGAGGCGCAAGGTATCATTCCCCGCCCGGGCGGCAGCGGTAACTGCTTGCGTATCACCGTCGGCGACGATGCCGAGAACGAGATGGTCCTCGCTACCCTGACGACGTACCTGACATCCTGATCCGTTGACGAACCGGGGGCGGACCATGAGCTATACACCGACGGACAGCGTACGAAGCATTCTCGCGCGGAACGACGGCGTCTTTATCGATGGCCGGCCGCGGCCGGGCGCCGCCGACGCCGCGCTCACCAACATCAATCCTTCAACCGGGAACGCGATCTCCGAGTACGCAGCCGCAAACGCGGCGGACGTGGACGCAGCCGTCAACAGTTGCCGAACCGCATTCGATGACGGTCGCTGGCGCGCGAAAGCGCCGGCCGAGAAAGCCCGCATCATGCAGCGGGTGGCCGATCTGATCGAAGCGAATGCGCAAGAGCTCGGGGAACTGGAGATGCTCGAAGCGGGCAAACCGCTCGCCGCCGCGACGCAGATCGAGGCACCGTTCGCGGCCGAGTGTTTCCGCTATCACGCGGGCTGGTGCACCAAGCTGGATGGGTCGACCAAACAGCTATCGCTGGCACCCGCGGGTGAGTTCCATGCCTACACGTTGCGCGAGCCGATCGGCGTCGTCGGCCTGATCGTGCCGTTCAACGGCCCGCTCGTGCAGACCTCGTGGAAGCTCGCGCCGGCACTCGCGGCCGGTTGCTGCGCCGTGGTCAAGCCCGACGAGAAGACACCCCTCTCCACCCTGCGCCTCGCGGAGCTGCTGATCGAGGCCGGTGTTCCGGCCGGCGTCGTCAATGTCGTAGCCGGTACCGGACCCGAAGTCGGCGGCGCGATCGTGCGCCACCCGCTCGTGGCGAAAGTGTCTTTCACCGGGTCGACCGCCACCGGCAAGGAAATCGGCAAAGTCGCGCTCGACGACATGAAGAAGGTGACGCTCGAACTCGGCGGCAAGTCGCCGGTCATCATTCTCGCCGATGCGGATCTGGACAAAGCAATTCCGGGCGCCGCTGACGCGATATTCGGCAACGCGGGTCAGGTCTGCGTCGCCGGGTCCCGCCTGTACGTCGAGGATCCGGTTTTCGACGACGTCGTGCGCGGTGTCGTCGAATACGCGGAGCGCTTGAATGTCGGCCCCGCACACGAGGCTGACACACAGATGGGCCCGTTGATTTCCGCGGCACACCTCGACAGCGTGCTGGGTGCCGTCGATGCCGGAGCGGAACAAGGTGCACGAATCGCGACCGGCGGTCGCCGCATCGATTCCGGGGGCGGCTACTTCATCACGCCGACGGTGCTCAGCGATGTCGACGCGTCGATGAGCGTCGTACGCGAAGAAATTTTCGGCCCGGTGCTGGTCGCGACGCGCGCGGAATCCATGCGTGACTGTATCGACAGCGGCAACGACAGCCGCTACGGGCTGGCGGCGAGCATCTGGACGGAAAACGTCGGCAACGCGCATCGCGCAGCAGCGGCCATCCGCGCCGGCCTGGTCTGGATCAACTGTCACGGGATCCCCGATATGGCGGTGCCGTTCGGCGGCTACAAGCAATCCGGCTGGGGCCGGGAAAACGGCTACGAGGGCCTGCTCGCGTATACCGAACTCAAATCCGTGATCTGCAAACTGTGAGCGAAGAATGAGCGACAGCACGGTCTTCGAATCCGTCCTCGCGTCACTGCCCGCCGACGCGCACTACCGGCGGGCGTGGCTCGAGCTGGTGCGCTGCTTCACCAGCGTCGAACGCGTGCTGATGCGCCATTTCGCGCAGGAATTCAATTCGAGCCTGCCGCGGTACGATGTCCTGACCGCACTCGCGCTGACCGACGGCGGGCTAACGATGGGCGAGCTCGCCGCCAAGCTGATGGTCACGAAGGGAAACATCACCGGCGTCGTGCGCCGGCTACAGGACGACGGCCTGGTCCGCAAGGCTACATCAAAGGCCGATCGGCGAATTCAGGTCGTCAGCATCTCGGCGAAGGGACGACGCCTGTGGGGCCGGATGCACGACGACTACGACCGGATCATTTCAGACGTCATGCGCGCGCGCACCGTCAGCGACGTGCAAAAACTGACGCGGGAACTCGAAAAAATGCGCATTGCCGTGGACGCAAGCGCTGAAGAATCGGGAGACACTTGATGGAGACTCTTGATATACGGTAACGGTCGCGGAAGTGGAGAAATTGACGAGCGGCGATGCGTCGGGGCGCGTGCCGCGCTGACGCGACACGGATCTACAGCGCATCCGCGAGCTGGTTGAACGCGCGGCGCCCTTCGTCGGCGGCCGGGCCATAGTGCTGCGTACCGTCCAGTTCCGAATGGCCAAAAGCGATCCGCCCATAGCGGTTACGGATGATGTCTCGCGGCGCGTTGCCACTTGCCCCGCCGTAGAAACCCGTGAAGGGTACCGAGTAGGCATGGCCCCAGCGGTTCAGGATGATACCCGCGACATCCCGGTTGGGATCGAATCCCGATGCGCCGAACAGCTTCATCATCTGGCGGCGAATCCTGCTTTCGTATTCGGAATAAGACGTCGACAACAGTTCGGCACGCCCGCGTATCACCTGCGCCTCGACCGGGAGCCCCGGATAAAAGAACGGCGTGTAAAAAGACATGATCGTCGGCTGATCCGGATCCAGCGGCGGCTGGTAGCGCCCGACCTGCATCGGGTTCCTGATGTTGCAGGTGTAGCCGAAATCGCCCTCGGCCCGGTCCCATATCGCGGCGCTGATGCCGAGCCGGTCCAGGAAACGCCAATTGGTCAACGCGACGTTCGCGACGAGAAACGGCGCATGCTTGAACTGCGCATACGCGTCACGATACGGCTTCGGCATGTCGCGCACCACGTAACGGTTGATCCAGCCGCCGGTCGCCATGACGACTGCTTTCGCCCGGATGCCGTGCATTTCGCCATTGCGCGAGTAGACGAGAGTGACACGCTCCGCAGATTCGGGGTCGCCATCGTGCGCGACGCTCAGCGCCGTTGAATTCAAGCGCATTCGCAACGGCTCCCCGGGGCGGTCGAGTGCATCGAAGTTGATGCGACCGGTAATGATGTCCTCGAAGGTCGCGTCGCCCGCGATCGCTTGTGGAATCATTCGCTTCACGAAGTAACGGACGAAACCCGAGTTGCCACCCGGAAACGACATCCGCTTCAACGTCGGCGGCGGCGCATCCGACAGCCCCGGCATTGGAAATGTGAAGGCCGCGTAGGCGGATACGGCATCGCTGCCGAGGCCGCTGGCGGACGCCAGGAACAGATCCGCGTACGCCGCCGCGTCGGGCCCCATGCCCAGCTCCGCTTCGAGGAACTGTTTATAAGACATCGTATCGAGCGCGCGCATCGCATCCTGGTCCGAGGCAAAAGTCCGCGTGGCGCCGGTCCCGTACCAGCGCATCAGCGTCTCGCGCGCGTCGGTCGACAACGGCGTGTTCGCCAGCCGCCGCCGCCACATGTCGACCGCCCACGTGCCGCCACCTGTTTCCCACGCATTAAAGAAATGGCCGACACTGGTATTTTCCTGCAGCCCCCTGACCAGGTACCCGAAGTTGTCGGCGCAGAATTTCAGCCCATCTGACGTCGCGGACGACTCCCGCAATTTGAATTCACGCGGGATGTCGAGCTCTGCGTAATAGCGAGGATCGCCGTCTACCGAATCGGCATCGTCCACTGCCGCGGGTACGAAAAAGCCGTTCGCGCCCTGCGGGCCGATCAGGCGGGTGCCGTTGACCTGAAATTCGTTCTCCTTCGCCTCACCGCCGAAGACCGGATGATTGTCCAGCATCAGGCAGGTCTGGCCTGGCTTCCGCTTCTTGGTGAACTCCAGCGCCGCGCCGAGGCCGGCCATGCCGGCGCCGACGATGACCAGATCGTATTCCTCGACGGACTCGAGTTCGTCGACGCTGGCCGGGAATTCGCCGTCGCGCAGACGATGCGCCGCCGCGACGACTTCGGGCGTGTTGCCATGCGAATTGCGGTAGTCGCCGACGCCGCCGTACCCGTACCAGTCCGGATCCAGAGACGGGCGCGGACCGGTAAATAACTGCTGCCCGAAGCCGGGCGCCGAGCCGCCGAGCAGGGCGCCGCCGACGCCGAGCGTCGCACCATTCAGGAAATCACGCCGCGTGATCTGCGGGCCGAATCCCGGTTTGGACGTGTGCTTGCGGCCCGCCATTACCAGGGCTTGTTGAGCCCGATCCTCCTGCGCCGCGCCTGCCAGGCACTGTCACCGCTCGACCGGGTCGACTCGCCCCGGCCCCCGAACAGCATCTGCGGCAGGAAGCGCCAGACCGCAGCGTGCGTCAGGAGTTGCCACAGCGTGTCGCGCGCATCCTGCGGCGATATTTGAATCTGCGTTTCGAGCGTGCTGCCCGGCGTGCTGTGTACATACAGATAATCGCCTTCGCGGGTGATCTCCCCCACCCGGAACTGGATATCCGCTAATGAACTTTTCACTCTCATTGATGACCGCTCCCGTTACCAGAATTCCGCCGGTTTGATACCCATGTCGTCGAGCATAACGCGCGCCGTAATCGTCCCCATCCCGGAAATGCCGCCGCCCGGATGGCAATGCGGGCCCGTCATATACAAACCCGGTATCGGCGACCGGTAGTGCGCGTAACCCGGGAACGGCCGGAAGTAGCCGAGCTGCGAGGCGATCCGCTCGCCCCCTTGCGTCGTGCCCTCGACGAAGCTCGGATTGGCGGCCTCGAGGCTTTCACGACTGTCGATGAAATGCCCGAGGATCGTACTCTCGTCGATGTTCGGCGCGTATTGCCGGAGTTTCGGCAGCAGGACATTCCACGCGTAGTCCTCCTGGATCTCGGCCCAGGTCTTACCGTCCGCGAGCCAGTTTGACACGAAGGTGTCGAATATCAACGTATGCTTGCCGGCCGGCGCCCGCGTCGGATCCAGCCGCGTCCAGCATGCCGACCACAGGAACGGGTCGGTGGGCGGGATCCCCATCGCGAGTTCCGCGTAGAAGCGGATCATTTGTTCCATCGAATCGACAATGCGGTGGAAGCCGCAGCGGTTCATGTCCTCGCCGTTGATGTATTGCGGCGGCTCCGACAACGCGAGATGCATACGACAGATCGAGATCTTGCCAAACGAAAACTGGCGCACCATTGACGCGAAATCGTCGTCGAGCAAATCGGCGTCGAGCAGGCGCAGGAACGTTTGCTTCGGCTCGAGCGCGGATACGACGGCGCGTTTCGCGCCGATCGACGCGCCGCCTTCCAGCACGATGCCGCTGGCCTGGCCGTTCTCGACCTGGATCTTGCTGACCGGGCTGTCGGTCATCACCTTGCCGCCGTTGGCTTCGATATAACGGGCCATGGATTCGGGCAACTGCTGACTGCCGCCTTCGGGAATTGCTTGGCCGAAGACGTGAATCGCCGGAATCATGATATAGAAAGACTGCCCCGCGCCCTCCTGCTCGGGCAGGATCTGCGGCGCCAACGCGGTGTTCAGCATGACGCCGCGGACGAACGGGTTTTCGAAGTGGGCCTCGACCCACGCCCGCGCCGACATCGAAAACTCCCGCAGCTGTCGCAGTCCATCCGTGCTGGTTTCCAGCGCACTCGGCAGCGCACTCGGCGGCGACGGCGGCGTGAAGAAATCCTTGATGAAACCATCGCGGATCAACGCGAAGTCATCGTAGACCCGGCGGTACTGCCGGGCATCCGCCGCCGAATACGCGCCGAAGGAATCGCAGGTCCGATCGATGTCGCGGTAGATGACGATCCCGGGCCCGCCGTGCTTGTCGGGGTGGCCGGATATCTGGGCTTCCGGCTCGATGTAGCGCAGTCCGTAGCGCTCGAGCTCGGGCTGGATCGTCTTGAAGTCTTCATTGCACTGGATCCACACATGCGACGATCCGTACAGATCGTGCTTGAAACCGGGCACCGTGACCTCGCGGGTCACCGCCCCGCCGCCGACCCATCGATTGCGCTCCACGACGCAAACCGTCAGGCCTTCGCGAATCAGCGTCGCCGCACAGATCAGCCCGTTGACCCCGCCGCCGATGACAACGACATCGAAATCAGACATGTTTCTTCCTCGTCATTCTCGTTCTTTCCCGTTCTGCTGCGATTGATGCGCTTCGCGTTCGTGCGGCGGCCCGGTGCTGCCGCGTAACCGGAACTCGAAGCCGAGTTCGCGCCGGTATGTGGCGGGCGCACGCTGCTCGAGCAGGTCCAGCACGCACTTGGCCGTGGCGGCGCCCATGTCCCGGTCCGGTGTCCGTATCGTCGTCAGCGGCGGCGACACGAGTTGCGCGAGCTCGATGTCATCGAAGCCGACGATCGACACGTCGTCGGGCACGCAAATGCCCATCGACTGCGCTGCGAAAATCGATCCGATGGCAAGATAATCGTCCATGCAGATCAGCGCGGTCGGCCGTGGCGACGTCGCCATGATCTGACGGAAACACTCGCGACCCTTGCCGATACTGAAGTACGTATTCGTCACATGCTCCGGTGCAACTTCGAGACCGGCCTCTTGCAGCGTCTCGATCACGCCGGCATAGGCGCCACTGACGCGTTTGTCCGGCTCCAGCGTTCGCGCCTGCTCATTTTGCGGCGTCGTGATCATCATCATTCCGAAACGCCGATGACCGAGCTCCAACAGGTGCGTCGTCAACTCGCGAAACGCTTCATATGCGCTGTAACCGACGGTCGTATATCCGGGGACCTGCTCCGCGGCACGCGTGATGATCGCGGGCACCTGCTGAACCTCGAGCAGCTCCCACAGCGCGGGGCTGTGAGATTCACTGTGATGAAGAACGAGCGCATCGATGCCGCGTTCGATCATCTTCCTGACCTGCTCCAGCTCCTTGCGCTCGTCCAGCCCGCTGCAGGCGAGCAGTAGCACATACCCCGCCTCCATCAGGTGCTGCTGCAAGGCCTCGAGTTCTGCCGCAACGTTCGCGTTACCGAGCGTAGCGGTGATCGCACCGACGGTCCGCGTCTTATGCGTCGCCAGCGCCTTCGCCGCACCGTGCGGCACCCAGTTCAACGACTGGATGGTCTGCAAAACGCGCTCGCGCACCGCCGGCGTCACTTTCTCCGGCTGGTTCAGCGCGCGCGACACGGTCGCGGTAGACACACCGGCCTGCTCGGCAATGTCGGCGAGACGCACGGACGTTCCCTGTTTGCGGTTTCTGCGTTCTCGCGCCATCGATCAGTCCGCGCGCGTCCAGTCGTACAGGATCCCGACCACCCGGTCCCGCTGTTCTTCGGCCAGCGCATAAGCTGCGGCGCAATCCTCGGGTGAGAATTCATGCGTGATCAGCCCGTCGAGGTCGAAACGCCCGCTCGCGACATGCGCGAAGAACAAGTCGTCGATTCGCCGCTGCGTCCAGCCGTCACGGTCGTGACTGTCATGCGTGGCCCGAATGCTAAGCCCTTTCGTCATTACATCGGACGTCAGGCACTGGCGTTGCGGGTAGCCGGTGTCGCCGAGCAACACGACCGTGCCGAACTGCGCCGCCGCAGCCAGCGCGTGCCCGAATACGGCAGGGTTACCCGTCGTATCGACGATCAGCGCAGGCCCGGCACCCGCGTTCATCGCCGCGATTCGCTCACCATGCGTCTCCACGTCCCCAGACATCGTTTGCGTCGCACCGCCGTTGGCAGCATGCGCAAGCCGGAGATCCGACAGATCGACGACAGCAATGTCGTTCATTCCGGCAACGGCGGCCCAGCGAGTCGTCATCTGCCCGACCGGCCCCGCGCCGACGATCAGCACGTGCTCGCCGAGATCGAAACGCCCGGCCCACGACGCGCGAAACGCGGTCTTCGCCAGCCCGCACCAGCAGGCCGACTTCGGATCGATCGCATCCGGCACCGTGGAACATCGTTCCGCGGGCAGCACCTGGTGCGAACCGTGCGCCATGCGCATGAAGACCCGGTCGACGGTTTCGAATCCGGCGACGTCGGCGCCGGCCCCCTCGACGACGCCGACAGCCTGCACGCCGGTCTTGTATTGCGGAAACGAAAACATGCGACCGAAATGGGTATCGGGGTCGTAGCGCTGATGCAGAATAATCGTTTCGGTGCCGATGCTCATCAGGCTGTACAGCGTTCGCACCCGAAGATCCCCGGGTCCCGGCGCCGGCAGGTCGAACGCCTGTAGCTCGACGCGACCTCGCTCCGGAAACACGATTCGTTGCGGCATCTGCCGGCCCTGCGGTTGCGCGTGTAAGCGGTTACAGCGTACTATAGCCCGGCATTCGGAACGTCCGCAACTTCCGTCGGCAGGGCCTTCCCGTCGACGCCGTCAGCCTGGCAGCAAGACCGAATCCGTTGACAACCGAGCCAAAAATCGCGGTCATCACCGGCGCCGGATCCGGCATCGGCAAAGCCTGCGCGCGGCGTTTCGCCGCGTCGGGCGCACGGGTCGTGATCACCGATATCGATGCAGACGCGCTCGCGAGCGTGGCGGCAGACATCAACGCGCCCGGCGGCGAGTGCCTCGAATTCGTGGCCGACGTCGCTGATGCGGAGGCGATTTGCGGCGTCGCGAGCGCGGTCCTTTCGGCCTGGGGCAGAATCGACGCCCTCGTCGCGAATGCCGGCGTGCAGATCGGCGGCAGTCTGCTCGATGCCACCGACGACGACTGGGACCGGATCCTCGACATCAACCTGAAAGGCGCCGCGTATTCGTGCAAGGCGGTGCTGCCGGCGATGCGAGACCGCGGCGCGGGCGCGATCGTTATCATATCGTCGGTCAATGCGATCGTCGGCTCGCCGGGCATGGCGATATATGACATGAGCAAGGCCGGCGTACTCGGCCTGACCCGCAGCCTCGCCGCCGAGTTCGGATCCCACGGCATCCGCGTGAACGCGGTGTGTCCCGGGAACACGATAACGGAGTTCCACGTCAACCGGATGGCGGAACGCGGCGTCACGGTCGAACAGATCCGTGACATGTCGCAGGGATACGGCCTGCTCGGCCGCGCGGCGGAACCGGAGGAGATCGCCAACTCCGTGCATTTTCTCGCCGGCGAAGAAGCATCGTTCATTACCGGCCAGGCGTTGATCGTCGACGGCGGATTCTCCGTGACCGGCCGGGCGTGACCGCGAGCGCCTGACGATGGAAACTTTGCGCATCGGCATACTCGGCACGGGCCGGATAGCGCGGGACTTCGCGACCGGGCTACGGGATGCCGACGGCGTCGAGCTGCATGCGGTCGGTTCGCGCGCGCGGGAATCGGCGGCCACGTTCGCGAGCGAGTTCGACGTCCCGCGGCGCCATGCATCATACGGTGCGCTAGCGGACGACCCGGACATCGACGTCGTCTACGTTGCGACGCCCCACTCATTGCATCGCGATAACAGCCTGTTGTGCCTCGATGCGGGCAAAGGCGTGATCT
>JBPCXI010000083.1:0-8863 GCA_051008895.1 Gammaproteobacteria bacterium | reverse complement strand
CTACGCCTACGTCGACAGGACAGACTACGCCGAATTCCTCGAGGTGGCCGAGGCGCTGAATATCCGGGTTCTGGAAATCATCGCCCAGGCCGGCACGAGCCTGGCCCTGCCGGCGCAGAGCCTGACGTTGGAATCGAACGCAGCAACCGGTGACCAGGCCGAGCGCTGACCGCTCGACTTCCAGATTGTTGTCCGCCCCACATCATCAAAAATGGGGCAAAAATGGGGTCGAACCGAGTTTCTTGGAAGATGTAGTTCGAGCCCGTTTTTATTGCCCACCCCACATCATGGAATATGCAACGATGAACTGGTCATAATCGTTGCCGGTATCCTTGACCGATTCACCAATCACATAGGCGATCTTGATACCCTGGCGATTGTTGATTGGGAAACCGAAGCTGGCCGCCCACAGGTATTTACCGATTCGATCGGCAGACCCAATGCCATCGATCGTCGATTTGGCGCCGCCTCCATAGGCTCCGCTGATCGAGGCCCACAAACCTGGCCGAAACGTATAGATCAGGTGTCCCTGAAGAGAAAATAACGGATCCTGTTCCCGCGTCTTGTCGCCATCGAATTCATCGTTGTCGGAATACAACCAGGCCGATCCGGTCATTTCCACTGCCCACTTGTTCCAATCCTGGACGACACCGATTTGCGGCCGGAAGACCCACTGGTTCCTGCCCAGGTTGATCAGTCTGTCTTCCTGATACTCTCCGAATGGCGCAAATACTTCCAACGCGACGCCGACGATTGTGTTCACATCGAGCCGACGAAATTCCGCGCCGCGTTGAGCCGGAGAACCCAGCAAGTTGACGGCGAAACGGAATCGAGGGTCTCCGAAACCGCTGCGACGGGTCGATGCCGGTTGACCCTCGAGCAGACCCGCCCATCGTCCGACCGAATAGGGCACCAGGACATCGATCCGCCCAGACTTGCCGAAGACGTCCAGCACGCGCAAGTAAGAGAATACCGTGGTATGAACCTCGCCGGTTACGTCCTCGAGTTGTAACGTGGGATTGAAAAAGATGTCCGATTCGGTATACGCATAGCCCGCGCCGGCAAAGTTGGCGCCAACCGGCAGATGCGACCATCTACGGGGCTCGAGATTCTGAGCCACAGCGCCTTGAGCCAGCAACGCCAACGCGAAGACAGAACCAATACTTGGACTTGACTTGTACAACGTGATCGAGTCCTGCCAATAGCCGACCTTAATCTTCAATCACCTCACGCCAACGGCAAAGAACAACCGGCGTCGAAACCAGTCTCTTGGAAAATGCGGCTCGACCCTATTTCTAGTCGGCCTTCCTCGAGAGTCGCACCGGACCAAGAACGCCGGTCACATACATCTCGTTCTCGTTGAGAGGGATGAACACCCCGCCGGCCGTATTGAAGATCGGGCTGCTGCCGAGAACCAGCTTGCCGACCTCTTCGCCGGTATCCCAATCGATGTGGACGAGGCTGTAGACCCCGTCTTCTACCGGAGTGAGAGTTACGGTGTTGCTCGCCGCGGAAACCGGATGGAGCGCCCACTGGAGCGGATAGTTCACGGTCCAGTCGCTCACGAACGAATCTGTGTCGGCATCCCAGCTCCACTTCTCAACGCCGTTCGGCGCTTCGCGGGTGATTCCGGCCGTGAGCACCGATTCGAAGATCGCCACCTTGCCATCTTCCTGTTTCACGGGATCCGGCCAGGCGGAAGCCATCATCATCACACCGTTACCGTAGACGTGCGGTGACCACTCGATGGTTGCGGGAACGTCGATCGTCAGCGGCAGCTGGTCGGCAATGCGGCGCGATTTCGTGCCCGGCTTTTGTTCGAAGTCCTCAGGAATCTCATCGCGCCAGAATGCGATCACGCTGATCTCGGCGCCGGCGTCCGCGAGGACAACCAGCTTGTCGTCATCGGGCCCGAAGCCCATCAACGCCGGCGTGTTGCCCGCGCCACGCGAAAACGCTTTTGGATTGGGCACGTAGTCGTACTCGCTCTTCCAGGCGCCGTCGGCTTCGTCGTCCGACAGTGTCTCGCCGTCCCACACGACCTTTCGCATGTACTTCGAGGTCACGCAATAGATGCCACCGTCCTCATCCACCGAGATGCCGTTGTCCACCGCCTCGCCTTCGAGATAGATGTACTGGAAGTTGCTGAAGTCTCGAGCCATGACCGCGATGGTGCCGGGCATGGCAACCACGAGGTGACCGTCATAGGTCATCGAGAAAGCGAAGATGCGACTGATCTTGTCGCGGAGTTCGGCGGGCATGCCGTCGCGCATATCGAATGTGTCCACGATCTCTAGCGGGGAGTTGACGTCGCCCGGCCGCACGTCCGCAGCCTTGTAAACAGTAGTGCCCCAACCGGCGTAGTAGACGCCGTCCTTGTCCATCACCGTGTAAATGCCGTTGCCGATCGTTGCCGAGCTTTGATCCGTTCGCCCGAGAAATTCTCTGAACGGCGCCAGGTATGCCTCCTCGTCACCGCCGGCCGCCTCCATTCGTTCCCTGATGTCGCGAATCTCGTCCGGCGACATCGTGTTGTCCTCGAGTCCCGGAATCGGTACCTCGTGGATCAGGCTGAAGTCACCGTCGGTGATACGAATCTTGCCGAAGCGGTTGCCGCCGGCAAAGAAAATCGCATGCTCGCCCGAGGCGTACGGGCGATGCGCCGTGCCGATGGTCGTCACGCCGGGAATCCAGTCGACCTGCGATGGCTCGAGCGTCGAATTGCCCGGCCAGCTCGGCAGCGTCGTCGTATCTGTCGCGCCGGTATCAAAATGCACCATCGGGTAGACGGTGTTCTGGATCAGAAACGGGTTGTTCGGTGGCAGTGCATGACGACGCGTCTCCGTCGACTCAGTCATGGCAGATGACACCGTACCGACCTCATCGGTGGCAGGCGCGGGAGCCTCCTGCTTCGAGCAGCCAAGTACCGTCCCCACCATAACGATGGCGCATGCATATGAAAGTCTATTCATGTCGAGCTCCCTCCGAATTCCGAGTTCCGATTTTCTCCGGCGATCAAGGCCCGAACCAGATCGGGCTCGTATGGTGTTCCCATCGGCTCATACGGTCGGTTGCGGCATCACCACCTTGGCCCCATGGATAAACAGCGCGCGCACCTTGTCCCAGAAATCGCCGCCCAGGACGAACAGGCTGGCCACCAACAGCAGGTCGCCGATCACGCCATAGATCAACTCGTTTCCCGGGTAGCCGGGAATCCGATCTGCTGCATAGGGCGCAAGCCAGCCGAAAACCAGGGGCACCGTGAACATCACGAGCCCGAAGGTGTAGCGGGTGCGGCCGACCTCAGCCGGTGGTCCGTATTGCCTGAGGAAACCGAAGACGCGGTTCTTGATAAAAGCGTAGCCACTCTTACCCATGACGGCGACGGCGGTGATCCCAAGCACTTCCGCACCGACGACAATGGCGCCGGAAACCGTGGCCACGGTCGCGGGTGACAGTCCGATCGCCGCAACCAGCGGCACCCCGAGCACGGGAAGCGCAATGCTGAGGCCAAACAGCCCAACACCGGCCTTGAGCCGCCATCCGGTGGCCGGCGGGTTGCCTGACTGTCCCATTACTCGGCCTTCCTTAGTCTCCGTGCGGAACCGAAGACGCCCGACTGGCGAATCTCCTTACCTCTGTATTCTCGCAGCGGCGACCGATGCTAGAAAGTCGACTGTACGTAGAGCGCGGGCCCCCAGTAGTCGAACTCGAATTCGCCATTCAAATCTGAGCCGGTCGAGTCGACTTCTACGCTGAAGTAGCGCATACCAGCGCCGAAGCCGAAATTTCGCCACGGCGTCCACGACAGGTCGGCAGCGACTTCGACCATCGAGCCGTCGATGTCGTCCAGCTCCAGCGCGAAGCCGATGACCTGGAAGTTGAACGCGACCGCCGGCGTTATCGCATAGGCGAAAGATCCGCCGAGGTGCGGCAGCGGCGCCGTGACGTCCTCTTCCTCAACTGAAGTCTGCGCCGTCGGACAACCGGGCGGCACCGGCGGCGTGGTGGTTCCGTCGCAGATTGCGCCGGCGAACTGAACGCCGGCCTCCAGCTTCGCCAGATGCAGCCCGACCTTGAGCTGCACATCCGCGCGTTCGTTCCGAATGATGGAAAACCCGTAGGTCAGCCGACCAACCGCCGTGTCGTACTTCGTGTTGATCGCGCCACCTTCGATAATCGTGTCGCCGAGCTGAATCGGCGGCGAGAACGTGCCGGACACGCGGCCGTCGCGGTTCAGGTCGAAAAACTCGAATTCGAGCGAGTTGCGGCGAGAGATGTGCCACTGGATGCCGCCCCAGAGGACGCCGTCGCCGTCCTCGACGCCGAGCGTGTCTTCGATATTGACCGGCGGCCCCGGAGGGAGGATATCCCCGTTGATGCCGATCTTGGAATCGACGTCGGGCCAGAATCCGCCGAGATAGACGCGGAATCGGTCGTTGAACTGGTCATAGGTGCCGCCGTCTTGAGCCGATGCCGCGCCGGCGAAAAGAACCAGTGCGACGGCGGCGATTCCGCACCAAAGATTGGTCATCGTCCTCATCGTATTCTGCTCCCGTGTTTGCGCGCGTTGAATAGCATACGCGCCTAAATGCTTCCGACAACCGTACAATACACTCCGGCGAAAGCACATAGGTCTTTGGTCTAATAGGTGATTTCCCGTATTTCGACCCTGCCGGCCGCGAGCGTTCTGCGACCCGAATCAACGTCGGATAACATTGGGGGCACGATGCAAACGGGTTTGAGCATACTGACGATTCTCTGGTCGATGTCCGCTGCGGCGTGCTTCATGCTCGCGCTTATGCATCTGGAGTTCTGGTCCCGGAGCCGATCACGGCACGAATACCTGCTGTCCTCGACAATGGCCGCTGCCGCCGGATGCACGGCTCTTCTGGAACTGGCCGCCATGTTCGCGACGGACATCTCGACCTATCTGTCGCTCCTCAAGCTCCAGGTCGCATGCATCGGTGTCATGCTGATTTCGCTGGTCTGGTTCGTGCGTACTTACCTGGCTGCCGGTTCGCGCGCGCTGCTCTACGCCATCACCGTTTTATGGGTGGTGTCGATCGGTATCGACTTCCTCTCGCCGACCGGTAGCGTGTTCACCGCGAACAGCGAAATCGCCAGCGCCCGGACATTCTGGGGCGAAAGCTTCGCACTCGTGCTCGGCGAGACTAATCCCTGGAAGTACTTGGCCGACGTCGCGAGCGCACTGATCCTGATGTTTCTGCTCCACGCGACCGTTGGCGCGTGGCGGGGTGGAAGCCGGCAGCGCGCAGTCGTGGTCGGCGGCGGCAGTGTCTTGTTCATCACGCTGGCGGGGATCCACGCGCCACTGGTAGATGCCGGAATAATTGAAACTCCATACATGGTCAGTTTTGCGTTCCTTTTGATCGTGGCGGCATTGAGCTATCAGGTAGTCTACGACGCGGTGCAGGCTGATCGTTACGCCAGGGAACTGGAAACGCTGAGCCGCGGGTTCATCCTGGGCGAAGTCGCCGCGGGTTTGGCACACGAGCTGAACCAGCCGCTGGCCGCGATCCTCAGCAACGCACAGGCCGCCCGCCGTTACCTCGACTCCGACTCGCCGGATCTCGCGGAGATCGGCGAGATCATCGAAGACATCATCGTGGACGACAAGCGCGCGGGACAGATCATTCACGGCCTGCGGTCAATGCTGCAGCAAGAATCGCGGGAGACGACGATGGTTCGCGTCAACACCGTGATCGAATCCGTGATCGAAATCGTCGGCGCCGAACTCCGCTCACGTGGCGTGACGATCGACGCCGATCTGCGGGCGGAGCGCGACGCGGTCCTCGCCGACACGGTGCAATTGCAGCAGGTGCTGATCAACCTGCTGATTAATGCGGCGCGGTCGATGACCGAGACGCCCCCGGAACACCGCTGCATCAGTATCCGCTCGAGTTCGGACGGAGACACGGTCAACGTCTCCGTATCGGATCATGGCTCGGGCATCAGCGATGCGACGAAATCGCGTCTGTTCGAGCCGTTCTTCTCCACGCACGACGGCGGGCTGGGTATGGGGCTTGCGATCTGCAAGCGTATCGTCGAGCGCCATGGCGGAAGAATCTGGGCGGAAGCGCGGTCGCGGGGCGGCAGCGTATTCCGCTTCGACCTGCCGAGAACTGATACCGTGCCCGGTGACACGCAATGACGAACGATTCAACGACAGTTTTCGTGGTCGACGATGACGCGTCGGTACGCAGGTCGTTGCAGCGGTTGTTGCGGGGCGCCGGTTACGCGGTCGAGGTCTTTTCGTCCGCGGCGGATTTTTTACGGCGGGAAGCACCGAACGCGCCGAGCTGCGCGGTCCTGGATGTCGCGATGCCGGAAATGGGTGGCCTCGAACTGCAGGAACGGTTAGCCGATCAACGCTGGCGGGTCGGCATCGTGTTCCTGACGGGGCATGGGGATATACCGTCCAGCGTTCGCGCGATGCGCAATGGCGCGATCGACTTCCTGACCAAACCGGTGGACGAAGACTGCCTTCTGGCCGCAATTGATGCAGCGTTAATCGACCAGCATCTGTCCGCAGATAATCGAAGTGAACTGGAGCAAACCCGGCAGCGATTCGCTGATCTATCGACGCGCGAGAGTGAGGTCATGAGGCTCGTCGTCGAAGGTAAATTGAACAAGCAGATCGCCGGGGAGCTGGGCATCAGCGAAAAGACCGTAAAGGCCCATCGGGCAAAGGTCATGCACAAGACCAATACCCGCTCCGTTGCGGAGCTCGTGCAGCTCTATATCGCCGCGGATCTCAGCGACACCTAGACCAAAGTCCAATAGCCTGCGGTGGCTACATCGTGCACTAATCGCGTTGTTATGACGGATTCAGGCGCGGATGCCACAGTTTATGTTATCGACGACGAGAAGTCGGTTCAGCGCGCTCTAATCCGCCTGCTGAGTTCCGCCGGAATCAGCGGCGTAGCGTTTTCCAGCGTCGACGAGTTCGAAGCAAGCGACCCGCTGACCACCAATGCGTGTGTCGTCGCGGATGTTCACATGCCCGGAATCAGCGCCATCGATCTACCCGGGCGACTCGAAAAGCGCGGGCTGAAACTGCCGGTCATCTTCATCACCGGCCGCGACTCGAGCGAGACGCGCCGTCGGGCCCAGCTCGCCGGCGCGGCCGCGTATTTCCGCAAGCCGGTCGACGACCAGGCGCTGGTCGACACGATACATTGGGCAATAGACGGCCGACGGGCCGAGCGAGAAGGCTAAGTAGATTCACTGACGCCGATAGCCATGAATTCGGCATAATATCGGATAGAAAATAACCCTCTGAATTCCTTGGAGTAACAGTATGCGACATCGCAACAGTTCAATAATGCACGCGGGGCGAACCGGGCGCGCATCCGCGGCAATTTTCGCGTTGCTCTCGTGTTGCGGGATCGCGATGCCGGCATCGGCGGAGCAAGACGATGTGTCCAAGGCCATCGACTCAACCGCGACGCAGTGGTCGTTCCAGTTCGCGTACCAGACGATGCCCGACTACCACGACGACACGCTCAGCAATGGCATGACTCGACCCGCCGGCGCCGATAACTTCTGGCAGCTGCGCATTGTCGCACCATTAGTATTCGAGAATTTCACGATCCTTCCGCGTCTGACGCTGCGGCATTACGAGAACCCGAACGGCGACGACGGCTGGGGCAACACGGAACTATTCGGCCTGATAATCCCGAAGTCCTGGGACTGGGGCAACGGTCGCGTGGGTATCGGCCCGTTGATCACGGCACCCGGCGACAAGAAGGTCGCGCGCGACGAGTGGGGTTACGGCCTCGCCGGGGCGCTCGTCAACACGTCGGGCAAGTGGTTCTACGGCCTGCTGTTGACACAGTCATGGCGGTCGATCGACCCGAACAACCTGCCGCCGCCCGGCACCGAGGTCGATGACGCGAATCCGCTGGGCATCGCGCCGTTCGTGAACTACCAGCTCGGCGACGGCTGGTACGTAGGCAACGGCGATATGGTCATCCAGTACGACTGGAACTCGGGCGAGGTGTACGTTCCAATCGGCGTCCGCGTCGGCAAGGTCATCGCGCGGCCCAAGGGTGCCTGGAACCTCTATGTCGAATACCAGACCAGCCTGATCTACGATGACTGGCCGGGGGCGGCGGTCGAGAATTCTATTCGCCTCAACTTCACCCTGACACTGCCGGTCGGCATGTAGCAGGCCCCGTCGCATGCCTATGGCGGCAGACTGGAGACGATCCGCCGCGCTGATCGCGGTGTTGATAGCGCTTAGTCTGATGGGGACAGTCGCCAGTGGACAGGAACTCGAGCCGCGCACGTATGCGAACACCGCAATCGGCGTTAACCTGATCGGCGCGGCCGCCGGCTTTTCCCGCGGCAATATCCTGCTCGACCCGGCGCTGCCGATCGAGAATCTGGACGGCGACGTTAAGTACGGAGCGATCCAGTACCTCAGATCGTTCGGGCTGTTCCAACGCTCAGCCAAGGTCAAGTTGATGGTGCCGTTCACGACCGGCGACTGGGAAGGTACGTTGGAAGGCGAACCAGGGAGCCGCAGCGCGACAGGCTTCGGCGACGCCCGACTGACGCTCGAGTGGAATTTCATCGGCGCGCCGGCGATGACCGTACAGGAACTGCGAAACTTCGAGCAGAAGACCGTCGTCGGCGCGAGCGTACGCGTGATCGCGCCGACCGGCGACTACGACAGTACCGAACTGATCAATCTCGGCTCCAATCGCTGGTCGTACCGATTCGAGCTCGGCGCGTCGCGCGCATTCGGGAACTGGGGGATCGAGGGCATCGGTGCCGTGTGGAAATTCGGCAATAACGACGATTTTGTCGACGGCAATTACCTGCAGCAGGACGA
>JBPCXI010000082.1:0-10143 GCA_051008895.1 Gammaproteobacteria bacterium | reverse complement strand
TATCTCCGGCTGCAGCAACTGCTGCGCGCGATCATTACCGACGGCACCTTCGGGCTGGTCTACAACGACCGCACGCACACGGCCGCCGGGACTTTTTCAATCAGATCCGGCAATTGCCTGTCGTTTACGAACATGTTCATCGCGATGGCGCGCGAGTCGGGTCTCGACGTCAGCTATCAGGAAGTCGACGTGCCGCCGGACTGGAGCATGCACGGCGATACGTACGTTTTGAGCCGACACGTCAACGTGAAAGTACAACTGCGGAGCGACGTCGAACACGTCGTCGACTTCAACATCGACGACTTCAAGTCGAGCTATGAGCGCACCGAGATCTCCGACGAACGCGCGTTCGCACACTTTTTCAGCAACATGGGCGTCGAGCAGATGCAAGACGGCGATCATGACAACGCGTTTCGCTACTTTCGCACCGCACTCGAATTCGATCGGGAGTTCGCGCCGGCGTGGATCAACCTGGCCGCGCTGTATAACCGCTCCGGCAAACCCGACTACGCCGAGGCCGCGTATCACGAAGCGCTGCGGCTGCAGCCAGACGAACTGATCGCGATGAGCAACCTCGCGCGCCTGTACGACGCTGCGGGCAACAGCGAATTCGCGGCGAGCTACCGCGACCGGGTGCGCTATCATCGCGACCGCAACCCTTACTACCGCTACCAGCTTGCCCGCCGGGCGTTTCTGGATCGCGACTACGAGACGTCGATCGAACACCTGGAGTTCGCGGTCGGCGAGAAGCGCTGGGAAGACAGCTTCTATTTCCTGATGGGGCTCAGCTACCTGCAGCTGGGCGACGCGGACGAGGCGCGCAAATGGCTGGAGCGAGCCGAGGAGGTCGCCGAGGGCGACGCGCTGAAGCGAAATTACCAGGGCAAGCTGGACCTGCTGCTCGAGTGACCCGCTGCCGTGACAGTTTCTCCGACCGGGCCAATCGCGGTATAGTCTGTCTGCCCGTCGGCAGACGTCCTATAACAAGAGAAAGAGACTATGTCACTCACGATCACGTTTGAGCTCGACGACAACGATATCGAGCATTTCCTGAGCATGGCGCGCGAAGCGCAGAAGGCCGTGCATGAATCCGGCATCGGCGCCGATGGCATAACCGCCGGCGCGCGCGACCTGTTTTCCAAAGCGCATGCGACGAAGCTGCCGGACTACGTAGCGTCGCGCCTGCGCAGGCTCGAAACGCTGGTGAACATGATCGAGGACGACGAGTGGCGGCTGTCGGATGAGGAGGTCACACGCGTGCTGAGCGCGATGGCCTACTTCGCCGACCCGGAGGACCTGATCCCGGACCGCGTTCCCGGCGTCGGTTTTCTCGACGATGCGATCATGGCCGAACTCGTCGTCGAGAATCTCGGCGCGGAGATCGACGCCTACGATGAGTTCTGCGCGTACCGCGACGCCGAGGAAAAGCGCCGCGAGAATCAGGGTCTCGACACGAACGTCGGCCGTGAGGATTGGCTCGCCGACAAACGGTCCGTGCTGCACAATCGTATGCGCAAGCGTCGCGCGGAAATGAGCGACTCGCCGATTCGGCGCATCAAGCTGTTCTGATCGACGCGACGTGACGCCGACGAATTTCTTCACGGCCGGGTATCGGTTCACCGGCACCTGGGACGACTACTTTATTTTCTTCGTGTTCGCGCTTTGCGGGGTCCTCGGCGTGCTGCTGTTTATCCAGCGGCCGAAGCACGAGCCGACGGTCCATAGCCCGCCGATGGCGTGGCTGCGCGCCGGAATCTACTTCTGTTTCGTTATCGTGTTCAGCTGGGTCACCGGCGTGTGGAAGGTCATGGTCACGACGCCGCTGGCGACGCCGGAGCAGCTCGGCGACCCGCTGTGGCTCGGATCTCTCGCGCTGTGTCTCGCGGTCGTCGCCTGGTCCTATGTCTATTGGTGGCCGCGCGGCACGCTGACGCACGGCCGCAAGCTCTACCTCGTGCCGACGATCCTGTATGGCCTGACCTGGGGCATGTGCGCGGGCCTGCTGTTCCTGTCGATCTACGCCATCGTCGAGGTGTTTCAGTTTCCGCGACTCGTCAACGCGTTGATTCTCGTCGCGGTGCTCAGCGTATACAACATGAACTACCAGCTCGGCTGGTGGGATATTCACGTTTCACCCAAACACAACATTCGCGCCACGAACAACGGCAAGGTGCTGTTCGCGCACCAGCCTTTCCTGCTGGCCAGCCTCAGCTTCCTGCTGGTCTTTGAGAATATCGGTATCTACGTGCTCCTGAACTCGCTGGCGCTGTGCGCGTCGGCTGTTGCGCTGCGCTTCCCGCCGTTCTGGGCGGACGACGGCGGTCCGGTATCGATGGATACCGCGATCGGCGAGTAGCGCCGCACCGACAACCACAATTCGCATGACGCTCGTCGACATCGCGCTCGCGACGCTGGCCGTTGTGCTCGGGTCCGTCGTGCAGGTCGTGAGCGGCGTCGGCGGCGGATTCATCATCGTGCCGCTGTTAGCATGGATCGATCTGCGATTCGTGCCGGCACCGCTCGTGTTCGCGAGCATCGCCCTGTCCACGCTGATGGCCGTGCGCGGCCGGCGCAACATCGACTGGGGACATCTGCCCGCGTCCATGCTCGGACTCTTGCCTGGGTCGCTGCTCGGCGCGCTGATCCTGACGAACGTCCCGCCAGAGCGCGTGGGGATTGTCTTCGGCTCGGTGATCCTGCTGGCCGTGGCCATCACCTGGATCGGGCCGCGAGTGCCGCTGACGAAATCGACGGCGATCGCGGCCGGCGTCGTTGCCGGCACGATGGGCACGAGTTCCGGCATCGGCGCAGCGCCGCTGGCGCTGGCGTATCAGCACGCATCCGGGCCCCGCGTACGGGCAACGCTGGCGGCGCTGTACACCTGCGCCTCAATGCTGATACTCGCCGTGCTGCACTGGTTCGGCCGCTTCGGCGTGGACGAGATCGTGACCGGCCTTGCGCTGATGCCCGGGTTCGTGATCGGCTACGTCGTCGCAAACCGGTTCACCGCACATGTCGATCGAGTCGGCTCGCGTATCGCCGTGCTCGCCGTGTCCGCGGCAGCCGCGATAATCCTGATCGTCCGCAGCCTGTAATGGGGACATTCTGTGTAATGGGGACATTCTGCTTTTTCGCCCCTACACACGGGGCGAAAAAGCAGAATGTCCCCTCGCGCGCTAGCGCATCGTCACGAGTTCTTCCGCGCTGGTCGGATGAATAGCGACCGTGTCGTCGAAATCATGTTTCGTTGCCCCCATGCGGATCGCGACCGCGAATCCCTGCATCATCTCGTCCGACCCGGGTCCGAACAGGTGCGCACCGACGACGTGTTCGTCGGGCCCGGCGGTTATCAGCTTCATGCGCGCTTCCGTGCGATGCTGGGTAAAGCTGTTGATCATCGGCACGAACGTCGACGTATAGACCCCGATCGCATCGCCGTACTCGTGCCGCGCCTGCTGCTCGGTCAGGCCGCAGGTCGCCGACGGCGGATGCGAGAAGATCACGGTCGCGATGTTGTCGTAGTCCAGATGCCGGCCCTCCATGCCGCCGTATATCCGGTCGGCCATGCGTCGCCCCGCAGCGATCGCGACCGGCGTAAGCGCATCGCGACCCGTCACGTCGCCGACCGCGAAAATATGCGGCACGTTGGTCGCCTGAAACTTGTCGGTCGGAATATAGCCGTACCCGTCGACCTCGACGCCGGCGCTATCGAGGCCGAGCTCTTCGGTCAGCGGGTAGCGACCGATCGCCCAGATCAGCGAGTCGAACGGGCCGAAAGACTTGCCGTCCTCGGTCTGCAACGACAGACCGTCGGTATTCTGCTCGACACCGCACGGGTGTGCATGCCAGTTGAGCTCGACGCCGTCGGCCGCGAGCGAGCCGACGATCGCTTCCTGCAACATGTCGTCGAACGACCTGACGAGGCTGTCGAAGCGCGCAAACATCGACACCTCGGCACCCAGGGCGCGCAGCATGCCGCCGAGTTCAACCGAGATGTAGCCGCTGCCGACCATCGCGACCCGCGCCGGGAGCGACTCGAGCTCGAAGAAGCCGTCGGACGTGATGCCGAGCTCGGCGCCGGGCAGCCGCGGCACGATCGGCGCACCGCCGACCGCGACGACAATTCGGTCGGCCTCGATGACCCGATCGCCCGCGCGGATCGAATTCGGGCCCGCGAGTGTGCCGTGCGCGGCGATGACCTCGATGTTCTTGTGGGCAAGGTTGTTCGCGTAAACGCCGTTGAGGCGCAGCACGTAGGCATCCCGGCGCTCCTTCAGCGCTGCCCAGTCGTGCTCCGGCGACATCGGGTCGAAGCCGTAACCCGCCGCGTCGTGCACGGCGTGCGCGGCGCTCGCAGCGTTCCACATGATCTTCTTGGGCACGCAACCGACATTGACGCAGGTACCGCCGAGGCGGCCCGACTCGATCACGACGACGCGCGCGCCGTATTCTGCCGCCCGCTGGGCCGCAGCCAGTCCGCCGCTGCCGCCACCGATGACCGCCAGATCCCAATGATCTTCGTGCTGTGCATTCATTCGCTGCTTCCCGCGTGCATGATTGGCCCCAACGCGCATGTTAATTCACGCAGGCCGCCTGTGATAGGATGCCCGCTGCTTTCGCACCGGCTACCGGATCTACCGTCGCGCATGTCTACCAATCCGCTGCTCGCCACCGACGAACTGCCCAGCTTCAGTGCGGTCAGACCGGAACATGTCGAGCCGGCGCTGCAGGAGGTGCTGGCCGCTAATCGCCGCTGCATCGACGAGCTGCTCGAGGCCGCCGCGACCCGCGACGCCGACTTCGACGCCGATATCCGGCCCCTCGAGGAGCTGTCCGATCGCCTGCACAAGGTCTGGTCGCCGGTCAGCCACCTGCACGGGGTCGTCAACAACCCCGAGCTACGCGATGCCTACAACGCATGCCTGCCGGAGCTCGCGCGTTACCAGACCGAGGTCGGTCACAACGCAGGGCTATACGAACTGTATCGACGCGCCGCGGACGCGCTCGACGAAGACGGCTCGGCGCGTGCCCGCCTGCTCGAACTCGCGCTGCGTGACTTTCATCTCGCCGGCGTCGACCTGCCGGCCGACCGCAAACAACGTTTCAAAGAGGTAATGGAAGAGCTGGCGCAGTTACAGGCGAAGTTCGACCAGAACGTGCTCGACGCGATGGCCGCGTGGACGCATAACGAAACCGATGCCGCGGCGGTGGCCGGTATTCCGGCCACGGTGCTGGAGCAGGCGGCCGAGAACGCGAAGGAGGCCGGCCAGGACGGTTGGCTGTTCCGGCTCGAGCAACCGACCTACATTGCCGTGATCACGCATGCGGAGAATCGTGACCTGCGTTACCGGTTCTACCGCGCCTGGGCGACTCGCGCATCTGACGTCGATGCGACGAAGGACGAGACCGACGGTCAGTACGACAACTCCGATACCATTAAGCGCATCATGGCGCTGCGCCACGAGGCGGCCGGACTCGTGGGGTTCGAGAATTTCGCTGCGTATTCGCTCGCATCCAAGATGGCGGAGTCCGTCGACGAGGTCCGCGCGTTTCTCGAAGACCTGAGCCTCAAGTCGCGCACGACGGCCGAACGCGAACTCGAGGAACTCGAGCGATTCGCCGGCCAGGGGCTCGCGGCGTGGGACATCGCGTTCTACGCCGAGCGTGAGCGACACGAACAGTTCTCGATATCCGACGAGCAGCTGCGCCCGTACTTCCCGCTCGAGCACGTGCTCGACGGCATGTTCGGCGTCGCCGCCACGCTATATGGACTGTCCATCGAGCGCGTGGACGACGCGGACACGTGGCACGAGGACGTGCGCTACTACCGTGTCGCCAACGACGCGGGCGAAGACATCGGCGGCTTTTATACGGACCTGTTCGCGCGCGCGAACAAACGCGCCGGCGCATGGATGGACGAATGCGTACTGCGGAAGCGCGATGCCGCGGGTCTGCAAAACCCCGTTGCGCACCTGGTCTGCAACTTCGGCGCACCGACGGCGACGACGCCCAGCCTGTTGACCCACGACGACGTGCTCACGCTGTTCCACGAGTTCGGTCATACCCTGCATCACCTGCTGACGCGCGTCGAATATCCGAGCGTATCGGGCATCAACGGCGTCCCGTGGGACGCGGTCGAGCTGCCGAGCCAGTTCATGGAGAACTTCGCGTGGCAGCCGGACGTTGTCACGAAGATTTCGGCGCACTACCAGACCGGCGAGCCGCTGCCGGAAGAACTGCTCGAGCGTCTGCGCGCGTCGCGCGTGTTTCATGCGGGACTGCAGATGCTGCGGCAGATCGAACTCGCATTGTTCGACCTGCGCCTGCACGCCGAATACCAGCCGGCCAGGGGCGACCGCACGCTGGCGCTGCTCGAAGACGTGCGCAAACAGGTTGCGGTCGTTCGTCAGCCCGAATTCAATCGGCTGCCGCACGCGTTTTCTCATATTTTCGGCGGCGGCTACGCGGCCGGCTATTACAGCTACAAGTGGGCCGAGGTGCTCGCCGCCGACGCGTGGTCCGCGTTCGAGGAGCATGGCATCTTCGACGAGGAGACGGCCCGGCGTTTCCGCACCGCGATCCTCGAGATCGGCGGCACGCGCGATATCGGCGATGCGTTCGCCGAGTTTCGTGGCCGGCCGCCGAGCATCGAGCCGCTGCTGGCACAGTCGGGTATCGCCACGAGCGGCAACGGTAGATGAAGATCGCGAGCTGGAATGTGAACTCGATTCGCGTACGCCAGCAGCATGTGACCGACTGGCTCGCGGCACAAACGCCGGACGTGCTCGGCCTGCAGGAACTGAAAATGCCGACCGACGACTTCCCGGTCGCCGACTTCGCCAGCGCGGGCTATCACGCGGTCGCGTTCGGACAGAAAACCTATAACGGCGTCGCACTGTTGTCGCGGACGGAGCCGGCGGACATCAACGAAGGTATCCCCGGGTTCGCGGACGAACAGCGGCGCGCTATTGCGGGTACCTACGGAGCCGGTACCGACGGCGACATCCGCGTCATTAACCTCTACGTGCCGAACGGCCAGTCGGTCGGCTCGGAAAAATACGAGTACAAGCTCGCGTGGCTCGATGCGCTCACCGAGTATCTCGCCGACGAGCTGACGCGGCATCCGCGTATCGTCGTAATGGGCGACTTCAATATCGCGCCCGACGACCGCGACGTGCATGACGCCGAGGAGTGGCAAGACAAGATCCTCTGCAGCGTTCCGGAGCGGGAAAGACTGCAGGCGATCGAAGCGCTCGGTTTCGTTGACTCGTTCCGGCTGTTCGAGCAGCCCGAGGCCAGCTTCAGTTGGTGGGACTACCGCGCGGCGGCGTTCCGCCGCAAGCGCGGCCTGCGCATCGACCTGGTGCTCGCATCGACGGCGCTGGCCGCAGCGTGCACCGCGAGTTCGATTGACACCGAGCCGCGCAAGCTCGAACGCCCGTCGGATCACGCGCCCGTGTTCGCCGAGTTCGCCGAGTTCGGCTGACGCCCGGCCGCGGAAACCCCGCGCTTACAACCGTCCGCGCGACTTTAACCAACGTGGCACAATAGACCGGCGGCAAGGATTGCCGATCGAGATTATGTATAACGCGACAGAATTTTTACCCGGCAGCCGCTCGCAGCCAGCCGACCGGCGCAACGAGTACGACATCACCAACACGGTTCGCGTCAGTTCCGTCGCCGCGGTGCGGGACGCGGTGCGCGAACTTTACGCCACTGCGTTCCCGACGGCCGCGTTCGACCGCCTGTGGCTCGCATTCCACGACTTCGGCCTGCTGTTCGACGGCCGGTTTGCCGGCTACGAGGGCTGCGACACGGTCTACCACGACCGCCAGCACTCGCTCGACGTTACGCTCGCGATGGCGCGGCTGCTCGTCGGCTACGAGCTGAGCTGCGCGGAGCCCGACCGGCTCGGCGAGGAACGGATCACGATCGGTATCGTCGTCGCGCTGTTCCACGACGCCGGCTACATTCGCCGCGACGACGAACCGCCGCGCGCGAACGGCGCCGAATTCACGACCTGGCACGTGTCACGCAGCGCGGAGTTCCTGCGCGCGTACCTGCCGCGCATCGGCCTGGCGAAATGGACCGACGTCGCCGCGCGCGTCGTGCATTTCACGGGTTACGAACTGAACATCGACGACATCGAACTCGACGATCCGAAAGACAGCCTCGTCGGTCATTTTCTCGGCACCGGCGACCTGATGGCACAGATGGCCGACCGCTGTTATCTCGAGAAATGCCGCGACCGGCTGTATTCGGAATTCGTACTCGCCGGCGTCGCGGCTGGTGATGCGACTGGCGACGAGAACGAGCAGCCGGGCACGGTCATGTATGCGTCGGGCATCGACCTGTTGCGCAAGACACCAAGTTTTTACCAGCGCATGGCCCTCGAACGGCTCGATATGAAGTTCAACCGCTCCTATCGTTACATCGAGGTCCTGTACGACGGCCGCAACCCGTACTTCGAGTTCATCGATCGCAGCATTGCGCACCTGCAACAGGTGATCGATAACGACGATTGGGAGAAGCTGCGCCGCAATCCACCGTGCTTCACGGTGCTCGAAAAGCCGCTGAAGTCGGTCAGCGCGCTGGTCAGCCGCAAGCTCGCGGATATGAATGCGCCGGCGAGCGCGCTGACGACTACCGATTGACGGCAACCAGTTGACAGCCATCAGTTGACAGCAAGGGCCGATATCGGTCCTCGCGCGAGTGACACCTCGATCGAGGCGTTCATTTAGTATTCAGGTATCGAGTGTAGCGTCTCGCATGACGATGCGGTTTTTTGGCCAAATGGGGTAAAGGCGAAAATGACCATTCGAGTTTATGCGGCACTGGCTTCACTGTTATTGTTTTCTTCGCAACTCCCGGCGGCCAATATCGCCGACGCGGAGGCCTTCACCAACGGTCAATTGCCCGACGGCGAGTGGACGTGGATTCCGCGGCCCGACACCGTGTGCCGCGACGGGTCGACGACCGGCATCGGCGTCCGGCTATTGTCAGATGCGAAAGGCGTCATGATCTACCTGCAGGGCGGCGGTGCCTGTTACGACGCGGCGGCCTGCGCGCAGAACGCCAACGCGCCAATCGCGGGCGAAAATTTTTCCCCGGCGGACTTCGACCGCTGGGTCGCGACACTCGGCAACCAGGGGGTCTTCAATACCGGCAATCCGAAGAACCCGGTCGCGAGATGGAATCACGTCTATATCCCGTATTGCACCGGCGATTTGCACGGTGGCGCAAAAGAGGACGCCGTGGTTCCCGGCGTCGCTGGCAAACAGCAGTTCGTCGGTTATCGAAACCTGCACAACAACCTGAAGTTACTCGCACCCTACTTCAGCGATGCCGGGGATGTGGCGCTGGTCGGTGCCAGCGCCGGCGGGGCAGGTGTGCTATTCAACTATCCCCAGGTCGTCGAAGCGTTCGGCGGGAGGTCCGTGGCCGCGCTGGTCGATTCCGCACCGGTCATCCCGGAATCTGCGATCAAGACCTCGTGCTTTGAGCGTACGCTGAGGGAAACATTCCGGCTGCAGCTACCGCCGCGTTGTCCCGAATGCGCGGACGCCGCGCGAGGCGGTTTACTCAACATGTACGGCTATCTGAGCCGCACGTATCCCCAGGGCCGCTTCGCGTTCGCGTCCGCGGACGCCGATCTCGCCGGTGTTGTTCTGTATGACGCCCAGTCACGCGCCTGCGGGGGTGCCGGCGTCAACATTTTCAACTATCGATTCAGCCTGTATACGCTGCGCGATAAATACATCGGACAGGAATGGGCGACGTTCCTGCCCGGCGGGCTCCAGCATACGATGACGCAGTCCGACGCGCTGTTCCTGAAGCGGAAATTCGGCGGCATGAGCGCCGGCGAATGGCTGGGCAGGATCAACGACAAGACGCCGCTGCATATTCCCGCGGCAAGGTTGAAGCCGAAACGAGCGAGCCCATGACGGCGGCAAGAAAGGACAAAATTCGCGCTCTGCTCAAAGGCATCGAAACCGGCGATCCCGCTGCCGTGGCGGTCATCAATCCCGACAAATACATTCAGCACAATCCCCAGACTCACGAGGGCCGCGAGGGACTGGCGGCGTTGTTCAAGCGGCTCGCGAAGAGTGCTCCCCGCGTCAACATCGTGCGTGCCTTCGAGGA
>JBPCXI010000081.1:0-5653 GCA_051008895.1 Gammaproteobacteria bacterium | reverse complement strand
ACGTTCATCTTCTCGTGCTTCCTGACCGGCTACATGACGGTCCGCATGTCAACGACGGTGCCGTGGCCGATTCCCAGCGAGGTGTTCGCGCTGCACATGTTCGGACAGGACATCCCGCTGATCCTGATCGCGATCATGACATTCATCCTGATCACTTCGAGCGGCACGATGGCGATGGCGGTGAATTTTGGTTATCGACGCGACCGCAAGAAGACCGCGATTCTGATGCTGGTAACCGCGCTGTTTGGTGCGTCGTTCGTCGGCATGCAGGCGTTCGAGTGGACGAAGCTGATCATGGAAGGCGTGCGGCCGTGGGGCAACCCGTTCGGCGCACCGCAGTTCGGCTCCGCGTTCTTCATGATCACCGGCTTCCACGGGCTGCACGTCACCGGCGGCGTCATCTACCTGCTCGTCGTCGCGTTCAAGGTCCTGCGCGGCGACTACGAGAGCCGGGGCTACGAGATCGTCGAGATCACCGGCCTGTACTGGCACTTCGTCGACCTGGTCTGGGTCTTCATCTTCGCGTTCTTCTATCTCTGGTAAGGGGTCAGCATGTCATCCGAAGTCAGTTCATCCGAGGCCGGCACGGTAGATACCAGCCAGCATCACCCGATCAGCCTGTACCTGAAGATCTGGGGGCTGCTGTTCGTGCTCAGCGGCTTCTCCTACGCGGTCGATTATTTTCAATTCGAAGGTTACCTGCGCTGGATCCTGATCATCACGTTCATGTGGGCGAAAGCCGGCCTGATCGTTGCGATCTTCATGCACATGGCCTGGGAACGCATGGCGCTGATCTATGCAATCCTGCTGCCGCCGGCGTTCCTGCTGGTCCTGGTCGGCATGATGGCAGTCGAAGGCGGCTACACGACGCTGACTCGCCTGCTGTTCTTCGGTTCCGGCTAGCGCATCCGCCCCGTTCACCGCTCGGGGAAAAAATGGGGACATTCTGCTTTTTCTGAAAAAGCAGAATGTCCCCATTTTTTTCAATCAGTCACCCGACTCTTGACGGCGGCGCTCGAGCTGTTGAATGATTCTTGCCCGGTCATCCGGCGGCAGCTTCGACCACTCTGAGATTTCCTCGATCGTCCTGAAGCAGCCCTGGCAATAGCCGGACTCTGCGTTGATGATGCAGATGTTCATGCAGGGTGAATGTATCGGTACCGTCGGGGTCATCTTTATGCGCTGAAGTGATTCTCGCCGCCAGAACCGGAGTGTAAGTGAGAACGACCCGATTCATATTGATTTCTCTCGCGTTGCTCGCGAGCGCCGGCGCGACCGCCGTCGAGATTCTCGACGCAGTTGTCACCAAGAAAGACGGCCGCTATCACGTTCACGGCGTCAGCCGCATAGACGCGTCGCCGGAATTCATCTTCGCGACACTGATGGATTTCGACAACTTCCACAAGATCTCCGGCGGGATCGGCGAGACGCGTTTCGTCCCCAGCGACGTGCCGGGCGAGCTTCTCGGTTATACGCGCATCGAAGCCTGCGTGCTGTTTTTCTGTCGCAAGGCGGAAAAGGTCGAGCGGATCGAGGGCGTGCCAAACACGGAGATTCGCACCGAAATCATCCCCGAGCGCAGCGACTTCCGGTTCTACGAGTCGCGCTGGACGATCGAGCCGACGGACGATGGCACGATAGTCACTCACGATGCGGAATTCGAACCTGACTTCTGGATGCCGCCGCTGATCAGCACCTGGGCGATCAAACGCAAGCTGGTTAAATCCGCCGAGGGCATCGGCCTCAATCTTGAATACCTTCAGGCCAACGGGCTGACGCTCGCGATGATCCGGGAAGAACCCGCGAAAGAATAATGAAGCCGCCGCTCGGCGTGTCAAATGGCCGATCCGAGTGATCCATGCGCGTCGGGGATGCGTAAACACTGCTGACTACCGCAGTTATCGCACACGGAGATCGAGAAATGGATACTCGCAGATTTCAACTACCCCTGGCCGTCGCCGCAACCGTCTTGGCGTCCATCGCACTTTCACCGAGCGCATTCGCCAGCGCCGACAACGCCGTCAAGGCCTGCAAGGGCGCGATCGCCGACGAGCAGGGCGCGGAAGTGAGCACGCGTCTCAAGAGCATCCGCGCGCGCGGCAACGCGTACGAAGCCTGGTTCAACCTGTCGGACGGCGACACGCAGCTTAAAGCGTATTGCCTGAGCAAACGCAACAACATCGAGTTGATGACCAGCGAAGGCCGCTGGACCAGCCGCAACCCTAAACGACCCAAGACCTAGTCGCCCGAAGCAAGGTTTAGCGCCGCTCTCGATTTCTCGAGCACCCCCGGGCCGGTCCGTCGCAAGACGGGCCGGCCTTTTTGTCATGGCGATTGCGCTTAAGCGATATACTCAGCCCACCGCCGCCGGAACGCCGAGGTATCGATGGCCGCGTCCACGCCGGACAGAACGAGTGACGCGTCACAAGCCTGCCTGAATTGCGCGACGCCGCTCGCAGGCAACTTCTGCTCCAACTGCGGGCAGCGTGCGCGAGTTCCGGCTCTGTCGTTCTGGCAGGTTATGACGGAACTCGTCGAAGAAGCCTTCGACCTGGACTCGAAGGCGTGGCGAAGCCTGGTCCCTTTGCTGTTCAGGCCCGGGCTGATCACCGCCGACTACTTCGCCGGCCGGCGTGCCCGCTACATCACACCGCTGCGACTCTACCTGACCGCCAGCGTGCTGTTCTTCATCGTCGCCGCAATCACCGACCAGGGCTTACGTGTGTCCTGGGGTGACCCGGCAACCGAACGCGAGCGCATCGAGGCTGCGGGCCAGACCGAGGACACGAACATCATCATCGCGCAGGAAGGGGGCTGCGAGGCGATCCTGCGGGGAGACAGCGCGCGCTGGTCGGAGTTCTGGCGCGAGCGTGGTTACGAGGCCTGCAGGAAAGTGACCGCGGACAGCGGCGAGTCACTGGAACGCGCGGCGGTCGACAACATCCCGATCATGATGGTGTTCTTCATTCCGGTACTGGCGCTGGTGATGAAGTTGCTATACCCGCTATCGAAGCGTTACTACGTCGAACACCTCGTGTTCTTCGTGCATTACCACGCCTTCGGTTTCTTTGTGCTGACCGTGCTGCTGATCGTCTACAAGCTCGGCGCGCTCGTCGAATGGAACGCGACCGCATGGCGTGTCATTTCGATGATCGTCAGCGGCTATATCGCGTTATACCTGCTGATTGCGATGCGTCGCGTCTACCAGCAAGGCTGGCTCGCGACGTCGCTGAAATATTTCGTACTTTACCTTGCCTACGTCACAGGCCTCAGCCTGAGCCTGTTCGGCGTCGTGCTGTACACCGCGATGAACCTGTAAGCGTCAGCAGGCATTCAATCCCGGGCTGCATCGTGAATCGGGAGGATGGCCGCCGGCCGCGCAGCCCAGTCGGACCGCGGCTGGTCCAGAAACCAGACGACCATGTCGGCTAAAAACGCGGCAACGGCCGGGTCGTCGTTCGGCGGCGTCCACGTCGCCCAGGTGCCACGATACTGTTGCTGCACGGGCGTCTCCGGATCCGGCGGTCCGTGCGCCGGGTTATAGCCGAGGTGCCCGTACTCAGACACAGCGAAAGCCAGCGACGGATCGAGATCGTCCCGCGACTCGTTCGCCGCCGCCTGCCGCGGCGGCGGGTACGGGCGGCCGTCGGCACAGCCGCCCATCACGAAGCAGCATTCGCCCTCCCCGCCGTCCGGCGTCGCGCAGCTTCGATCCACCCAGATGCCCCAGTAGTCGGCGAACGGATGTCCGACTTCCGGATACGTATCGAAGTCCGGCGCGTCGATGTAGGCCCAGTTGCGAAAACCAATCTCTTTCGCCATCTGGTTAGGCAGCTCGACCATGTTCAGCACCGAGTCGACCATGATCTGCGGGAACGCAATCACGATGTGCTCGACGCCCTGCTCTTTCAGATGCTCCAGCGCCTCCCAGTAGCGATACCCCCACTCGCCGCCCGGCAGTTCTTCGTCGGTCTCATAGAGCCACGCTTCGCCGAGGTTCTCGCCGCGCATCTCGCGCGTACGCTCGAGCTGGCTGAATGTCGGCGGCTTCGCCTCGATCGCCGGGTTGGCCTGCTTGCGTCCCATCCACGCGCCGACGATGTTGTCAGCGACGAGTCCACCGTGTCGATACAGCAGCTCGGTCTTGATGTTCTGGTTCAGCACGACCGTATCGTTAATCTTCGGGTCGTAGAGCTGATTGAGATTCCGCGTTGCATGGTTGATCAGCATCACGCCCATTTTCGCGAGATCGACGTCGTCGCGAAAGTGCTTCTCAATACCGTTGACGTGAAATCCCGCCAGGCGCGGATTGTCCGAGATCGGGTTCGGACGACCTTTGATCGACACTTGCCTGTCCTGCTCCGGCGCACCTAGCGAGCGGGTCCAGCCCACCGGCTCGGTCGGGTACGACTCCGCCATCAGGTCCGTCGGGTCGTTGACCCAGTAAACGCCGACGTTCGCACCGGTATTACGGTTATGCGCGTTGACGACCTGGCGCGCGAGATTGACCGCATCGAACGTCTTGAAGAAACGCACGCCGGACGTCGTCATGTCGACGAAAATAATCTCGTCGACGCCGGCAGCGAGCAGCCGTTCGACCGTGCCGTCGGTGTTGTAGCGCTCGGGTTCGCAGCCTGCCCAGGTATTGTCCGGCGGCACGCCCCCGTCCGTCTTGCTGCCGCAGTACGTCAGCACGCTGCCGCCGTCGACACCGGGGTTATAAAGAGAGCGCGGATAAACGTGATACGCGGGATCCTCCGAGATCCAGCTCGCGTAGTCGACGATGAACTCGACGCCGAGGCTGGCCTGCCGCGATTCGAGATTCTCGCGCAGCTGCCGATAGCGCAATCGCGTCAGATCGTTGGCCGGGTCGGGCCCGCCGATTCGCTCGTATTCGAATGAGTACTTGCCCCGCTCCTTCGGCGCGTTGCCGAAGCGCAGCAGCATCGGCCACGCCTTATCGTTCCAGATCACGCGCTGATACACCGTGCTGTGCGGGTCGTAGCCGAAAATCTGCATCGTCGCGTTCCACGACGACTTGGGCCCGTACTCGTCGAACCCGCCGTGCACGAAGTAGATGACACCGATTCGACGCGGCGGCTCCTGCGAACAACCGATAATCATCGCCGCCGCCAACGCCAGCAATGCGACAAGTCGAATTCGGCGACCGCTGTTATCTGAGAATTTCATAAGTCGCAAAGTTTAGCCGCTCGCGCGCGGTCGCGTCGAATTGCCGTTCGCGACGCCGCGCAACGCCGGTCAGGTCCGCAGCGATGTCATCCGCAGCGGCCGAGAGGCGCTCGCAGGTGGTGGAATCAGGCATCCCCAGCAACCGCATTTCAAGCGCGCGGGTGGCCTCGACGGCCAGTCTGCGGTGCCGAAGTTCGTGCTCGAGCAACGTGTCCGCGTAGGCATCCCACGCATCTTTGACCTCCGCCGGCAACGAATTCCGAGCTTCCAGGCGCGGCAACAGGTGTGACACATCAAGGCGAACATCAACGCTATCGACAGCACAGCCGAATTCCGTCTCACTGCGACCGATACTCCAGCGCAAGTCCCACTCCGTCCGCGATTCACGCGCCTCGCCATCCGTATCAGCTGCGATTCGTTCGGACAGATCCCGACGTATCTGGGCGAACGTGTCGCCCTGCAC
>JBPCXI010000080.1:0-8584 GCA_051008895.1 Gammaproteobacteria bacterium | reverse complement strand
GTTGTCGACCAATCTGCGCACCTGGTCGTTCGTCAGGACCTCCTCCCATTGTCCGGCGGTGCCCTGCCCGAAGAATCCGTCCGTATGCGGCGAGGCCTCGGCGAATCCCTCCTCGCTCTCTTGCTTTCGCAGTTTTTCGATCGACGAAAAACTGATCGACCTGGCAAGCCTCTCGTCGTCGAGATCCATGTCGAGAAAGCGAATCACTCTCGCGAAATTCGCAGCCGGATCCAACAACAGGTCTTCGTATTGCAGGACACAGATTTTCGCCGACTCGACCTCCGTCCAACTCCTGACATTCTCCGACCAGGAATGCATGTATTCAGGAGCATGATCGAATTTCTGACCGTGCGCCTCCGGAGTGCCTACTAATCGCGCGCCCTCCGAGTTCATCAACTCGATCGTATCGTCGACGGAGCTGCCCATGTGTCGAGCGAAAGAACAGCACACATCCAGGGGATTGCGCACGACGTAAATCGCGCCGGCGGTCACGTCGCCCGTTATCGCCGGAACGCCGAATATATCGCCGAGAAAAGAATGACACTTTACGAACACCCGACCGGCGCGCTGAGACGCGAGCGATCGGTGGGCTTGCGGGCGGATCTCTGCCAGCTCCTCGTCGCTCATGTCCGCGACGTTCTTGCTGGAGAATTTGCTATAGATTGTCGAATGCCCCGCCGAGAGGAATTCCCGCGACAAGGACAAGCGCGCCAGCGATACGGGCTTGTCAGCATTGGCGAGGTAGTTGCCCAGGAACGCCCTGATCCAGGTGTTCCCCGACTTCGGATACGACGCCAACCAGACTATTCCGCCCATTGCGTTACCCGAAAAGACAGAGACCTAAGAAAACAGGGTCGAACCGCATGTTCTCGAAGATCGAGCAGTAGAAATTTCGGTTCGAGCCCATTTCCCGCGACCCCGTTTCCCGAGTCAGGCATTTCTCCGCTTCGTGCAGACCAGCAAACCGAGCGCTGAGCCAAAAAGCCAGACTGCAGCGGGAATGGGGATGGCGGTGTTGACGGACATACGAAATCCCGCTTGATTATCGTCTGGAAGAATGATGAACCAGAATCCATCTAGCTCAGCAAATGTTTGCGCCTTATTCGACCCTGGTGTAGCAAGCTGACTTCTTTGCCAGCCAACGAACATACCCTCTGTTTCCGGCGCAATCCCAAGCCAATATGCCTCGGCAGGATCAAGCCAGGTCGTGCCGGAAGCCACGAGCGAGAGTGCTCCAGCAAACCAGGCTGTTCCTCCGGTATACGAAACTGATTCGAGAGCGCTCTGACCGGGCCGCCCTCCTACATCTGGATAAACTGACGCCGACACTGACCAATCAGTTCCAATATGCTCCGACAGATATACGTCGATCGCGGTCAGGAACCCACCCTCGCTCGGCACAAATCGCATGGCGGTCGATCTGGGAGGTGCGGCTGACGATGGCGGCACGCCAATATTGTATGACACGCCAGCTGGGCCAGTCGTATCGCTGAGGGTGTCGTACACGACAGTAGCGCCGTGAGTTGCGGCGGCGAAAAACGCCAAGACAATTGCGAGTAGTGATTGGTGCATTGACATGACACCTTTGCTCCAGGGTACTGCGGACACGTTGTTTGTTTCAGTCCCTGGCGGTGTTGCGTCATCGGTCAGGGCTTATTAGTTTCAATATAGCATCGAAAACAATCGAGGCGTCAGTGCGAAATTGACTGATCCGTTAGTCGGGTGTTTGACATAAAACGAGCTTGCTCTAAGCATTCGCTTTCGGGCCGATGTCGCCGTTCAACCCCGGAATCGTCGCTCCGCCGCAGCGAAAAGGAAAATGGGATCGAACAGCAATTTCTCGAAGATCGAGCAGTGGAAATTTCGGATCGACCCCATTTCCCGGATACAAAAAACCCCGCTTGGAGGAACGGGGTTTTTCGGTGTGGTATCGGGCAAGGGGGGAACCCGATGAAGTTGAACTCACTATAGCCCCCGACGACCTGCGAGAGCGTGTCCGCGAGATTACATCGGTGTAATGTAAACGGCGAACGCGTCGCCGACGATGCCGGCGATTTCAGATCAACGGGTTAGCGACGACTTCTCGAGCCGGTCTTCAGAATCTCGTCGAATGTTGCGAGACGTCATCGGGCGGCGTCATGGCCGCCCCGCGATCGAGACCGTCGGCACGGGCCGAGCCGAGCGTTATGCCGACGACGGCGGCAACGACGAGTCCGAAGAGGATATTGACGAGGGTTTTGTTGGCACCATGCATTTATTGATTCTTCTCACGGCAATAGAACAGGCCGCGCGACAGGCTGGGGCAAGCCACGCGGTGCGAACGAAACACAGTCTTGTATTACCCGGCCGGCCAACGAAGTTTGCGTCATCGGTAGTCGCCTGGGTGAAACCCAAGGCTAAGCTACAGCGCGGCAAGGAATCAAGAGCTTAAAGACAAAACGCAGAATCTATTATAGTTAATTATGTTAAACGCCCGTATATAATCACAAATCTGCAGTGGCCAAGTCAACCGGCTTATTGACGGTATAATTGCCCCATTGTTGTTACCGGCGCGAGACGCCGATACGGGACTCAAGCTGATGAACAGACGCGATTTTCTGGCCAAGCTAAGCCGCACGACCGCCGTCGCCGGGGCCACCACCACCGCGCTGGCGCTCGGCGTCCAGGCCCGGTCGCGGGCCACCGTCGCTGGCGGTGCCGACCATGTCCGCGCGCAGGTCAAGGCGCTCGAAGAGCGCATCGATGATCTTGATGCATCGCAGCGACGCCTGCTGCGGATCCTGGCGATTACCGTAACGGTGTCGACGGGCTTCGACGTCGCGACGCTGTTCTAAGCCTCCCGCACAAAAAAAAAGACCGCCGCAGCGGTCTCGAGGTCTTGGGGGGAGATAGCCTTTTCTTTCTGACTTAGTCGTTCTGGCTTATTCGGTCCCGGAGTGACTAAACAGCCAATCCCAGTTTCGGTGAATCACCGTTATATCCTGTCGCGGGGCGATCTTCAGACCGCTCGCTGGACCGGTCGGCGCGACCAATTTCCATGCGAATCAATTCGCGCAAATACGCGCAGACCGATAGTTGACACTCTCCTGCCAGCGACTTGAGCCGCTCGATTTCCTGCGGCTCTATCCGCGTCGCCACCGTCACCATTCGATGTTTACCCAGCTTAGGTCGTCCGTGCATTGTTCTGCCCTTGTCAATGTAACTGCGGTAAACGATAGGCCAACGCCGTAAACCGTTCTTGTCTTTCAAGGTCAGACTCTGGTCACCTCCGGGTCAATTTTTTGGCATAGAAAAGCCCCGAAAAACGGGGCTTTATGGCGCCACGTATGGCCCGACACGTACCCATCCGCTCGTTAGGCGCTCTTTAGTCCGCCCGTTTTTCGAGCAGAATATTGGTGCGGTTCACGTCGAGAATGTGACGGCCGATACCCGTGACATTGAGCAGATCGTCCGCGGACTCGAACGCGCCGAACTCGTTGCGGTAGTCGACGATAGCCTGCGCACGAGCGCTACCGACGCCGTTGAGTTCGCGCGCAATCGTTTCGGCATTGGCGGTGTTCAGATCCACGGGACCGGCCAGCAGACCTGCAGGCAATACCGCGCACACGATCGCGAGTAGCGATTTCTTCATGAGACTCTCCTTTCGTCTGATTGGACGGCGCCGTTGCAAATCTGTTTTCGCGCCGTCACAGACAAGCCTAGGCCACGCGTCAGGCATGCGTAAGCTGAGAAACTTACAGGAACGAACTGAAAGACCCGGGATCAGGTCAGGCGAATGCGGACTTCCGGGCGCACGGTTTCCCACGCACGGCAGCCGGGGCACTGCCACTGCAGTCCGAGGCATGAGTAACCGCACTCGCTGCAATGGTACGCCGGCTTCGACGCGACGATCGAGCGCAACGCATTACGCACGTCGTCCAGGATTGCGGCACGCTCGTCCACAGCAGCGCGCTCGATCCGGTCAACACCGACCAGTTGGCCCAATGTCGGATCGGCCGCGACAAACCGAACGAGCGCGTCGAGCGCCGCCGGGTCGTCGACATCCGCCTCACGCACGGTCACCATCGCAATCGCCGCCGTGTGTGCCTCGTCACTCGCGACGAGCTTGCCGAGATAGGCGCCGAGCGCCTTATCGTCGCCGAGCGCGCGATACGCGGCAGCGAGGCGCGGCAGCACGTCGACCAGCAGGTTCGGCGCCTGCGCGATGACCTTGCGATACAACCGCGCGGCCTCCTTGTGCTTGCCCACCTCGTGCTCGATGTCGGCGCGTATCAGCAGGCTACGCACGGTCTTATTGCGGCAGCCATCGGCACGCTTGAGCATCTCACGCGCACGCACGACATCCTGTTCCGCGCGCGCCTGCTCGGCCAACTCACAATAGTAGTGTGCGACCTGCGACGGCGAGGGGCCGCCATTCTTGCCGCTATTCTTGCCGCCGTTCTTGCCGCCCTTCTGCAACCGGTCGAGCTCGGCCTGAACTTCTATGGCTTTGTCCCAGTCGCGGGTGACTTCGTAGATGCGCAGCAGCTGCTGTCGCGCCTTGATGCGAAACTCGGGCGCGTCGCAGAGCTTTCGGTACAGCGCCTCGGCGCGGTCGAAGAGCCCGGCGCTCAGATAGTCCTCGGCCAGCGCCCCTTCGGCCTGCTCCTTGTGCGCCTGTCCCAGGCTCGGTCGCGCCATCAGGTTCTGATGCACCCGGATCGCCCGATCGACCTCACCACGCTTGCGGAACAGGCTGCCCAGCGCGAAATGCGTCTCGAGCGCCTCGTCGTCGAGCTCGGCCATCTTCGTGAACAGCTCGACCGCCCGATCGGGCTCCTCATTCAGGACGTAGTTCAGCCCCTTCAGGTAATCCGAGCTCAGCTGATCCGCCGCCTCGTCCTCGTCCTGCTCGTCCCCGAATCTCGCGAATACGTAGCCTAGCGCGGCCGCCAGGAACAGCAGCCCCGCGAGCAGAAACGTCGATTCACTCGGCATCTTGTATCGGCATGCTGCGCAGGTTCCGGACCTCCGCCTCCGCGAGACTCAGCGATCGCCGCAGCTTGCGCCGCTCGCCAACCGACTTGAGCAGAACCAGGCCGGTGCAGAACAGACCGAATAGCCAACCGACGCCGAACGCGCCGGTAAGCGCGAGAGACTTCTGCACCTCGGTTGCCATGAACCCCAATTCCAGCTCGATAACGCCCTCGTTCATGGCCGCGAATGCGATCGCGAGCGCCAGGCCGATACCCACGACGATCATCAGGAGGAGCTTGCGCAACATAGTCGACTTCCAGGCAAAGCCGCGCAGACGGCGGCGGGAATAGCGGTCATTCTAAAACAAAAAAACGGCGCCGGACCTGATCCGACGCCGTTCTTGATCTTCCGCTCGCGGCGGAGCGCCTGCTAACTGCGAATCGGCACGTTGCGATTCTCGTTGACGCGCTCGCGCAGGTCCTTGCCCGGCTTGAAATGAGGGACATACTTGCCCGACAGTGCGACGGCCTCGCCGGTCTTCGGGTTTCGACCCATCCGCGGCGGCCGGTAATGCAGAGAAAAACTGCCGAAGCCCCGGATCTCGATGCGCTGCCCCGCGGCCAGCGAGTTACTCATCAATTCCAGCAGGTGCTTGACCGCAAGCTCAACATCTTTGGCCGGAAGATGTTTCTGCTTGCGCGCGATCACCTCGATCAGTTCCGATTTCGTCATTGCCAAGACAATTCTCCCCAATTCTTGCCGGCCGGCAGCGCCAACCAGTCAGGATCACCCCATTCGAGCCACGACCTGCGCCGAGCGTCGGTGAGTCGTCAATCCGAGCCGCCGGATATCTTCTCTTTCAGCAGATCGCCCAGGCTCGTGCCCGCACCGCTCGTCGATTCCGTGTCGGACTTGTAACTTTCGACAGCAGCAGCCTCGTCGTGGGCCTCCTTGGCCTTGATGGACAACGACAGAACCCGCGTCTTCCGGTCCATGCCGATGAACTTCGCTTCGACGTCCTCGCCAACTTTCAGCACCGTACGCGCATCTTCGACCCGATCACGCGCCAATTCACTCGCGCGCAGCTGACCTTCGATACCACCTTCGATTTCGACCAGCGCACCGCGGGCGTCGACCTCCGTGATCTTGCCGGTCACGATGCTGCCCTTCGGATGATCCGCCAGGAACTTCGACAGCGGATCCTGATCGAGCTGCTTGATGCCGAGCGAAATGCGCTCGCGATCCGGATCGATCGCCAGCACGACCGCCTCGAGCTCGTCACCCTTCTTGTACTTGCGCACCGCCTCTTCGCCCGGCTGGTCCCACGATATGTCCGAATAGTGAACCAGGCCGTCGATGCCACCCGGCAAGCCGATAAAGACACCGAAATCGGTGATCGACTTGATCGTCCCGGTGACCCGATCGTTACGGTTGTAGGCCGCGGAAAACTCGGCCCACGGATTTGACGTGCATTGCTTCAGGCCGAGCGAGATGCGGCGACGCTCCTCGTCGATCTCCAGCACCATGACTTCGACTTCCTCACCGACCGTGACGACCTTGGACGGATTGACGTTCTTGTTCGTCCAGTCCATCTCGGACACGTGGACGAGTCCTTCGACGCCCTCCTCTATCTCGACGAAACAGCCGTAGTCGGCAATGTTCGTGACTTTACCGATCAGGCGCGTATTCGGCGGATAACGCCGCGCGATGGCATCCCACGGATCGGCGCCGAGCTGCTTCATGCCGAGCGAGACCCGCGTTTTCTCCTTGTCGAAGCGCAGAATCTTGACCTCGACCTCGTCGCCGACGGCGACGACCTCGGACGGGTGCTTGACGCGCTTCCACGCCATGTCGGTGATGTGCAGCAGGCCGTCGATGCCGCCCAGATCGACGAACGCACCGTAGTCGGTCAGATTCTTGACGATGCCCTTGACCATCGCGCCTTCCTTCAGCGTCGACAGCAACTGCTCGCGCTCGGCGCTGTATTCCTGTTCGACGACCGCGCGGCGCGACACAACGACGTTGTTGCGTCGCTGGTCGAGCTTGATGACCTTGAACTCGAGCTGCTTGCCTTCGAGATACGACGGGTCTCTGACCGGGCGCATGTCGACGAGCGAGCCTGGCAGGAACGCACGAACGAAGTCGATCTCGACCGTAAAGCCGCCCTTGACGCGACCGTTGATCACGCCGTTGACGATCTTGCTGTTCTGGAACGCGTCGTCGAGCTCTTCCCAGGTCCTGGCGCGCTTCGCGCGCTCACGGGACAGGCGAGTCTCGCCGAAACCGTCCTCGACCGCGTCCAGCGCAACCTCGACGTCATCGCCGACCTCGACCTCGAGGTCGCCGTTCTCGTTGCGGAACTGGCTGGCGGGGATGACGGCTTCTGACTTGAGGCCGGCACTGACGATGACGACCTCAGGTGAAACTTCTATGACATTGCCGGTGAGAATGGTACCGGGCTTGATTTTTTGACTGGCGATACTCTCTTCGAATAATTCAGCAAAACTTTCGGTCATTATATTAAATACACCCGTAGGCGTCCCAATGTTTCCTATCTTTTCAGCATCCTGCCGAAAATTGTTAAAAAATATCCGAGGTTAATCCATCAACCTCGATCGTCATTCTTTCCCGGCGACGCCAAACGTTTCGGCGGCCCAAGCCAGCACTGCGGACACGACCTCGTCGATGCTCATCGACGTCGTATCCAGCATCCTGGCGTCATCACAGGCGGTCAGCGGCGCGACAGAGCGTTCGGCATCACGCCGATCACGTTCGGCCATCTCCCCGGAAAGGGCCGAGAGGCTAACATCAATACCCTTGTCTTTCAACTGCTTATATCGCCTCAGGGCGCGCTCCTCGACACTTGCCGTCAGGAAAATCTTGAGTGGCGAGTCGGCAAATATAACCGAGCCCATATCCCGCCCGTCCGCGACCAGACCGGGGGGTTCGCGAAACGACCGCTGGCGCTCGACCAGCGCGGCGCGGACCTCCGGTAGCACGGCCACCCGCGACGCAGCCACGCCGGCGGACTCGGTACGGATCGCGTCGGTGACGTCCCGCCCGCGCAGCAACACGGTGCCGTCCGCGGCTGTCGGATCGAAACTCGCGTCGAGGCTCCGGGCCAGCTCCGCGACGCGCGCCGCATCCGCCAGATCGACGCCCTCGGTCGACGCGTCGAGGCCGACCAGCCGATACAGCGCGCCGCTGTCGAGCAAATGCCAGCCGAGCGCGGCCGCCACCTTGCGGCTGATCGTGCCCTTGCCCGCACCCCCGGGACCGTCGATCGCAATGACCGGCGCGGCGTCACGCCCGCTCGAGTCCCGCGCAACTGCCGTGCGGCGACTAGACACCGTCGGCCTCGCTCAC
Organism: Gammaproteobacteria bacterium; assembly: GCA_051008895.1. GTDB lineage: Bacteria > Pseudomonadota > Gammaproteobacteria > Steroidobacterales > SMWD01. The sequence continues at coordinate 262 of JBPCXI010000080.1, read as the reverse complement.
GTCCAGGCCGACCGCGCGCGCGGCCGGCACGAAGCCGGGGAACGATGTCGCGACGTTCGCGGCGTCCCGGATACGGAACGCGCCGTCGGCCGCCGCGGCACCGATAGCAAACGCCATCGCGACGCGATGGTCGCCATGGCTGTCGACGTCGCCGCCGGTGAGCCGTCCGCCGCGGATCAGCGCCCCGTCCGGACGCTCTTCGACCACCGCACCGAGCGCGCGCAGACCGGTCGCCATGACCCCGATTCGGTCACTCTCTTTA
>JBPCXI010000079.1:0-13082 GCA_051008895.1 Gammaproteobacteria bacterium | reverse complement strand
CGACATCGAAGCGCTCCGGACTCTGCTCGACCGCCCCGCCGGCGAAACGCACGAGCAGCGTTTCGAGATCGTGACTGAGATCGCCCATCGCCATCAGGCCCGCGAGCCGCGCGCCGCCCTTCAATGTATGCAGGTGCCGCTGGAGTTCGCCAAGCGAAGCGTCGTCCAGCTGCTGGTCGCTGCTGCTCGCCAGCGCCGCTTCGATCGCATCGAGAATTTCGGTCGCTTCTTCCGAGAAGATCTCAACAATTTCGGGATCGATGGCAGGATCGAGAGCCGTGTCGAGCGCAGGTTCGACCGCCTCGACGACGGCCTCCTCGGCCTGCTCTTCCTCGGCCTGCTCTTCCTCGGCAAGCTCGGCCGGCGCCTCGCTTTCCTCGCCGATCAGCTCGTCCTCGGCGATCAGGTCCTCCTCGGGGTCGAGCTCTTCGGCGTCGAGCTCTTCGGCGTCGGCAGCGATCACACCGGGCGGAATCGACTCATCCGCTTGCGCATGCGCTTCGGCGAGAGCCGCGGCTTCCTCGATCGTCGCGTCGATCTGCTCGAGACGCGCCTGCAGTTCCTGCGTGTCCGGCAGCTCGTCGCCGCCGCCGCCGAGACAGCTGACGATCTCCGCGATCGCCTCGACCGCGTCGGCGCAGGCAACAATGGCGCTTTCATCGACCGGCACGTCGTGATCGAATGCACGGCGGATCATCTGGTTCAGCGGACCGGTGACGGCACTTGCAGCCGCAGCGTTGGCCATCGTAACGCTGCCGTGCAGGGTGTGGCACGCGCGGTGCAGTTCCTCGTCGACCTGGTACGGCGAAACGGTTTCGGCCGCATCGCCGACGAATCGCAGAATGACCTCGAGGTGGGTGCCGGTTTCCTTGGACAGGATCTCCATCAGCGCCGGATCGATGGGCTCGGGCTCGGCGGCCTCGAGGCCGAGTTCGTCCATTTCCTCGGGCGACACGATCGAGGTATCCGACGCTGCGTCCGCTTCCGCCTCTGCGTCATCCGCTTCAGCAGCAGCCGGTCCGCCATGCGCGAGCGCGTGGGCATCCTGCATGACGCTGTCGATGTCAGACGTGAGTTCGGCGCCCGCCTCGAGTTGCTCCAGCAATTCCGGCAGCGCTTCGGTGGCGCGACTCACACAGTCGACGATCTCCGGCGTCCGTTCGAGCGTCCCGTTGATCAGCCGGTTCAATAAATCCTCGACACGCCAGCTGAATTCACCGATGAGCTCGGCGCCGACCATTCGGCCGCTGCCCTTGAGCGTATGAAATGATCGCCGGATCTGCGCCAGCATGTCGCCGCGGCCGTCGTCCTGTTCCCATAAAGGAAACGCTTTGCGAATCGACTCGATTTCCTCACCGGCTTCCTCAATGAACAGCTCGATCAGTTCGGGGTCGATGCGCTGCTCGCCGCCCGCCGGCGTCTCGGCCATGCTGGGGATGACCTGCGTCGCCGCGACGAGCTGCGTGGAGGAGTAGTCCGGGACCTGCATCGTCGTAGTAAGGCCCGACGTTTCCCGTTCGCTGCCAATCTGCGGCACGGCCGACGGCTCGGCGTCCTTCAGCGCGCGGAGGCATTCGCGCGCGTTGTCCAGCATGTAGATCGGTTCCTTGCGACCGTTCTGCAGCGTCTCCATGTAATACTCAAGGCTGACGATCGCATCCGCCAGCAGGTCGAGCTGATGCTGATCCACGCTGGTGTACCCGCTCTGGATCAGATCACCGATGACTTCGCCGATGTCCTCGACTACGGACACCGCATCGTTTTTCTCCAGGATCATCAGGCCCGCGGTAATTCCGCTCAGATGCGCCGGGACAGCGTCGAGCACCGCGGCTTCGTTGGGTCGCTCGAGCACCATGGCGACCGCATCCTTGACGCGCGACAGGTTGACGCCGCATTCGCGCATCACGGCCTCCCGCACCTGGTCAAACTCGGTGTCGGTGGGCTCTTCGTCCTCGTCGCCGGCATCGGGCGGACGAATCAGGCCAAAGAGACGCTCGTCCAGATGATCTTCGACGTAGAGCAACGCCGAGGCCATGTCCAGCAGGACGTTCTCCTCGACCTGTTGCCCGGAATCGATGATGTCCTGCAGTTCGCCGCGCTTGAGCTGAATCGTCTCGCGCAGATCGCCGAGACCGAGCACGCCGAGAGTGTCACCAATTTTTTTCAGCAGCTCGATCTGCGGCACGAGTTCCTCGACATGTTGCATGCCGGTGCGCACGTATATGTCGAGAACGTCTTTGACGCGCGCGAGATCGTCCCGGATCGCTTCCGCGACGGTCGTCATCAATCGCTGGCTCGGCGCCGCAAGGCTCTCTCGCGCCTCTTCGACCTGATCGTCGCCGGGCATCAGCTCGGACAGGTTGAACGCCGCACGAATCGCGCCGACGCGCACACCGGCGGCGGGGGCGCGCGCAATATAGTAAAGAAGGTTGTTGACGAGTTCGGTCGGCGGCTTGTCCTTGTAACTGTCCTCGCCGATCGTGAACAAACGCTTCATCTCACGATCAGCCTGGCCCAGCAGCCGCTTGACCGATACGCTGTTTTCGAGCCCGCCGTCGAGCAAGGCCTCGACAACGCCGCCGACCACCCACCAAAGCTGATGCACCTCGCGAGCCGACGCCGCTTTCTTGAGTCGCTCGGCACAATCGCCGATCTTCGTCAGGTTGCCCTGCGGGTCGTCGCCGCGGATCCAGCCGAGCAGAGCCAGCTGAAACCCGGGTCGCAATTGTCTGGCCACCTCCTCGACGTTCTCTCCGGTACCGCCGCGGCTCTCGATTTCGGGCTCCTGCGCGTCGGCGGAGCCGAAATTCAGCAACAGCAACGTGCTCTCGGAAAGCAGCGGCCGCCCGCGCGCGGCGCGCAGGTCATTCAGGAGCGGCAGCAGTACCAGCGGGATGTCGCGCCCGCCGTTGATAATGATGTCGACGTACGCCGGCAACTGAACCGCAGCGCGACTCAGCGCTTCCAGCACCTCTTCGGTGCGCGAGTCATCCGGTCGCAGCTTGGACAGGTGCTCGCAGGTACCCTCCATCTCCTCGGCGAGCAGGCTCGCGCCGTATGTTTCGGTGACGCGCAACGCGCCGTTCGCGGCATGCAGAAGCTGCACGCATTTTTCGATGGACTTCTGCGTCGCACCGCCGTCGGCATACTGCTCCAACGACGCGCGAACGTCGTTCAGAGTGACCGTCAGCTCCTCACCGACGATCTGAAGTGATTCGGAAACGAGTTCCTGCATGTTTCAATATGGACCGCTCAGGCAGTCTTCTGGTCTACGTAAGAAGCCTCGTCGGATTGATCTGATTCAGAACCACTCGACGGCGAATCGCCGAGGCGATCCAGGATTTCGTCGTCGACCGGCGCGATGCCGCCGTGCGCATCCTCCTCGGTCATCGGCAACCGGAATCCAGCAACCGACTCGCGCAGCTGCGCGGCGAGCTCGGCGAGTTTGCGAATCGAGCCCGTCGTCGCGCTCGTGCTCGCCTCGGTCTGACTGTTGATCTCCTGCAGCTGATCCATGTTGCGGGTGACGGTAGCCGCTGCTCCAGACTGCTCGCGCGCAGAGCTCGAAATATTCTGCACGAGCGATGCGATCTGGTTCGATACCTGCTCGATCTCCTCGAGCGCCGCACCGGCGTTTTCGGCCAGCAACGCGCCGCCGACGACATCCGTCGTGCTGCGCTCCATCGACACGACCGCTTCATTGGTGTCGCTCTGAATCGTGCGGACGAGCACCTCGATTTGTTTCGTCGCATTCGCCGACCGCTCGGCGAGGCGCTGCACCTCGTCTGCGACAACGGCGAATCCGCGCCCCGCTTCGCCGGCCATCGACGCCTGGATTGACGCGTTCAGCGCGAGGATGTTGGTCTGATCCGCGATGTCATTGATCAGCTCGACGATATTGCCGATCTCCTGCGAACTCTCGCCAAGGCGCTTGATACGCTTGGCCGTATCCTGAATCGTTTCGCGAATCGTGTTCATGCCCTCGATTGTGCGGCGCACGGCATCGCCGCCCTTATGCGCGACATCGACTGAATGACGCGCAACGTCGGACGAGCGCTCGGCATTGCCCGAAATCTCCTCGATCGACGCGGCCATGCTCATGATCGCGTCGGATGCCGCCTCGATTTGGTTCGACTGTGCGCCGCTGGCTTCAGCGAGCTGCTGCGCGGTCGAGTCGGTTTGCTTCGCCGCGCCGTCGACCATGATCGCGCTGTCGTTCAGTGTGACGACGAGCTCGCGCAGCGCCTCGATCGCGTAGTTAATGGAATCGGCGATCGCGCCGGTGATGTCCTCCGTCACCGTCGCCTTGACCGTCAGGTCGCCGTCCGCGAGGCTGCCAAGCTCGTCAAGCAAACGCATGATCGCCTTCTGGTTGCGATCCTGCTGCTCGGCCTGCAACACCGTCGCCTTGCGGAAGTCACGCGTGCGGTAGCTGATCCAGCCGATCGCGACGAACAGCAATGCCGCGACGCCGATCAACACGGCAACGATATTGCGCTGCGTCTGCTCGCCGACGCTTGCGCCGGCGCCCATTGCCGACGTCGGATTCAGGTCCGCGGCCACCGCTAGCAGCTGAGTGCGCAGCGCCTTCTCCGCGACGAGCTGATCCGACGCTGCCAGCATGTCGCGGACCGACACGCCGAGCTGCAGCGACGCATCCTGCAGGCCCTCTACGGCCGCCAGCGCCTCGCCATCGCTGACCGGACGTAGTCCGAGCACCGGATCGCCGTCCTGGAACCCACGCACGATCTGCGAACTGGCCATGTCCGCGTCAAGCAGATCCTGCGTCAGTATCGACGGATCGCCGACGCCGGCGGCGAGGCTGGCAACGTCGCGGCTGATTCCGGCGACGAGAACACGCAAGCGCTCGAGCTGCGCCGTGACGATCGGTCGGTTTTGCAGGATCGCCGCCTGCTCCACCGCGTTCGCGCGATCGACGACGGTCGGTACGAGCAAGGCCAGGTTCTCGGACGCTGCCATGACTTCGGCCCTTGCGTCCTGTCCGCCGCGAATAGTCTCGACGTAATTAGTCAGTGAAGCGAGCGCCTTGGACTGCGCCGACGTCAGCCCCGTCTTGTCGCTCGCCGCGAGTTGTTTCGCGATCGTGTCCAACTGCACATAGCTCTCGTTCGAACCCGAATCCAGCGCGCCGGTCGCAGCGTTGACCGTCGCCTGCGCGGTGGCGAGCGTCGCCAGTGCCCCGCCGGACGCGGAATCCGCGCCGGGTCCGCGGAACAACAACACGAGGGCGACGACCAATAGAATCAGCCCCAGGCCGACCGCGGCCGGCGTGTGCTGGGTACCACTGGCTTTATTCGTCATTTTTCTTTACCTACCTGACTGTGCAATTCGGCCCGATCGGCCTCGCCGCATCGGACGCCTGTGCCCCACGCCGTTCATGCCGCGGCGTTCTGGAAATCGTCGCTCGACTGTAACCGGTCAACGTTGAATACCGGCCAGGTCTCCGTACCACGCTCGAACATACCATCGAGTAAATGCTCGCAGGGAACGATCGTCTGCGGCACCTGATCCGCCCTTTCCGAGTCCAGAAACCTGCGGAATCCGTAAACCTCGTCGACAATGAGGCCGACCGGGTAATCGATACCGTGCAACGCCAGTACCCGGGATTCGCGACTGCCGGAATTCGTCCCCGCGCCGAGGAATTCGTTCAAATCGATGATCGGCAGCAAATGTCCCCGCACGTTGGCAAGGCCCCGGACCCACGACTTTGCGCCCGGCACGCGCGTGATCAGCGGCGGGATCATCAGTACCTCGCGCACCCGGTCGCGCGAGACGATGAATTGCTCGTCTCCGAGCCGAAAACCGATGCCGACCCATTCCTCGACGTCGACGTCGTCACCGATCGCGCCGGCCAGTGCCCACTTGCTGCGTCGTTCGATTTCCTTCAGCAGGTCGAACGGATGATCTTTCAGCGACCGCAGGTCGATTGGCTGGGCTTCGGCCATCAGCTGAGGTTGGCCTGCACTGCCGCCACGAGTTCATCGTCGGCGAACGGTTTGGTCAGATACTCGACGGCCCCCTGTCGCAGGCCCCACATCTTGTCGCTTTCCTGATCCTTGGTCGTCACCATGACGACCGGTATCGACGCGGTCGCGGGATCCTTCGACAGCTCGCGGGTCGCCCGGAAACCGTCCATGCCCTGCATGACGACGTCCATCAGGATGACGTCCGGATGTTTCGACTGCGCGACGCTGATCGCCTCGGCTCCGTCGCTGGCGACCAGCGTTTCGAAGCCGTGATTCTTCAGCGTATTCGCGATGACGTGCTGTTCGGTTGGTGAATCGTCAACTATCAACACGAGCGCCATGGCGCACCCCCGTGTGGTTTAACTCGAGACCTGGCTGGCTATCGCCCCCAGAAGCTCATCCTTGGTGAAAGGTTTGGTCAGGTACTGTTCCGACCCGACGATGCGGCCGCGGGCACGATCGAACAGACCGTCCTTGCTCGACAGCATGATGACCGGCGTGTCCTTGAAGGTCTTGTTGTGCTTGATCAGGGAACACGTCTGGTAGCCGTCGAGCCGCGGCATCATGATGTCGACGAAAATCACGTCCGGGTGATGGTCGGCAATCTTTGCCAGCGCGTCGAAGCCGTCTACGGCGGTGTACACGGTGCAGCCTTCCTTGGTCAGCAGTGTCTCCGCGGTCCGGCGAATCGTCTTGCTGTCATCGATAACCAGGATTTTCAGGCCGCCGAGGTTCGGAGCATCATCCGCGACTACCGGCGCCTCTGTAATCTCAGCCATTGTTTCCCTTTTAACATAAGCGGGTTACGCGATCGATGGTGATTGACTCGGCAAGTCGGATCAGGCGGCCGAACGCGCAGAACCTCGATGGACTGGCACCGCACATCAACAATCTTAACCCCACGCCGATATCGCGCAACACCCGCGACACGCTATTCGATGATACCCGCCCGCAGGTGATATTTCAGCACGTCTGGGACAGAATTGAGACTTGGGCACGGCGGAGACAGACATGAAGAAACTGCGCATCGGGGTCGTTATGGACCCGATCGGCGATATCGTGCCGGCCAAGGACAGCTCGCTCGCCATGCTGCTCGAAGCGCAGGCGCGCGGCCATGAAATCCACTACTTCGAGCAGGCCGACCTGCGGCTGCTCGACGGCGATCCGCTCGGCACCGGGCGGGCCCTGTCGGTCGCCGACGATCCGGACGACTGGTTCACGCTCGGCCCCGCCGAGGACATGTCGCTGACCGATCTCGACGTGATCCTGATGCGCAAGGACCCGCCGTTCGACACCGAGTACATCTACACGACCTACATTCTCGAGCGCGCCGAACTCGCCGGCGTGCTTGTCATCAATCGACCCGCGAGCCTGCGCGACATGAACGAGAAGGTGTACACGGCGTGGTTTCCGGAATTCTGCCCCACGACCGTCATCACGCGCTCGATCCCGGAGATGCGGCGCTTCCTCGCGGAGTATGGCCGCATCGTCGTCAAGCCGCTATACGGCATGGGCGGGCGCTCGATCTTCGTCGTCGCGAACGACGATAACAATGCGAACGTCATCTTCGAGACGCTGACGGACTATGAAACGCAATTCGCGATGGCGCAGAGGTTCATCCCGGAAATCTCGGCCGGGGACAAGCGCATTCTGCTCGTCGGCGGCATCCCGGCGCCGAACGTGCTCGCGCGCGTGCCGTCGGCGGACGACTACCGCGGCAACCTCGTCGCCGGCGCGCAACCCGAGGTGCGGGAGCTGACCGCGCGGGATCGTGAGATCGCGACGGCCGTCGGCGCTGAACTGCAGCGACGCGGCGTCTTGTTTGCCGGGCTCGACGTCATCGGCGACTACCTGACCGAGATCAACGTGACGAGCCCGACCGGCATCCGCGAGCTGCAGAAGCTCGCCGGCATCGACGTCGCCAGCGACCTTATCGACCTGCTCGAAACCAGCGTTCGCGCCGGCAAAGCCGCAGCCTGAGCGCCGCCGGGTGCCGAAACCGAGCGCAATCCTGTCATTCGCCATGCTGCTGCTGTGCGCAGCCTGCGCCGACGAGGATGCGGCCGTCGAACGCGCGTTCCCCGCACTCGGCACGCTGGTCACGGTGGAAATTCACGACGCACAAAGCAGCCGGGCAGACCGCGCCGCAACCGAGATACAGGCCTATCTCGGCCGTATCGGCATCGAATGGTACGCGTGGGGCGACGGCGAACTGGGCCGGGCCAACGCGGCCCTGGCGCGCGGCGAGCCAGCACCCGTGTCCGCCGAACTCGCCGCCCCGATCGTCCGCGCCATCGAGATTCGGTCGCTCAGCGACGGCTATTTCGATCCGACGGTCGGGCTGCTCGTGCAGGCGTGGGGCTTCCACGACGCGGGCGCGCCGCCGGCAGCACCGCCTTCCGCCGCGTGGCTCGCCGAATGGCGCACCGGGGCTGCCGATCGCGCAGCACTGACGGTCGCCGACGGCGTCGTCAGCGCGCCCGGGCCGTTAAAGCTGGCGCTGGGCGGCATCGCGAAGGGCACGGCGTTGCGCGATGCGCTGCGTATGCTGAGCGATGCCGGCATTCGACACGCGCTCGTCGACGCGGGCGGCGACCTGGCGGTGATCGGGTCGAAGCTCGGCCGCCCTTGGAGAATCGGCATTCGCGACCCGCGAGCCGACGGCATCATCGGCACCGTCGAGCTGGAATCCGGCGAGGCGGTCTTCAGTTCGGGCGACTACGAGCGGTTTTTCGACCAGGACGGGCAGCGATTTCATCATCTCCTCGATCCGCGCACCGGCAACCCGGTCGACCACACGGCCGGCGTCACGGTCATTCACGGCGACCCGGAAATGGCCGACGCCGCGGCGACAGCATTGATGGTCGCCGGCCCCGATCGTTTTGACGCGCTGACAGCCCGCATGGGTATCCGGCTGGCTCTGCTCGTCGCCGCGGACGGCGAAATCCTGACGACCGACGCGATGGCCGTGCGGTTCGAGGCAATTAGACATAAGCAGGACGAAGATCTGTGAACTGTCGCGACCCGCGACGGCGGGCGCGCGTATAATGAGTCGCGATCAGGGTGTGATCGTCACCGCCCGTAGCTGCGGGCACCGATTGATGCGTAACAAACGGCAGTCAGCCAAACCGAGCATCGCCGATCCGCGGTTGCTCATACCTTGGTCAGAGGCCGCGTCTCGGGACCGCCTGTCATCGACCCTGTTCCTGGCCGGCCTGCTGCACGGCGTCGTGCTGCTCGGCGTCACGTTTACCGGTGTCGGCGACGATCCGGAGCCGTCGACGACGAGCTTCGATGTCGTCCTGATTACCGACACGAAAGAGCTCGAGATTCCAGCGGAATCAGACATGCTGGCGCAGCAGAACATGACCGGGGCCGGCAATACCGCCGACCCGATGCAGCTCCAGACCGCGCTGAGCCAGACCCTGGAGGCATCGGCATTAGGGCCTGAACAGATCGGCGCGGAACGCCCGCAGCAAGCCGACATCGCTTTTCTCGACGAACGACCGACGATCGTCGCGCGGTCGATCGAGAGCGCAATGGCGCTGCCGGACAGCAAGGTGGATGCGGATCATCAACCCGAACTCGAGCAACGCTCATTCCTCGGCACCGCCAACGCCGTCGAGATCATCAACAAACCCGAACGGGAAACGCTGATCTCCGACGCGGATCGACGAGAGCTCGTGATCAGCGCGAATACCAGCGAAGCGCGGATTGCGGCCTACCTGAGCAAATGGAAGAACCAGATCGAGCGCGTCGGCACGCTCAACTACCCCAACGTCGCACGCAGCGACGGGCTGACACGCTTCCCGACGCTGGAGGTCGCGATCTCATCGTCCGGCGACCTGCATGAGGTCATCGTGCGCAACTCGTCAGGCATTCGCAGCCTCGACCAGGCCGCGATGAATATCGTCAATATCTCTGCGCCGTTCGATCCGTTCCCGGAATTCCTGCGCAAGGAGTACGACGTGCTGCGATTTGCCTATGAGTGGCGTTTCACCGAGAGCTACACGTCCAGCGCGGTCTCCACGGTCGTGCCGCTGGAGTGACGTCGATGCAGTCGAACGACGCAGACTATCTGACCGGGCAGCTGCTGATCGCAATGCCCGCCATGCTGGATCCTAATTTTCGCCAGACCGTAACGTATATCTGCGAACACAGCGAACACGGCGCATTGGGACTCGTCATCAATCGCCCGCTGGACATCATGCTCGGCACGGTCCTCGAACAGCTGTCGATGACGACGACGGATACCCGTCTTGCCAGCACGCCGATCCTCTGCGGCGGACCGGTCCAGACCGAGCGCGGTTTCGTAATCCACGAATCCGGCGCCGAGTGGGAAACCTCGGCGACCGTGACCGACTCGATTCGGGTCACCACATCGCAGGACATCCTGACCGCGATGGCGGCCGGCAGCGGACCATCGCGAGCGATGGTCGCGCTCGGCTACGCCGGCTGGGCCGCCGGCCAACTCGAGATCGAGATCACCGAGAATGCATGGCTCAGCGTCCCGGCAACGCCGACGATCCTGTTCGAAACGCCGTTCGATGAACGCTGGAAGGAAGCGGCGCGACTGCTCGGCGTCGACCTCGCAGCAATCAGCCCCGAAGCGGGCCACGCCTGACGCGGTCACCGGATCGACATCGGTACCGACCACGACATCCGGACCACGGCTCTGGCCTTCGACTATGGCGCCCGGCGCATCGGGGCCGCGTTCGCGAACCGCGCGACCGGCACCGCAACCGCATTGACGACTTTGCCGAACCGACATCCCGACGAGCTGAGTCGGGGTCTGCGTGCGCTGTTTCGGGAGTGGGAACCCGACGCGATTGTCGTCGGTGTGCCTTATAATATGGACGGCAGCGAATCGGCGATGACCGCGGCCGCGATCAGCTTCGCGGAGGGCCTCGGGGAAGATTATCAGCTGCCGGTCGACCGGGTAGACGAACGACTCACGTCGGCCGAAGCAGAAACCATGTTGCGCGAGCAGCGCCGCACCGGCCAGCGGCGCAGGCAAGTGCGCCGGGAAGACATAGACAGCCTGTCAGCACGAATCATCGCGGAAAGCTGGCTGCGCAACGAATGAGCCGCGCTTGCGGCGCGACAGAGACAATGGATCAAGAAGCGATCGACTGCGAACAGCTCGGTGAGCACGGTCACCTGAGGCACCTGCTGAAACTGGAAGGCCTCAGCGCGCGAATCATTCTCGATCTTTTGACGCGCGCGCAAGGCTATATCTCACCACCGGGGACGAAACCGGCGCGCGATGACTGCCTCGCCGGGCGAACGATCGCCAACCTGTTCTTCGAGGCCAGCACGCGCACGCGCGCTTCGTTCGAGCTCGCGGCAAAGCGCATGAGCGCTGACGTCTTGAATCTCGACGTCAACATGTCGTCGCGGATCAAGGGCGAGAGCATCCTCGATACGATTTACACCCTGCAGGCGATGCAGGCGGATATCTTCGTGGTCCGCGACGCGTCCGCCGGCATCCCGGCGCTGATCGCGACCAAGGTCGAGCCGCACATCAGCGTGTTGAATGCCGGCGAATCGGACGTGTCACACCCGACGCAGGGGCTGCTGGACCTGCTGACGATCCGGCAGCACAAGAGCACGTTCGATGGTCTCGTCGTGACGATCATCGGCGATATCGCGCATTCGCGAGTCGCCCGGTCACTGACCGAGGGTTTACGCATCGTCGGCAACAGCGAAATTCGCCTCGTCGCGCCGCCGGGCCTGGACCCTGCTGAGGGCCTGTATCCCGGCGCGACGATTACTGCTGACGTCGACAGCGGCATCGAGGGTGCCGATGTCGTCATCACGCTGCGCATACAGCGCGAGCGCATCAAGGAAAAGTCCAGCCTGATGACGAGTCACGAGTATCTGAAGCGCTATGGCCTGACCGAACAGCGACTTGCACTGGCGCGGCCCGATGCGATCGTCATGCACCCGGGGCCGATGAACCGTGACGTCGAGATTGCGGGTGCGGTCGCGGACGGTCCGCAGAGCGTGATCACCGAGCAGGTAACCAACGGCCTGGCCGTGCGCATGGCGATTCTGGCCGCGATCAGCGAAGGCCTGGGCGAATCGTGAGTCGCGAACACCGCGACACGATCTGCGTCGAGGACGCGGAGGTCATCGAGCATCGCACGTATCCCGATGAGCAATTCGTACTGCGCCTGCGCGCACCCGGTTGCGCGGCGCGCGCATCCGCCGGCACGTTCGTACACGTGCGTTGCGCGGAGGAGCTGCCGATGCGGCGACCGCTGTCGATCATGCGGTCACGCGCGGACGAAGGCTGGATCGAGGTGCTCTACAAGATACACGGCCCGGGTCTGCGCCACCTTGCCGCGGCCGTTCCGGGAGATCGCATCAACCTGATGGGACCGATCGGCAACGGTTTCCACACGGCCGACCTGCCCGCGCGCCCGGTGTTAATCGGCGGCGGCGTGGGCATCCCTCCACTCGTATTTCTCGCGGAGCAGCTGGCCGACTCCGACCTCTCGGTCGCGCCGGTCGCGTTCCTCGGCTCCGAGCTACCGTTTCCGTTCGAGCTACAGGAAACGAAACTGTCGCTCGACGGCAGCCCGCCGAATGCGACCACGGCGCTGGCCTGTCTGGAAGACATCGGCGTACCGTCGCGGCTCGCGACCAATTCCGGTTACGCAGGCTGTTACCCCGGATTCGTAACCGACCTCGCGAGCGAGTGGCTCGCGACGCTGAGCGCCGCAGACCTCGCCACCGTGCAGATCCTGTCGTGCGGCCCGGAACCCATGCTGGAAGCGGTCGCGCGCGTCGCGAACAAGTTCGGCGTGCCGTCGCAACTCTGTCTCGAAGAATTCATGGCCTGCGCCGTCGGCGGCTGCGCCGGCTGCACGGTGCAAATCGCGACGCCCGACGGTCCCGCAATGAAACGCGTCTGCGTCGACGGCCCCGTCTTCCCCGGCGACGCTGTATACCCCACCACCTGACCGGTGCTGGCGCGAACGTTTTAGCGAAGACTACCGGGTCGGTATAGCGGGTGGGGTTTGGGGGGGAGCCCTCCCACAAGACCCTCCCGTCTTTCTTTTTTTTTCTCCGAGAAACGCCCCCCCCACC
>JBPCXI010000078.1:0-6379 GCA_051008895.1 Gammaproteobacteria bacterium | reverse complement strand
ATTCTGCAGGCGACTCTTGACACGATGCAGGAGACATTCGGCCGTAAGACCAAGGGCTGGTTGAGCCCGTTCCTGACGCACACGGATAATACGCCGCGGCTGCTCGAGGAATACGGCGTTGAGTATCTTTGCGATTACACGGCTGATGATCACCCGTTTCGCTTCAATACACCCAAAAACAACCTGATCTCCGTGCCTTACACCGTCGAGATCAACGATATTCCGTGTTTTCTGAATCTCGGTATTTCGTCCGAGGCATTCGGCGATATGATCATCGATCAGTTCGACGTGCTGTACGAGGAAGGCGCGACGAACGCTCGGTGTATGCCGATTTGCCTGCATACGTTCCATGTCGGGCAGCCGAACAAATTCAAGCATCTCAAACGTGCGTTCGAATATATCGCCAAGCACGACGACGTCTGGATGACGACGGGCGACGAGGTGAACGACTGGTACCGCGAACAGTACATGTAATCAGTAACGGAGAGACATTAATAATGGCTAAACGTGTTCAAGACGTTGCACCGCCACGACCGGATGAGAATCTGAAGTGGCTCAAGCAAAACATCGCCGAGCAGAAGAAGCGTCACCGCGCGATCATGCAGGAGATGAACAAGGATCTCGCCGCCGAGCGGGTCAAGTGGTACAAGGGATTCCTGAAAGACATCTCGACGACGGGCTTCAATGTGTCGGGAGACCTGAAGCGCGTGATTGCGAAGAAGGATCTGCCGAAGCCCCGCAAGAAAGACAGGGTCGTCGACTGACCGCTTGACCAAATTGCGCTCCGAAGTGCGGAGCGAAGAGATCAATTTTAAGGAGAAGTAAAGTGGCACGACCTCATATCGAGCCCTATGTGGAACTGGATACGCCGTACAAGAAGTTCGACATTTCGGGCTTCAAGGGCAGCGAATACAAAGTCCTCTCGCTGGACGTCGACTGCGGCGCCTGCACGCTGAAGGTTAAATTCAACAACGGCTACAAGCGGCCGCCGGGCATGAGCTACTCGGACATGGAGATCTTCGTGCTCGAAGGTCGAATCAAGGTTGGTGACCAGGTCTGGACACGTGGTCACTACACGTTTGTGCCGGCCGGCATGCATATCGGCGCAATCAGCATTCCGCAGGGCGCTGAAGCGATCGTCATGTATAACGACAGCGAGCCGAGCTTCGAGGAGTCGGATCGCAGTCATCAGTTGGCGATGGTGGACAAGCACGTGTCGATGAACAGCTACATCGATGCGCCATGGGCCCCGGGTAACATCGTGCATCCGTCGGTGGCGTCCGGCTGCCTGATCAAGCCGCTCTACTATGATCCGCTGACCGAAGCGATTTCCTTTCTGTATTGCATGACCCCGCAGTTCCGTCAGAACAACATCTCGTATCACGATGCGGCGGAAGAGAGCTATCACATCTGGGGTGAGTCGTGGATGATGCAGTTCGGTTATCTGCCGACCGGAGGCTATTTCTGGCGGCCCGAATACATCAACCATGGTGCGTTCCGCTGCGAACTCGGCACGATTGCATTCGGCCGCACCGACTCGAAGCTGCATAACTACTTCCACTACGACCCGTGGTCGACCACGGCCGAGAACAAGCTTCGCGCAGCCGCGCACCTCTATCGCCAGCGGCCGAAGCTTTACCAGTGGGTCGCGGCCGAGGGTCACAACCACCCGCATGGCCCCGCCGACTTCGAGCACGCGCACTATCACGACGATGCGCAGGTTCGGCATATCCACGGCGACGAGCCGATGCCGATCGAGGATCATGCGGTTGCTGCGGCGAAGAAGCAGACGCCCAAAAAGGCTGCGAAGAAGGCTTCCAGCAAGAAGCCAACGCGTAAGAAGGCATCGAGCAAGAAGTCGACGCGCAAAAAGGCGTCGAAGAAGAAGGCTACGCGCAAGAAAGCGTCGAAGAAGAAGTCGTCGAAGAAGAAGTCGACACGCAAGAAAGCCGCGAAGAAGCGCGTGACAAAGAAGAAAGTCACACGCAAGAAGGCGAAGAAGAAAGCGAAGAAAAAAGCGCGCCGCCGTTGATCTTTAACGGCGCGCTGGCGAGAAAGGAGGGCGCAAGCCCTCCTTTTTCTATTTGGCGAGCCGTTTGATCGGCCTGAAGCGGCCACCACCATGCCCATCCTGCTGACGACGATCATGCTGTCCGGCATGGGCTTCGGGCTCGTGCTGCCGGCATTTCTGTTTTTCGCCGAGAATCTCGGCGCGGCACCCGCAGTTGCGACCACGATCGTCGGTTCCTATTCGCTCGGCCAGTTTATCGCGAACCCGTTCTGGGGCCGCATGAGCGATCGATATGGTCGCAAGCCGATCCTGCTGATCAGCACGGCGGGAATGTGCGTCGGCTACCTGCTGATGGCGTTCTCGGAGAACCTCTGGATGCTCGGTGGGGCGAGGTTTCTGACCGGCATCATGGGGGCGAACGTGTCGGTCGCGATGGCCTACATCACCGACGTGACCCCGGTCGAGAAGCGGGCGCAGGGCATGGGCTGGGTCGGCGGTGCGATCAGCCTGGGCTTCATTATCGGACCGGCATTCGGTGGCCTCTTGAGCGGCGCCGACGCAGATTCGGCTACGCTGTTGCTGCCGGGCCTGGGCGCGGCGGCGCTTTGTTGTGTCACATTGATCGCAACGTTCTTCCTGCGGGAGAGCCTGCCGCCGGAGAAGCGCACCAATGACGCCGACTCCGCAGATCAGCCGCAGGGCTTCGAGGCGATCCGGATGGTGCTGCGCCGGCCCACAGTCACGCGCCTGATCGTTATCGGTTTTTTGATCTACACCGCCGCCGGATTCTTCGAGACGATCATGCCGCTTTGGAGCCAGGCGCGATTCGGCTGGGGACCACGCGATATCGGCCTGTGTTTTACGTATCTCGGCACCGTTGTCGCAATCACCCAGGGCTATCTCGTCGGCAAGCTCGCGCCGAGATTCGGCGAGAGCAAGCTCGTGCTGGTCGGCGTCGCATCCTACTGTTTTGGCTTGTTGTGGATGACGCAGGTCCCCAGCTGGCCGCTGATGATGGTCGGCATCACGTTCACGGCGGCCGGCGGCGCGATTGCGGTTACCAGCATGACGAGCCTCGTATCACGTCAGGCCGGCGAGAACGAACGCGGCCTGGTGCTCGGCGTCTACAACTCGAGCGCTTGGATGGGGCGGTTCCTCGGACCGCCGGTCTCAGGACTGCTGTTTCAGGCAGTCTCGGTGCAGGCGCCGCTGTTCGCCGGCGCCGCAATCATGTTCGTGTGTTTCTGGGCCGTTCGCGCGCTGCGCTCCCATTTTCGGCGCATCGCGGCCTGATGCCGGGAGCCGGAGCGGTGATTTGCCGCTGACCGCCAAGCGGTTGGTCGGAGTCCGGCGCGCGCCGCCGGCCCGTGATCCGCGCGGCCGCGACGCGCGTAAAAGCTTACGATCGGGAATATCATAGGCCGACAGGCGTTCTCGGTTGCGGGGGGCAGCGATCATGTACATCAATTTCTGGTATCCGATGGCGACGACCGCTGAGCTGGTCGATGCACCGTTGAAGGTGCGCTGCATGGGGCTGGATTTCGTGCTGTTTCGGGATGCCGCCGGCCGCGCGAATTGCTTGAGTAACACCTGCGTGCATCGCGGCGGTTCGCTCGGCGGGGGCAAGTGCAAGGACGACACCATTCAATGCCCTTATCACGGCTGGGAGTTCGACGGCGAAGGCCGCTGTCGGAAGATCCCGTCGCTCGGGCCGAGTGCCAGAATTCCGGGTCGCGCACGCGTCGATGCCTATCCGGTACAGGAACGCTGGGGCATCGTGTTTGCATTTCTCGGCGACCTGCCGGAATCCGAGCGACCGCCGCTGCTGGACGTCGCCGAAGAAGGTCAGGACGGCTGGCGGCTCACGATGCAGGACTGGGAACTGCAGAGCAATTACCAGCGCTCTGTCGAGAACGGGCTGGACCCGGCCCACAACGAGTTCGTGCACGACACGCACGGCTTTCAGGGCGAGAACGAAGAATACAAGGTGAACGAGATGCGCGTGGAGGAGCGCGGCGCGTGGGGTCGCGGATTCTGGCATACGTTCAATTCGCCCAAGTTGCCCGAGGGCGAGATGCGCAAGCTGCGTAACTACGAAGGAGACCTCGAGGCCGGCACGGGCCACCATGGCCCGAATCAGCTCTGGACCTATATTCACGTCACGCCGGAAAACTGGTTTCACCAGTACGGCTGGGAGCGGCCTATCGACGCGAATTCCAGTTGGATTTACCTGGTCACGGCGCGCAACTGTGCGCTGGACCCGCAGCAGGACGACTTGATCAAAGAGCGCAACTGGTACGTTGCGAAGCAGGACATAACGGTTGTCGAGGAGTTGCGACCGGTCACGACGCCCGATTCCAACACGAACGAATTCATGACGCCTTCTGATCAGGTTATTCTGATGTACCGTGACAAGTTACAGGAATGGGAAAAACTCGGGTGGCGAGTCGATTTCGACAAGCTCGAGGCGAACAGCAAGAAGGTCGCCTACGCGATCCCCGGGCCGGCACGACGCGACCAGCAAGGCTGGGTGCTTGATCCGGTGCCGCTGGTAGAAACAGGTTTAGCGCAGCCGCATTACGAAGCTGCGGGTTGAGGAGGAGCATTAGATGTACATAAATTTCTGGTACCCGATGGCGACGTCCGACGAAGTTGGCGACAAGCCACTCAAGGTTCGGTGTCTGGCGCAGGATTTCATCGTTTTCCGCACCACCGACGGTGAGGCTGCATGCCTCAGCAATACCTGTACCCATCGTGGCGGCTCGCTGTCCGGGGGCAAGGTCAACGGCGATTGCATCCAGTGCCCGTATCACGGCTGGGAGTTCGACGGCGACGGCAATTGCACGAAGATTCCGTCGCTCGGGCCGAACGCGAAGATTCCGGGCCGCACGCGCATCGATTCGTATCCGGTGCAGGAGAAATATGGCATCGTATTCGCATTCCTCGGCGATCTGCCCGAGCAAGAGCGGCCGCCGATCATCCCGGTTCTCGAGGAAGGCAAAGAAGGCTGGCGTCCGACGCTGGTCAACTACCACGTAAAAGGCAACTATGAGCGCTCGATCGAGAACGGCATCGATCCCGCGCACAATGAATTCGTCCACGATACTCACGGTTTCAGTGGCGAGAACGACGACTACAGCGTCGGCGAAATGCGTGAGGTCACGTCCGACTGGGGCGATGGCTTCTGGCACACGTTCAACGCGCCACCGCTGACGGAAGGCGAGATGAAAAAGCTCCGCGAGCAGGCGGGCGACCTCGAGGTCGGCACCGGTCATCACGGGCCGAACCACGTCTGGACGTATATTCATCCGAGTCCCGACTATCACTTCCACCAGTACCTGTTCGAGCGTCCGATCGATGAGGAAAACATCCAGATCTATTTGATGTGCATGCGCAATTGCATGCTTGAGGCAGAGCACGACGACCTGATGAACGAGCGGAACCAATACGTCGCCAGTCAGGACGTCGTGATCATCGAGGACCTGCACCCGGTTCTGACCCCCGATACGAACACCAAGGAATTCATGGTGCCGTCGGACAAGTGCATCCTGATGTACCGCGATCGACTCAAGACCTGGGAAGCGCGCGGCTGGCGTATCGACATGGATGCGGTGAACCGCGACCGCAAGAAGGCGGCCTACGCGATACCGAGCCCGGCGCGCCGCGAGCAGAAGGGCTGGGTTCTCGACGCGGTGCCGATGATCGACGGCGAACGAGCTGCGATGAAGCTCAAAGCGGCAAGCTGACCTAAGGCGTCGTGTCGGCACCGCCGCATGATGCCGATCGCCGCGAGTTTATCGCGGCCATGGCGACGTTCGCCGCCGGCCTGTCCGGACAGGCCGGCGCAGCGGAAACGCGCGAGGTCGTGCCGCTGCCCGCGCCTGAATCTGCGCTGACGACGGTTCTCGTTACAGGCGCGAATCGCGGCCTGGGGCTGCATTTCACGCGTCAATATGCCGAGCGCGGGTGCCGCGTGATCGCGACCTGCCGCAACCCCGAGGCGGCCGCCGAGCTGAACGCGCTCGCGGCGCTGAATCCTAACGTGCTGGTCGAGCGTCTCGACGTGCTGGATCATGCGGAAGTCGATGAGCTGGCGGCGCGTTATGCGAATATGCCGATCGACGTCCTGCTGAATAACGCAGGTATCGGCGGCGGCACGGAGAACCAGCTGTTCGGACGATTGAACTACGAGGTTTTTTACGAGGTGATGGCCGTCAATGCCGTCGGCCCGTTGAAGATGTGTGAGGCGTTTCGCGAGCACGTCAAGGCCAGCGAACTCAAGAAGATGATTACCGTGTCGAGCAGCCAGGGCTCGATTGCGAGCGTGACGATGCCGATGCTGTACTGGTATCGCAGCAGCAAGTCCGC
>JBPCXI010000077.1:0-3243 GCA_051008895.1 Gammaproteobacteria bacterium | reverse complement strand
TTGACCAGCACCGTGGCGAGAATGATGAGTGCGAGATCGGACATCGGCTTAGCGTACTCGCATGCCGGGCTTGGCGCCGGTGTCCGGGCCGATCAGGAAGATATCCTCGCCGCCGGGTCCCGCGGCCAGCAACATGCCCTGCGAGGTGCCGAAGCGCATTTTGCGCGGCGCAAGGTTCGCGACGACGACAACGTGACGACCAACCAGGGTTGCGGGATCGTATGCGGTGCGGATGCCGGCGAGCACTTCGCGGCGTTCGTCGCCGAGATCGACGGTCACGCGAATGAGTTTGTCCGCGCCGTCTACGGCTTCTGCCGCGACGACCTCCGCCACGCGCAGGTCGACGTTCAGAAACGTATCGATGTCGATCACCGCTTGCCCCTCTTCGGTGCCGGCGCCGTCCGGATTCGCGGCCGCTTTCGTCTTCTCGACCATGTTATCTACCGCCTGTTGTTCGATGCGGGTCATCAGCGGCCTGAACTTGAGGATCTCGCGGTCGAGCAGCGCGTGCTCGCGGCCGTCCCAGGTCAGTTCGCCGTCGTTGAGGAATTCTTCAGCCGCCGCCGCGACGCCCGGCAGTACCGGTTTCAGGTAGGTCGTCAGCACGCGGAACAGGTTGATGCCCTGCGTGCACACGATCTGTACGCGCGGCAGTTGCTCGCTATCTTTCGCCAGCTGCCACGGCTTGTGCTCGTCGATGTACTGGTTAGCGCGATCCGCCAGCTTCATGATTTGCCGCATTGCGCGCGAGAATTCGCGGTTCTCATAGGCCGTCGCGATCTCGTCGCCCGCGCGCACGAATTCGTCGTACAGCGCCGGCTCGTCGAGTGTGCCCGCCAGCCTGCCGTCGAAGCGTTTCGCGATAAAGCCGGCGCAGCGACTGGCGATGTTCACGTATTTGCCGACCAGGTCGGAATTCGTGCGCGTGACGAAATCCTCGAGGTTCAGGTCGAGGTCGTCGATGCCGGGGCCGAGTTTGTAAGCGTAGTAGTAACGCAGGTACTCGGGATTTAGTTCGTTGAGGTAGGTCGCCGCGGTGATGCCGGTGCCCCGACGCTTCGACATCTTTTCGCCGTTGACGGTCAAAAAGCCGTGCGCGAATACGCCACTGGGCCGACGGAAATCGGCGCCTTCGAGGACCGCGGGCCAGAACAGCGTGTGGAAGTAGACGATATCCTTGCCGATGAAGTGATACAGCTCGGCATCGCTGTCCGGCGCGAAGAATCGGTCGAACATCTCCGCGTCGCCCCGTTTGTTGGCCAGATCCAGCAGGCTCGCCATGTAGCCGACCGGCGCGTCGAGCCATACGTAAAAGTATTTGTTCTCGGTGCCCGGAATCCGGAAGCCGAAGTAGGGCGCGTCGCGCGAAATGTCCCAGTCCTGCAGGCCCGCATCAAACCACTCGGCAAGTTTGCGTGCGACGCCGGGGTCGACGTGACCGGCCGTCCATTCACGCAGCGATGCATCGAATTCGGCGAGCCGGAAGAAATAGTGTTCGGATTCTCTTTGTACCGGCGTCGTGCCGGAGATCACCGATTTCGGGTCGATCAGGTCGCTCGGTGAATACGTGCGGCTGCAGTTCTCGCAGTTGTCGCCGGATTGATCCTCGGCACCGCAATGCGGGCAGGTACCGTGCACGAAGCGGTCCGGCAGGAACATGCCCTCGGCCTCGTCGTAGGCCTGCTCGATCGTGCGGCGCGCGATCAGGCCTTTCGCGTCCAGGCGACGGTAAATCTCCTCCACGAGCTCGCGGTTCTCGTCCGAATGCGTCGTGTGGAAGTTGTCGAACTCGACAAAAAATGCCGCGAGGTCGCGCTCGTGTTCCTGCTTGATTGTCTCGACCAGCTCCTCGGGCGCGATTCCAGACTTGCGCGCGCTGAGCATGATCGGCGTGCCGTGCGCATCGCTCGCACAGACGTAAGTGCAGTCGCTGCCGATGAGTTTCTGGAAGCGCACCCAGATGTCGGTCTGGATGTACTCGACGAGGTGGCCCATATGAATAGGGCCGCTCGCATACGGCAACGCACTCGTGACGAGTATTGTCCTGCGGTCGGTCGTCATGCGCGGCCTACGTTGTCTGATCTTTGACGTCTTCGAAAGAGCGTTTTTCGATTGCCGACTGGTACGCGGACCGACCCGAGATGATGCCTTTGTTCATCAGGTCCTTGAGCGCCATATCCATCGTGATCATGCCGTCCTTGCGGCCGCCGGTCATCGTGTTCTCGAGCTGATCCAGCTTGCCCTGGCGGATGATGTTCGCAACCGCCGGGGTATTGACCATGATCTCCAGTGCGGCCACGAGACCCGCCTCACCGAGTCGCGGCACGAGCTGTTGTGAAACGACACCGCGCAGCGACGTCGACAGCATCGTGCGGACGTGGTTCTGTTTGTCCGACGGGAACGTATTGACGATGCGATCGACCGTGGCGCCCGCGCCGTTTGTATGCAGCGTGCCCATGACGAGGATGCCCATCTCGGCCGCGGTGACCGCAATACTGATGGTCTCGAGGTCGCGCATCTCACCGACGAGAATGACGTCCGGGTCTTCGCGCAGGCCCGAGTGCAGCGCGTTCGCAAACGTCGGCGTATGCACGCCGAGCTCGCGCTGGCTGATCAGGCACTGCTTGCGCTCGTGCACGAACTCGATCGGATCCTCGATCGTCAGAATATGCCCGTTCAGCGTCTTGTTGATTTCGTCGATCATCGCCGCGAGCGTCGTCGATTTGCCGGAGCCGGTCTTGCCGGTTACGAGAATCATCCCCTGCGTATGGCGGCACAATGTCGTGATGACCGGGGGCAGCCTGAGCTCCTTGATTGTTTTCGCCTGCGACGGGATCGCGCGCATGACGCAACCCATGCCGCCCAGGTGACGGAATACGTTTACTCGGAATCGTGCAATGTCCTCGACCTGGTACGCAAAGTCGGCGGCGTCGTGCTCGTCAAATTGCTTGCGGGACGTCGCGTCCATGATTTCGAGCAGCGTATCGCGCGCGTCTTCAGCCTCGAGCGGTTTCGGCCGCGTCGGTTGAAGTTCGCCATAGACACGCACGCGCGGCGGCTGGCCGGCGATGAAGTGCAGGTCCGAGCCGTTCTTGCCGATCAGTTCCTTAAGGTATTCGTCGATCTTGTTCACTGGGGCTACTCGACGGTATTGAGGGTCGGGAGCATCGTCGTGTCCGTCACATATTTCTGGAACAAGTGCTTCTCCGTCGAGAACCGGAACGCGTCGTCCGGGTCGATCTG
>JBPCXI010000076.1:0-4752 GCA_051008895.1 Gammaproteobacteria bacterium | reverse complement strand
GACCGGGGCGCAGTGGGCCCGGCAGATGACCATTCTCGGCGCGATGCAGGGCATGGGACGTCCGGGTTCCAACTTCGGCAACCTGCAGTTCGGCGCGCCGGTCGACATGAATTTCTATTTTCCCGGCTACGCCGAGGGCAGCATGTCGGGCGACCTGGCCTACAGCGCGAACTCAACGAACAACTATCAGCGCATGCCGCACATCGTGACGATGAATTCGGTCAAGCAGGTCATCCCGCGGATGTGGTTGCCGGAAGCCATCATGGGCAAACCCCGCCTGGGTTACGTGACCGCCGTTGACTCGGTGGTCGGACAGTTTTTTCCGATCGGGTATCCCTCGCCCGGGCACGTGCCGGTCGAGATGATCTACAAGTACGGCAGTTCTTCCCTGGGGACCCAGGTGGATTCGAATCGCTGGATCGACATGTACCAGCACGAAAATCTGAAGTTCGTCGTCAACCAGTCCGTCTGGTGGGAGGGGGAGACGCCGTTCGCCGACGTCGTCCTGCCGGCCTGCACCGTGTTCGAGCGCTGGGACCTCGGCGAGTGGTACAACGTCGGTCCGGGCTATGTGCACCACATGTACTCGATGAATAACCACCGCGTGATTTCGCTGCAGCACAAGTGCATCGAGCCGCTCGGCGAGTCGAAGTCCGACTACGATATCTTCCTCGCCATTGCCGAGAAGCTCGACCTCGGTGCGGTGTATTCGGAAGGCGGTAACTCGGAACTTGAATGGTGCAAGCGCGCCTACGAATCTTCGGATGCCGCTCGAGAAATGTCCTGGCGCAAGTTCCTGAAGAAGGGCTATTACGTGGTTCCGCCGGAGCCTGAAGGCTCCCGCGCCCCTACGGGCTTGCGGTGGTTCTACGAGGGACGGAAGAAAGACGTACCGGAGCCGTATCCGCTACCGTCGGACTTCGTCGAGAAATACGCGGAAGGTCTGCAGACTCCGTCGGGCAAGTACGAATTCGTGCCGACGACGCTGAAGCGTTTCGACGATCCCGAGCGTCCGCCGGTGAACAAGTACATGCGGACCTTCGAAAATGCGGATAACGAGCCGGACATTGCGGCGAAGTACCCGTTGAAGCTGCTGACGCCGCACTCGCGTTACGCATTCCACCTGATGGGTGACGACGAAGGCTGCTTTGTGCGCGACATTCGCGAGCATCGCGTGAAGTCGGGCGATCACTATTACCTGACGGCGCGCATCAGCCGCGAGGACGCCGACGCGCGCGGTATACAGGACGACGACCTGATCCGCCTGTGGAACGACCGCGGCTCCGTGGTCTGTGCCGCCCAGGTCACCGACCGTCTGCGGCCGGGGGTGATCAGTGCAGCGACTGCGTCGGCCGAGTACCGTCCCGCCGGCGAGCCCGGCAAGTCCACGGACCTCGGCGGCTGCGTCAACATACTCAACACGAGCAAACCAATCACGACGAAGAGCCACGGTATCAGGCCCAACACGACGCTCATCGAAGTCGAGAAATGGACCGGCGTCGACACGTGGCAACCGGCGGAGGCAGTGTGATGACCGAGAAATGGAACATGATCGTCGACGTCGAACGCTGCAATAACTGCCGTGGCTGCTTCCTCGCCGTCAAGGACGAGCACACCGGCAATAACTTCCCGGGCTACGCGGAAGAGCAGCCGGCGATGGGGCACAACTGGCTCGATATCGAGCGCAAGGAGCGGGGCGCTTATCCGATTGTCGATGCGCACTTCATGCCGGTGATGTGCAATCACTGCGACGACGCGCCGTGCATGAATGCCGCGAAGAACGGCGCCGTGCGCAAGCGCGACGATGGCATCGTGATCATCGATCCGGTGCTGGCCAAAGGCCAGAAGGAGATCGTCGATGCCTGCCCTTACGGTGCGGTGCACTGGAACGAGGAAAAGCAGTTGCCGCAGGCGTGGATATTCGACGCGCACCTGCTGGACGACGGCTGGGCGCAAACTCGCGCGGAGCAGTGCTGTCCGACCGAGGTGTTCAAGTCGATCAAGGTCGAAGACGCGCAAATGAAGCGCATCGCCGAGCGCGACGGGCTGGAAGTGCTGCAGCCCGAGCTGGGCACCAAGCCGCGCGTCTACTACAAGAACCTGCACCTGATTACGCGCTGTTTCGTCGGCGGCTCCGTCGTGGCCGACGTGAACGGCGTCGAAGAGTGCGCCGAAGGCGCCACGGTCGTGCTGAATAAGAACGGCAACGAAATCGGGCGGGCGACGACGGACACGTTCGGTGAGTTCAAGATCGACAAGCTCGAGAAGAACAGTGGCGAGTATGAGCTGGAGGTCAGCTCGGGATCAGCGGGCAGTCTGTCGATGACGTTCGATCTTGGCGACGAGAGTCTTTACCTGGGTGCGTTGTCGCTTGGCGGTTGATCGTCTCGAGCACGACCTTCAAGCAACTCATCCCTTCTCGCCAACAGCGCGTCGATGCGCTTGCCGTCCAGCACGCCTTGCATCGTCTGCTCGAGTGAGGCGCGGTCCATCGCGTTCAGCCGCTCGATCCATAAATCGTTGAGCGACAGCTTCACATCGGCGAGATACGCGGGGCGGCCGCGCCGCGTTCCGAATGCCCGCTCGTGACCGACGAGGATTGCCTGCCAGTTGTTGACGTCGTAGAGCAGGTTGTCCTTCGATCTTCCCTCATTGAAGACGAGGCTGTCGAAGACATACATGGCCTGGAACTGATCACTGACGGGGCACAGCGCTGAACCGCCTTTACGGGAAGCGAGGCGCGCCGCTTCGGTCATCGTCCTTTGCGGTGCGAATCGCACCGAGCCGGCTTTCCCGTCGACCTCGCGCACGACCGCGACCGGGACCATGTTCAGGCCGAGCGCGCGATCGAGGCGGTAGGCTGCAACGTCAGGGTAGAAACCACTTTTCGAGCGTCGCGCGCGATCGAAGACTGCTTGAACGCGCACGTCACCCTTCTGCAGTGTGAGAAGCGTTTCGCGTTTTTTCGAGGTCTTGTCAACGATTTCGCCATCCCTCAGCAGCGCTTCCAGATCGTCTGCCGTCATGTCTTGCGGTCGTGACCCTACGCGGCGCGGCTGCGGCACAGGTTGCGCCGCCGGACTCTGATCCTCGTACAGCACTTCGACACTGTCCCCTTCCAGCATAAGCGCGGCACCGCGACCGCCGTAGTGGGCATTGAGCATGCCGGTGTCGATCCGCAGCACGCGGCCGTCCATGCGTGACAGCACGCGCGCACCTGGCGTCGGCGTATGGCCGACGACAACGCGGTCCGCCGGCATCGCGGCCAGTGCGTTCATCAGCCGCTGTTCCTCGATCAGTGCCCCGCAGCTGACGGTGCCACGGTACCAAAGGGGACTCTCCTGCTCGAACACGAGCGCTGTGTTGAGCGCCGCCAGACGATCCGCGGCGGATGACATGTCATCGGGCCACACGGCCTTTCCGGCCCTGACGCGTTGCGCGTAGCGGTCGAGCGCTTGAGGGTGATCGTAAAAATTTACATCGGGCGGCAGCACGCCGGCCGTTCGGAATCGATGCAGCAACTCCGCATATTCCAGGATCTGCGCCCTGAGTTCGCCGTTAATGCCATCGCCACCGAGCTTTGCCGTCGCGGAAGACAACCCTCCGTGCACAAACGCAGTCTCGTTGATTACGACCAGCAACGGTTGTTTTAGCAGCCATGCGCCATAGGCACCGCCGGGTGAAAACGCCGCAAGGTGGCCGAAAAAACCTTGCGGATATCGCTGGTCGAATTCTTTCCGCGCCCTGGCTGTATTTGCGAACTCCGGATGGTCGATAACGAACCGTTCGAACCAGCGATCGCGCTCGCCCCGCGACGTGTCGTCGGCGAAGGCCATGAACTCATCTGTTGAGACATAGCGAAGGTCTCCGGTCAGGTTCATGACCTCGTGGTTACCTAGCGTCATGTGCACCCTGCCGCCGGCGGCGTCGGCCAACGGTTCGAGCCGCATCAGCAGATCGAGCACCCGGCGCGAGTCAGGACCCCGGTCGAGCACGTCTCCGACAACGACCAGGTGCGTACGCTCGTCCGTCCAGCCCAGGTCGTCGCCGACGACCCCGGCCTGGCGCAGCATCGTGACCAAAGCCTCGTAGTCCCCGTGAACGTCGGCGACGGCGACGACGGAGTCGACGTTCGACCAGCGCCATTGCGTCGGCGCGTCCGCCCAGGCCGCGCCCGCGCAGGCGGCGCAGATCGCCAGCACGACCGATCGAGCCAGCCGCCGCGGTGCAGAGATTACCCGCGTGCAGTGCGTGTACTTCGCCATCTTGATGCCACTGTAACCTGCGTCGCCGATTCGCTCTGTCGGGTCGTTGACACACGAGCGCGATGAATAGCGTCCGTTGTGTCCTGATGTTGACAGATTCCAGGCGTCAAATCCCCGACTCTTGATCTCAAGCAAAACGCTTTACATCGGTGCAACGGGAAATCGACATGGCAGCCTCCAGCAAGCAAGACGAATCGGGTACAGGAGCAATCAGCGCCCGCTTTTTTCGTCCGGACATGTTGTTCAGGAAGCACCTGCGGGTGAGGCGCGGCGAGGGCGTCGGCCTGGCCCTCTTTTTCGCCTATGCGTTCCTGTTGATGGTCTGCTACTACATCCTCAAGACCTTGCGCGAGCCGCTACTGCTAGTGGCGGCGTCCGCGGAAGCGAAAAGCTACGGTTCCGCGGCCACGGCCGTCGTGTTGTTCGTCATGGTGCCGCTATACGGAAAGATGCTCCGCCGGAAAGATCCCGGAGATTTAATTCGCTG
>JBPCXI010000075.1:0-26834 GCA_051008895.1 Gammaproteobacteria bacterium | reverse complement strand
TATTCGATGCCGATATCGGCGGTCCACAACTCGGCGCCGGTCACGTCGTACCAGTCGAGCTCGACGCGAAAGCCGATCTGTTCGGTTGCACGCACCGAAAATCCCGCGCCCAGCGCCAGGCCGTCGTCGCTGCTCGTGTCCGACACAACGCCGTCGGTCTTGATGTTCACGTCGAAGAAGTTGAAATATCCAGCCTTGACGAACAGATCCAGCCGTTCGGCGCGAATCGGCAGGTAGCCGATTCCGTTCAGGGCCACGCCCTGGTAAGTCGTCTCGGTCTCCCCGCCCGCAACCGTCGGCGTCGCATCACCCTCGAACTCCGGGCTGACGTAATAGCTGCCCTCGACGCCGACCCATGAGTTGAATCGATACTGCGCGAACAGCTCCAGACCCATGCCGTTGTTATCGACCGAGTTGTCGTCACGCTTGTAGTCCGAGAAAGCGAGACTACCGCCGACGCGCCATTCGGCGTCGCCGTTGTCAGCGGATGCGCTGGAGAAGACCAGCAGCAATATCGCGGCCGCCCCGATTCTTTTCATTATTCAGATCCCCAACCGGACACCGTTGGCAGTATACGGGCACCGGTACGCGGGTCAAATGGCAACATAATGATTCTCATTGCCGCCAATCGGCGGCGATCTAGCGCCAATGCGTAAACGCTTTCGCTCCGTGCGCTTGCCAGCAGCCCCGCTATCGCTTCAAATAGGCCGATAATCAGAACGAATGGTGGTGGAGGAAGATTTCATGCGGAAATTTGCCGCACGCGCAGCAACGCTAGCTGTTCTATCTCTTGTGGCCGGTGCTGCCGTCGCAATTCCGACGGACACCGACGTCACCGGTAGTCTGAGCAAAGCGGAGAACACCTGCGTCTCGCCGATCGCCTTGTTCACGTCGACGCCGCCGCAATCCTGCAACTACTCGGGCGGCGAGGACGTGGCGCTCCTCGTCGGTTCCGGAGCGTTCCGCGTATGGATGGGGCCGCTCGACAGCGGTGGCTTCTATGCAACCGGCACCGGACCGAATCCCCTGACGACCGCCGGCTCAGAGCCGAACGACGGCAAGGTCAATTTGCCGATCACGGGCACGCTGACGATCGAGGACAACAATACACCCGGCAACGGCGCCGACGATTCGCTCCGCGGCACGCTGATCATCGGCGCCGGCGAGCGCAGCGTCAGCACCAGTGACGGCTCGGCGATCGAAAGTTTTTCGAGCATCACACATACGATTCCGAACCGTGTATTTGACAGCGCGGTGGCGAACGGCAGTGGCGGCTTCGACTACGTGATTGGCACCGCCGGATTTCCGGCGCTGCACCGCTCGGCGTTCGGCGACGACTACCCGTCCGAATCCGCATCGATCGCGACCGGCGCGTCACAGCCACCGGACTTCCACGCCTGGGACCAGGCGAACGGCGGCAGCGTACCGGTCGTGAATTTTCCGTTCCCGAATCCGCCGCCGCCACAATCTCAGGGTCCGTACACCGTCGAAATTGTGACCTACGCGCCGGCGACCGGTAACGTCGGCCCGAACATCGGTGTCGCCACGACGGCGATCATCGCCGACTACGCCTGCGTGGCCGGCGACGGCGCCAGCGGCCCGATCAACGACTGCGACCCGGACCCGAACATCGGCGCACCAACGGTCTGGGGGCAGACGGGCGCCGAGTTCGATAACCTGATCGTCCAATTATCGACCGATGCGAATAACAATATCGTGTCGGCCGAAGCGTTCTACGTGATCGAGTACAAAATACCGAGCCTGAACGCCAACCAGGGTAATCCCGGTTCGTTCATCGGCGGGACGCTGACGCTGAGCCCCGTGCCGCCCGATCCGACCGCGGTCGACGACACCGCCACGACCGAAGAGAACCTCGCGGTCAACATCGATATCCTCGGCAATGACACGCTGTTTATCGACAACGTGACGGTCACGGTGACGGACACGAGCGGCAGCCAGAGCAATATGTCCGACCAGGGCGGTACTGTTGTTCTGAACGGGACGAATCCCGGGCCGCAGGCCGGCATCGACGTGACGTACACGCCGCCGATGGGCTTCAGCGGCGACGACAGCTTCGTCTATGAGGTCGAGGACGATCTGGCCAGGACCGATTCTGCGAGTGTTGTTGTCACCGTCGTCGCCCCCGAAGCCGTCGACGATACGGAAACGGCGCCTCCGGACACCGCGATCATGATCGACATCCTCGGTAACGACACGCTGTTCGCCGACCCGGTCACGGTCACGCTGATGAATACGAGCGGCAGCGAGAGCAGCACGATGACGATCACGTCGGACCAGGGCGGCACCGTTGTCGTCAACGGGCAAAACTCGGGGCCGCAAGCCGGCATCGATATCACGTATACCCCGCTGATGGGATTCGGCGGCGAGGATACGTTCCGCTACCAGGTCGATGACAACCTGCTGCGATCGGATACGGCCGACGTGCGGGTGCTGGTCGGCGCGAATGCGATCGACGACCAGGAGACGACGGCGCGGGATACCCCGATCGACATCGACATCCTCGGCAACGACGTGCAGTTCGTCGACCCGGTGACCGTCACCCTGAAGACCGACGCGGCCGATCCGGGCGACCAGACGACACGCGCTACGGCCCAGGGCGGCACGGTGGTGCTGAACGGGACGAACCCGGGGCCGCAGGGCGGCATCGACGTGACGTATACGCCTCCGACCGGCTTCACCGGCGATGACACGTTCGTCTATGAGATTCTGGACGCCCAGGCGCAATCCGACACGGCAGATGTGCGCATCACGGTCGCCGCGCCGACGGCCGGCGACGACAGCGACACGACGCAAGAAGACACGCCGGTCGACGTCGACATCCTGGGGAATGACACCCTGTTCGCCGACCCGGTCACGGTCACGCTGATGGACACGAGCGGCGGCCAGAGCAGCATGTCGTCGATCAACTCGGACCAGGGCGGCACCGTCGTGCTGAACGGGACGAACCCGGGGCCGCAGGGCGGCATCGACGTGACGTATACACCACCGTCCGGATACTCGGGCGCGGACACGTTCCGCTACCAGATCGACGATAGCGTCAACGCCGACGACGCCGGCGTTACGATCGTGGTCACCGCGGCCGCGCCGCCGATCGTCCCGGTTGCACCCGACACGGGCGTTTCGACCGGCGAGAGTCAGGCGGTCGACATCGTTGTCAACACGCTGCCGGGCGTCAGCCTCGGCATCACACCGGTGACCATCTCGGTCGTCAGCGGACCGGCCAACGGCACCGCAACGGTGTTCGGCCAGACGATCACTTACACGCCAACGGGCTTTCCGTCCAACGACGCTTTCGACTACATGATCGCGGACGCGCAGGGCTCCACCGATACCGGCACGATTAACGTAGCGATCGGGCCGGCGCTGATTCCGGATGCGATCGACGACAACGTGTCGATGCAACAGGACACGTCGCTCGATATCGTTGTGACGACGAATGACGTTGCCGGCAGCGGCGATATCGCCGATCACACGGTCGCAATCGCGTCCGACCCGGTCAGCGGGACCGCGGTCCTCGGGGCTGACAACACCATTACCTATACACCGGACGCAGGCACGTCGGGGATCCAGACCTTCACGTACACCCTGACCGATGTCGACATGGACCTGTCGGCTCCGGCGGTCGTCACTGTCGACGTCGAGCAAGTGCCGGTGGCAGCGAAGCTGCCGCAGGACGACAGTTCGGCGCTCGGGCCCTGGAGCATCGGCCTGTTGTTATTGCTGATCGGGTGGCGCAGGAGGCGTTACCAATGAGCGCACAGCGGAACGTTGCCATCGCGATCCTCGTCATGACGACTGCAGCGATGTCGATGCCAGCGGCGGCGCAGACGGGAGACACGGGTGCGTCGGCGGTTGTCGGCGATCGCCGCACGCTCGACGAGATCACTGTCACCGCGCGGAAGAAAGCGGAGGATCTGCAGACCGTCCCGATAGCGATCACGGCGTTTAACTCCGAGCAGCTCGAGCGCGCCGGTATCACCAGCCTGGCCGACGTCGCGGCGTTCACGCCGGGCCTGACGTTCTCCAATCTGTTCGGCGAGTTTCTGCCGGTCCCGGTCATCCGGGGGGTCGCCCCGACCGCGATTTTCGGCGAGAACAACGTCGCCGTATTCATTGACGGTGTCTTCGTCGCGGGTCGCGAGGGCCTGAACGCGAGCCAGCTCGACCTCGAACGCATCGAGGTCGTCAAGGGCCCGCAGAGCACGAAGTATGGGCGCAACGCGTTTGCCGGCGCGATCAACTACGTCACGGCGCGTCCGGGCCCAGACCTCGAAGGCGAAGCAAAGATCCAGGTCGGCAACTACGACCGCCGCCTGGCGCGTGCGACGATCAGCGGACCGCTGATCGCAGACAAGTTATTGGGCCGCGTCGCGCTCGGCATCGACGAGTGGTCGGGCAGCTACGACAACGCGCTGTCGAATCTCGATATTGGCGGTTACCAGTACAAGACGGTGCAGACGAGCCTGTGGTTCACGCCCTCGGAGTCCTGGGATATCCAGTGGGCGCTGTACGTCTCGGACGACGAAATAGACGACAGCGCGCGGCAGACTGTGCCGGCGAATTGCGAGGATCGTTTCGATCTGCTGACCGAGGGCATCGCGCCGCCGAACAAGGATACGAGCGGCGACGGCATTCCCAACGACAATGACGACTGGTCGGACGGACCGCGGCCGCAGAATTACTGTGGCACGTTGGGCAGCCTGCCGGACAACACGCTGGCAATCAATGACCAGTCCACCGGCGAAACGCGCAAACTCTATCGCTCCAGCCTGAACATCAACTGGGACACGAGCGTCGGCACGTTCGCGGCCCTGACGGGATTCTCAAACACAAAACAGAAATCGCGCTCGGATTCGAACCAGACGCATGATGGCACAGTGCCATATTTCTATACGCAAACCGGCGGCGGCTCCGATGTGTTCGACGCAGAACTGACGACAGTAGGCCTGGGCGATGAAACCGAGGAATGGAGCCAGGAATTGCGCTACAGCACGCCTCTCGAAAAACGCGTTCGCGGCGAAATCGGCGGGTACTGGTACGACATCGAAGAATTCGGCCGCTTCACGGACTTCACGGCGCGGCTCGCCGACGGCAGCGGCCAACGCCTGCCGCCCGATTTTGCCGGGCTTTATCCGGCGCCAGGCGTTGTCGGCGACGCGATCTTCGGCCCGCGCTTTGAAAACACGGCGGACAACATCGTTCCGGAAGGGGAATTTCCGGGATTCATTCGCCGGAATACGGAATCGCTTTCGGGTTTCGGCGGTCTTGAATGGGACTTTGGCGACGTCTGGACCGCAGACATCGGCGCGCGGTATACGCGAGACGACAAAAGGTACCGCGCCGGACTGGACTTCGAAGATACGACCGACGATCCGAATTGCCCGCCACGTCGTGCCAGCCTGGATCGCTCCAAGACGTTCTCATATTGGACCGGCCGCGTTGGGCTGCGAGCTCAGGTGACCGAAAACAACATGCTCTATACATCCATAGGCAATGGTAAGAAGAGCGGCGGGTTCGATCTGTTGAGCGGCGATACGATCGACGATGACGACAACGTGTGCCCTGTCGACCGTATCGTCGAATTCGACGTCGAGGAACTGACCGCTTACGAGATCGGCAACAAAGGCAACTTCTGGGGCGACCGGGCGCGCTACGACATCGCGGTGTTCTACAACGATTGGCAGAACATCCTGATACCGCAGATTCTGGACACGGATCCCGAGACGGGCCTGCCGTTCGAGCAGCCGGAGAGCCTCGACCTGACCGGCGGCGACGGCGAGACGTACGGTGTCGAACTCAGCACGCAGATTATCCTGGCCGAGAACTGGGATCTGTCGTTGGGCGGCTCGTTCACGAAGGCCGAGTACACCGATGCGCAAGTGGCCAGCTATCGCTTGTTCCCGAGTTTCTGGAACGATCAGAACGGTGACGGCACCGGCGATTCCGCCGACGTTTCCGGCAACGAGCTGCTGCGTCAGTCCAAATGGCAAGGCAACGCGACACTGAACTATGTGCGGCCGCTGCGCGCGCTCTGGGAATTCTATTCCCGCACCGACGTGCTATACCAAGGTTCGCAGTGGGTCGGCGCCGCCAACCAGACCAAGACCCCGGACGCGACCGAAGTCAATCAACGTTTCGGCTTCGAGAACGAGAACCTGCGCGTCGAATTCTGGGTCGAAAACCTGTTCGATCAGGATAACCCGACGGCCGCGTTCCGCGATGTCACCTTCAACAACACACACCTGCAGCTGCCGGAGTACGGTGGTTTTAGTGACATGTTCCCGTTCCGCATGACGGTGTCGCACCCGAAACGCCGACGCTTCGGCGTGACCCTGGTTGTCACTTTCTAGTTGCGGGTCAATTGTCAACGGGCATCGGCTCGACGGGCATCGGCTCACCCCAGTCCGGGTCGAACGCGATAGCGTTGTCGGGCCCGATATCCAGCGATGAGACATCCATGATGTGGGTGCGGATCTGTGAGAATCCGGCTCCGGTCGCGCGCCCCCAGTTCATCTTTTTGCCGTCGGGTGACACGGAAGCGAGGATGTCGATCTTGTCACTGAACGTCAGGCGCCGATGCTCGCCGGTCGCGAGATCGCCGAGGAAGATCTCCCAGTTCTCACCGAGCGCTTTCACATAGACGTAGTGACGCCCGTCGGGCGTCGGGTGCGGATGCCAGTTCATGTCACGGTCGAAGGTATGACGACGCCAGTTGCTGCCGTCCTTGTTGATCGTGAATATCGTCATCGGCGTCGGCGTGACGTTGCCGAAATCCTCGGCTCGCCAGGCACGGAAAATGATGTGCTCGTTGTCCTGCATGAAGAACGGCGCGCCTTCGTGCCAGTCGTCCGTGGTCGTGACCTGTTGTTCCCCGGTCCCGTCCGCGCGCATGACCCAGATGTCCATGTTGCCGTCGATCTGCCGGCCGAAAGTGATCCATTCGCCGTCCGGCGACACCGACACTTCAGCCTCGTACACGTCATTGTTCGTCAGGCGCTGAACGTTGCCACCGTCGAGGTCGGAAGCATACAACTCGGCGCCTTGCGGGTAGTTGTGCGGGTCGCTCCAGCTGCCTATGTCCTTTTCCATGTGGTCGCGTGTCGACGTCCAGACGACGCGCTGCTGATCGGGAAAGAAATACGAGCAGCCATCCTGGCCGCGATCGTTGACTCGCCAGTATTCCGCGCCGTCGTCGGTGAAGATGTACGTCAGGTTCCCCTGCCCGCCGCGGCCGGTCGGCACGGCATCGGCGTCTTTCGTCTGCGCGATCAGGTGCCGGGAGTCGGGCGCCCAGTACGCCTCGGCCGCCAGCGGGATGTTCGGAATCACGTAAGCCGGCAGTTCGCGCGGATCCGCACTCTCGAACGCCGGTTCTTTTCCATCCGCCGACACCGCTGTGGCGCCGAGCAAGGCGGCGCAAGCGAACGCCGCGACAGCTGCTTTGGCTTTCACCATGATCATGTCCTCTCCGTCTTGCCGTGATTCGCTTTGTCTCCGCGCCAGCCCGGTGTCTTTGCTGACTCAGTCGTTGTCCAGTTCGAGCAACGGTCCGAGATACTCGGCCAAGGCTTCCCAGCGACCGATCGAGTCCCCGTACAATGGCTGTCTTACCTGAACATTGCTATTGGTCATCACGGGCCGGGCATTCCGGTAGAAGTCCATGCATGCGTCGTCCCATGATAATCCGCAATACTTTAGCAGCGCCCGTGTCGTGTCTTCCTGCCGGCTCACCAGCTGCTCGTATTCGACAGTGTGGATCTTGCCCGGCAACACGCTGTGCCAATGCCGAATTAGCCGCCGGTAGTCCCGGTATTTGCTCGCGAGGTTGTCGAGATCGTAGGCAAAGGGCACGGAACCGAGATTGAACAGGCGTTTGTAGCAACTGAAACACGTGTCGATCGGATTCCGCCGGACGTCAACGATGCGGGCATGCGGAAATATCAGGTGAATCAGGCCTACGAACCGGTAGTTGTCGAGCAGCTTGTCGGTCAGATATGCGGTCTGGTTGAATTCACTCACCCTGCGCAGGTAGTCGTCCGCGATACCCGCGAGAGAGCCGGCCTGCGGCAAGTCGATCCATGCGGGGTACGGAACCGACGGTACATTTGCCTGCTGGAAGCTCGCCACGGCGTGGCGCAGCGCAAACGTCTCGCCCGCCGCTGACACGTCGGGATGGCACGACAGAATTTGCTCGACCAGCGTAGATCCACAGCGCGGGAAACCGACGATAAAAATCACAGGGTCGGATCTTTGCTCCGGGACTTTACGGTCGGCGCCTGAATCCTGCGAGAAATAGTCCAGCGAGAAACAATCGATAATTTGCTGCGCCTCACGGCTGGCCGCCGCGCCGGAATAGCTCAACGACGCGTTCTTCAGACCGTTGCCAGCCTGCAGATGCGCAAATTGCTCGGCCGGGACACCCGTACTTTCATAAGCTTGAGCCAGCGCGAAATGCGCCTTGATCTGGTCGTCGGCCGACAATTCATGCGACTGCGCGACAGATTCGAACGCCGTAATCAACTCGTCGCCCGGCGCGCCCGGAAGCGTCGTCAGGCCAAGGAAGCCATCGACGTTTCGGGGGTTCAGTTCGATCGCGCGAAGATAGCTGGTGCGGGCGCGGTCGATGTCGCCCGCATCGACCAGCACTTCGGCGCGCACATTTTGCAGCCGGGCGTCGTTCGGCGCGATCGCGGCGGCCGCGTCCAGCAGCGTTACGGCTTCGTCCGCATCTCCTGTGAACACGCAGAGCCGTGCCCTGACGACCAGGCTGGCGACGTTTCGCGGATCGATCGCCA
This sequence comes from Gammaproteobacteria bacterium, assembly GCA_051008895.1. Classification (GTDB taxonomy): domain Bacteria; phylum Pseudomonadota; class Gammaproteobacteria; order Steroidobacterales; genus SMWD01. The sequence goes on along the minus strand of JBPCXI010000075.1, from coordinate 18,018 downwards.
GGGCGCGGTCTACGTATCGAATTGCCGGCTCGATCTGCTGGTGCAGATACAACGACTCGCCCGCGACCAGCTGCGGCCAGAGATCCCGCGGCCGCTGCTCGGCCAGTTGAACAGAGATCGCCGCCGCCTGGCCGAATTGCGACCCCTGCAGCAGTTCGCCGATCACGCGGTGCACGTCTGCGAACGGCACCTTCCGCTTGCCCGCCCCGTCGCCCAAATCGATATCGACGATGGCATCTTTAAGCATCATCTGCAGACTGCCCCGCTTCGCACCGCTCGACGAGCGACTGCACGTGCCTCGCATAGTGTCGCCACCTGCCTATCGAATCGCCGTAAATTGGTTTTCTTACCTGGGCGAAACTCGCGGTTTCGACCGCGCGCGTCGATTCATGAAAGGACAGGCAACCCGGATCGAACGGCAGACCGCAATGGTCCAGCAAATTCCTGGTTTCCTGCTCGAAATCGCCGACGAGCTTTTCGTAATCGATCTCATAGATCCGGCGCGGGAGCACACGACGCCAATGCGCCATCAGGCGCCGATACAGCTGGTAATACCGACCCAGATCATCGATATCGTAACTCCACCTGAGATCCGACGAGGCAAACAGATTCTTGTAGATCGACACGCACGTGTCCATCGGATCGCGTCGGCAATGAATGATCTTCGCATTAGGAAACATGATTGCAATCATGCCGATGTACTGAAAATTCTGCGGCATCTTATCGGTGATGTGCTTGGCTTTTGCATCATGGCCGCGCAGATTTTTGAGATACGCATCCGCCATGTCGCGCCAGGCCGTTGCGGGCAACTGCGCGACCTGCTCCGGGAACGCATCCACAGCACCCTTGCAGACGATCTGCACGTCGCCAAGCTCTCCCGCGCCGTGCACTTGCGGGTGGCTCGCCAGGATCTGCTCGACCAGGCTGGTACCCGAACGCGGCATGCCGAGTATGAATATCGGAGTACCGTCGTCACTGCCCAGGCCCTGGTGACTGTCGAGAAAATCTGCGTCGAATGTCGCCTCGAGTCTCGAGAACAACTCGATGTCTTCGTCGGCCGCATACGGCGCGCCGGCCCGCTTGGCGGCATTGCCCTGCCGGTAGTATTCGAATGCGGCGTCGTAGTCCTGCAATTCCTCGAACGCCTTACCGAGCCCGAATGCCAGGTTCATGCGATCCTCGGTCGAAATATCCGACCGGTCGAACAAGGCCTTCATCGCGAGTAGCTCGGCGTCGCAAGACTCGTGTTTGCGAACGCTCGCCAGCAGCTGATGAGCGCGAGCGTAGTCGGGTCGCAGGCGAATGGCTTCGCGATAGCTCTCGATCGACTCGTCGATGCGCCCGGTCGCACTGAGGATATTGCCGAGGTTCAGATGCACACTCGCGTTGCCGGGTTGCAGTTCGATCGCGCGCTGATAGTGCGCCTGCGCCTCGGCTAGCCGACCTAGACGTCTCAACGCCATGCCAAGACCAGCGTGGCTGTCGAAGTCGGTCGGCGCCGCGGCCAACGCACGCCGATAGAACGCCTCCGCTTTGGCGTATTCGGCGACCTGGTAGCCGAGATCTCCCAGCGCGCGATTGGCGATGGCCGGGTCCGGGCGCAGGTCCAGCGCGCGTTTGACCACAGCCCTGGCGTCATCAACCCGATTGAGCTGCATCAGCGCATTGGCCAGATTCTGGTAGGCCGGTACCAGCATCGGATCGCTCGCCACGGCCTTTTCGAACAGTTCAACGGCCTGTTCCGGGAACCCCAACCGCCGCCGAACGATTCCGAGGCAGTTGTTCGCCTCGGCATGGCCCGGCGCCGCATGCAAGATTCCGGCGCAGATTCGTTCGGCATTCGTCAGTTCACCGGCCTGCAGCGCCCGGAACGCGGCCGCGATGTCCTCCGCATGCGCAGAACTTACATTCATCGGCTCGGGTCTTCGCACCACGCGGCCCAAACGTCGCGATAAGCAGTTTCCAGCGACCGCGCGAAGCGCGGCGTATCCATCAAACAAGAATCACGCATCATCGGCCGCAGCCGCTCGCGCATGCCGACGATCCGCTGCGGATCGCGGGCGAGCGAAATCGCGATTTCGACATAGTCGTCTTCGGTGTCGGCGACGAGCTCGGGCAGCCCTGCATGGTGCAGAATGCTCGCGCCGACGCGACCAGAGTGCCGGTTGCCACGCAAAGCGACAACCGGGACGCCCATCCACAATGCTTCGCAAGTCGTCGTCGTGCCATTGTACGGATACGTATCGAGCGCGACGTCGATGCCGGCGTATGCGGCAAGATGCTGCTGCCGGCCCGGAATAAGACCCAACAGTTCGAGTCGGGCGGCCGGGATACCCTGTGCGCCAAATTCGTCAATGATTCGCGACCGGGCCCGCTCGTCGGCCAATGCACTCGACTTCAGCAGCAACCGCGACCCGGGTATCGCCTTGAGTATCCGCGACCACGTTTGCACGACATCCGCCGTCAGCTTGGGCAGATTATTGAAGCTGCCGAAGGTCACATGCCCGCGCTCGACGCACGGAGCCGCCGCGACCGCCGGCTCGGGCTGGTCCGACTGATAGCACAGAAAGCCGTCGGGCAGACGCACGAGTCGCTCGCTGTACCAGCGGTCGTCCGCACCGGGTGGATCCGCTATCGCATCGGTTACTCGATAGTCCATCGCCGACAAACCGGTCGTGTTCGGGTAACCGAGCCAGCTCACCTGCACGGGAGCCGCCCTGCGTGCGAATACGAGCAGACGGTTTTGCGCGGTATGGCCGGCAAGGTCGATCAGAATATCGATTCGATCATCGCGTATCTGTGCGACGACCTCATCATCGGTCATACCGACGATCACTCTCCAGCGATCAGCCCGCGCTTCGATCTCATCCGTGATCTCGTCGCGTTTCGCTTTGGCGAAATAGCAGCAGACCTCTACGCGGCTCCTGTCATGCACCGCGATCAGCTTGCGCGTGAAATGACTGACCGAGTGCGACGTGAAATCTGGCGACAAATAGCCGATCCGCAGCACCGATTCGGGTCGCGCGAGTTATCGAATGAATCGCGCTCGCGCGTATCACCGACGGCTTGCTGCGCCTCGAATCGCCGGGCCTCCGAGTAGAGCTGCTCCTGCGAGACTCCTGGCAGATAATTCATGGCGAGCAGCAGGCAGGAATGCGCTGCCGCATGATCTGGCCGGATCGCGAGCGCATCACGGTAGCAGGCGATCGCGGATTCGACTTCAGCCGTTGCCTGTAACGCATTGCCCTGATTCACATGCGGTGCGGCGGACGCGGGATCCTTCCTGGCGGCCTCGCGAAAGTATGAGATCGCCAGCTCGAAATTGGCCTGCTTCGCAATCGCGAGGCCGAAATTATTGTAGAGATTGGGATAGTTCGGATCGCGAGCCTCGACCTGACGAAACAAGTCGATGGCCTCGGCGTCGTGACCGAGCAGGTGCATGACGGTCGCCAACTCGAATTGCGCGGTAAGGTGCTCAGGATCGATGTTGAGCGCGGCGCGATACGCATCTGCGGCGGCGAACAGCTGGCTGGATCGCGCGAGCAGAACGCCGAGATTCACTCGAGGCGCGAGGTAGCGCGGATCGATTTCGATTGCCTTCCCGTAGCTCCTTATCGCGTCATCGGTTCGACCCTGATCCTTGAAATTACTGCCGAGGTTGTTGCACGCGCGTGCGTCTGCGGGATCGAGTTCGAATACCCGTTCAAAGCAGCGCGCTCCCGCTGCAAGGTCTCCGCTGGTGCTGAGCACGATGCCGAGGCTGTTGTGAAATTCGGGCCGACCTGCATCCAGATCGATCGCTTTCTGCAACTGTTCGCTCGCTGCCGGATAGTCACGCTGTCTGAACGCGACCATGCCCAGCTCGAAATGAATATCCGGATTGTCCTGTTGCAGAGCGAGTAACTCCCGGTACTGCGCCGCAGACTCCTCCAGGCGCCCGGCCTGTGACGATTCGCGGGCCCGGGTTAGCAGGTCGTCGAACGTGTCATGCGACTCCGTCATCGTGCTCGAAGCAAACGCAAGAGCAACACTCGGTTGACTCCGGATGCAACATGGAGAGTATCGATCGCAGCCGCCGGCGCTGAACGGCAACTGGCAATGCTAGTCCTCGAACAGGAAAGCTTGAATGCATAACCGCGGTGCTGCAGCCGCCGTCGATTTGGCCACTTTATGCAGCATGTTGCTGGGATTCACGATCAACCTGTTCGGCTTCGGTGAAACCCAGGCACCATGACCCGTCGAAATGATTCGTTCGGACAAAGCGCTGTTGTCGAAGCTCGGCATCGACGTTATACCTTCCGCGTCAGAGTCGATTTCCGATAACAGGAACTCTCCGCCCCATTCGCAATTCCACTCCTTGTGCCCATAAAACGTGAATGCACCGACCTTTTTCTGGTCGACGGACATGCCGTCCGAATGCCAGGCAATACTTGTCCCGGGCGGCCAGACATAGGGGCTCATCGCAGCGCCGGAGATGTCGGGAAGGCTGCGGTGCGATTCGCAAACCTCCAGCACTTTGGCTAATAGCTTCTTCAGCGGCGGGGGATCCGCCGGGAATGCGCGGGCCGCATTGTCCGGGCGCTCCGGCGGTACGAGCGTCCAATCAGGCGCCCGCGCCTGCCACTGCGGGCCGCGCAATATCGCGCCGTCGGCAATGCTCCAGGCCTTGGACCACAAAATCGCATCGGTGCGCTCGTAGGGGTAAATATTGATAAATTCCCAGAGCTGCTGAAATTCCTCGTCAGTCAAGACGTCGTCGAAAACGTGGGCGCCTGCAATCTGGAGCACTAGTTCCATTGCGCTATCGCGTTAGCCAGCATCGAGTGATCATCCCGCGATGATACAAAAAAGTGCTTACGATAGTCTCGGCCGTGAGCCGAGCGTACAAGCTGAATTCATCCACAGTACGTAATCCACATCTTTCGATACGCATCCTCGAGTGACTCTGCGAAACCAGTTACGTCCATCAGCACAGAGTCCAGCAGCTGCGGCCGCAGCATATTGCGCAGCGCCGCCAGCCGCTCGGCATCCCCCGCCAGGCTCTGCGCGAGATGGACATAATCGTCCTCGCTGTCCGCAACGAGATCGGGCAATCCGATGTGATGCATGATGCTGGCGCCCACCCGGGCGGCATGTCGATCGCCGCGGAGGCACACGACTGGCACTCCCATCCAGATCGCCTCGAAGCTCGTTGTCGTGCCGTTATACGGAAACGGATCCAGGCCGATGTCGATCCTCGAGTAAAGCTCGAGATGATCGCTCCTGCTCGGAACGGCATTTACCAGTTCGATTCGGTCGGGGTCGATCTCGTGCGCACCGAATGCATCCAGCAATCTGGTTCGTGTGCCCTCGTCTTCGAGCGCATTGGACTTGAGCAAAATACGTGAGCCGGCGACGGATCGCAGGATACTCGACCAGGCCCGCACAACGTCCGGCGACACTTTACGGATCATGTTGAACGAGCCGAACGTCACGTATCCGCGGGCCCTGCTGGGCGGCGGCGCTACGGCCGGAACCATCTCGGTGGTCTGGTAGCACAGGAATCCACGCTCCAACCGGACCAATTTCTCGACGTGCAGCCGATCCGCTTCACCGGGTGGATCGGCTATGGCGTCCGTCAAGCGATAATCTATCGCGCGCATCCCGGTCGTATTCGGGTAACCGAGCCAGTTCACCTGAATCGGCGCGGGCTTGCGCGCGAATACCATGAGACGATTGTTAGACGTGTGACCGGCCAGGTCGACCAGAATATCGATGCCGTCCTGACGGATCCTCGCGGCGACTTCTTCGTCGGGCAAATCGTCAATTGCCAGCCAGTGATCGGCCTGCGCCTGAAACTGCCCGGTAAGATCGTCCGGCTTCTCAACATCCGCATAACAGTAAACCTCGACCACTTCGCGATTGTGCGTGCCGAGCAGCGTGCGGGTGAAGTGCGCGACAGAGTGTTCACGAAAATCCGGCGAGAGATAACCGACCCTGAGTGTTTTCTTGCGGCTCTTCGAATTATGAAATGGTGCCCGCTCGCGCAATGCCGCCGCATGTTGCGTATCGAACTTCTGCGACTCGTCGTAAATCTGCTGCTGAGTCGCGTCCGCAACGTAATTCATCGTCAGCAGGATGTTCGAATGCACACGGGAGAAGGCGGGCTCGTGCGCCAGCGCCGTCCGGAAGCAAGTCATTGCGTCTTGTAGCTCGTTGCGTGCGAGTAACGCCCCGCCGAGGCTGTTGTGCGCGAGCGCAAAATCGGGTTGCCGCGCGATCGCATCGCGATAGCTTGAAATGGCCTCATCGGTGCGGTCGAGCTCCCGCAGCGCCAAACCGAGGCGGTGATGCAGCATGGCCAGGTTCGCCTGGTTTTCCGGCGTGTCGTCGCCTACCCGCAGCGCTTTCCGATAAGCTTTGACCGCGGCCTTGTGCTGGCGCTGTTTACCCAGCAGGTCGGCCAGGTTGATATATGCCGGCAGGTATTTGGGGCTGACCGCTATGGCTTTCCGGTAACTACGCAGCGCATTGCGGAGTTGGCCCGCCTGTTTACAGGCGTTACCGAGATTGTTGTGCGCCGCGGGGTTGCGACGATCGAGGTCCGCCGCGCGCCGGAAACAGACCAGCGCCTCATCGTACTGACGCAGGTTGAAATAGGCGATGCCGAGACCCTGGTGGCCGCCGGGTTGTCGCGCGTCGATCTCAATGGCCCGGGAAAAATGCGTGACAGCAGCATCGATCTGGCCGGCCTGTAGCGCAATGCCGCCGAGCGCGCTATGCGCCTCGTGGTTGGCGGCATCAGTCGCGAGAACATCCCGGCAAATCTGCTCCGCTTCGGCGAGCCGACCGGACCGCGTCAGTTCCCGCGCCCGCTCAATCATCGGATGCGCCGGCGTGGATCCTCGTCTACCGCGCGCGAGGATAAGCCTCGAAATTAGTTGCCGCATGACTGCAAGTGACAAATACCGGTTTCGCCGCGCGGTCTTACCGCTGAGCAACTAGCTTATGGTTTTCGCTCTGGCAGGAAAAGTTCGAGCGCCGATTGGTTACGTAATATTGTCGCTGGCGACGCGACGCTATGTTGCTATGCTGTCCATCGGCCAACTAACAGGGGTTCCGCCATGCCTGATCAGGAAGACGCGGTAAAGCTCCAGATCGTGCGGATCGTGCTGAAAGACCTGTCTTTCGAGACGCCGATGGGACAAGACGTGTTCAAGCGCGACTGGCAACCGGAGTACAAGGTAAAACTGGACGTCACGCGGGCCGGCATCGCCGACGGTCTGTGGGAGGTCGTGATGTGGGTGACGGTGACCGCGAGCCTGGACGGCGATATCGCGTACGTGATCGAAGCGCAGCATGCGGGTGTGTTCAAAGCCGACGGGCTTGAGGCCGGCAGCGAGCCGCTGCGCCGACTGCTGACCGTCGACGCGCCGACGCAGATCTTCCCTTACCTGCGCGAAGCGGTGGAAAACGTGGCAGCCAAGGGCGGCTTTCCTTCGTTCGGCCTGCAGCCGCCGGATCTGGAAGGGTGGTACGCAAGTGGGCACGAACCCGAGCCATCGGACGCAAAATGATACCGGGGCGCCACGCGCCGCTCGAATTTATTTTTTCGACAACTTGATCGACCGGAACTTGACCGAGCGGGGCAGCAATTGCCGATACTCGGTCAACCACGGGACCTCCATCTGAAACTCGCGGTCATCGCGCAGCGTAATGCGCGCCTGCATGTCGGTTTCGAACCCCTGCCGGCCCGTCAGCAAGTTCGGATACGTGTCGATCTTGTCCACCGCCGACCATGGAACGTTGATCGGCAAATTAACGCGGGAGACGATTCTGCTGATCTCGAGCCCGCCGGGCGCACCGAAACAACGCACGCCGAAATAACTGAAGCCACCTAGCAGCGCCCGGCCGGTGCCGAAACTCTTGCGATCGAGCTCGGCGTCGAAACCGGTGCCAAAGCGCGACCGCAGCGCGCGCCACGCGATGTTCTTCGACCTCATCAGGTCGGCCGCCACCCCAATCGACACCAAGAGCGCGATGATGGCGATGAATACCAGCCAACCCGGACCCGCGATCGCGCCGTAAGCGGCGAAAGCGATGACGAGCACCAATCCCACCACGCAACCGGCAGCGGCGCGCCGTGCTACCGCGTCGAACGCCGGCTTCGGCGGTTTGCTCGGCGGCGTTTCCTGTTCAGCGGTATTCATGCGGCTCCTGTCCGAAAGGTGGTGCGCCCGTCCGGCGGCGCGGCCGCTTATATGTGCCGCGGTGGCCAGACCGGGTGCAGAATCTAGCATACCCATCAACGACGAATCATCGATTTCGGGACCGGCCCGAAGATTCATGCCGTAAGCCACTGAAAATGATTTCAATTTTGCTCCGATCGACTCGATATGTATCCAGCAAAGAAATATCGGGATTATGTAAAGCAAGTGTTTGAACCGCCTGCAGCCCGCGTATATACTGGCCTGCAGTACCAAAAGGGGAACTGCCACACCGGACGCGAGTCCGGGCCGGAAAACCACGGGTCTTTAAGGGATTCGGAACACGTCTTTAAGAACGTGCGGCCGACAAGGGGAAGACAGCCGGGTTACCACCTCTGACTAAGTGCGCGATGACGTAAGCGCTAATATCGAAATTTTGGAGGATAGGCAACATGGGTAAAGTTTTAATCGCGATGGCATTGTTCGCGATATCGCACGCCGCGAATGCCATCGGCGTAATTCTTATTTCGCACGAACAGACGGCCGGCAGCGGCACGATCAGCACGCTGATCACCGACGGCAGTCACGTTCAGGGCCAGCCGGCATCGACGGCTGTATTTGACTGGGACGGCAGCACGCTGACGTCGACGGGCCTGTATTCGGCCACGTCGAGCTTGAGCAGCAGCCCGTACGCCCCGACGATCCTGAATGATCAGATCACGGACCTGTCCATTGCGACCGGCGGCACGCCCGGCGGCACCGCGAGCGCGACGGCCTATACCTGTGTCGAGGGCACGTTCCTGTCAGGTGTCGGCGCGAATGGCTGCGGCGGTTACACGCTGGGTGGCAACTTCACCGACGATTCGACGACGAGCTGGACCGGCACGACAGTCAGCCAGACCATCGGCGGCGACGACGTGTCGACGGCCGGCCCGCGCACGCTGAGCACGTACGACTTCGGTTTTGACGGATTCTCGGGCGTTGACGGCTTGACCGCAGGCGACCTGGTCTTCATCGGCAATGGTCTCCCGCTCGGTGTCCCGAACACCGGTGGCGAGCGTATGACCTTCCAGGTCGTGCCCGTTCCGGCTGCCGCATGGCTGTTCGGCTCGGCCCTCGGCCTGCTTGGCTGGGCACGTCGCAGATCCGCGAAGTAAGTATCCTTACCGGGGCTTCCCGGAAAAAAGCCCGCCGTCAGGCGGGCTTTTTTTTTGCCGGTCGTTCCGGCGATCACTTGGTAACATCCGACGCATGAAAGCGGCGCTCGTTCCCCGAATCCCGGAAATAGCACTCGCAGAATTCGACGCGGACTACCGCCGTGCCGAGATCGAGCATTCGGCCGAGCTGGAAACGACAGTTGTCGAACTCGAAAATGCAGCGCGGGCCGCAGATATGCCAGCGTGCGACTTATTCACCGGGGCACACAGGACCTTGCTCGATGTCGGTTGCGGGATCGGCACGGTGCCGTTCCTCTTTGCGCGGAACCATCCCGACGCGACCGTGATTGGCGTAGACATCAATGCCGATTCGATTGCTTACGCCCGTGAGCACTATGGGCCGCAGGCCGCCAACCTCAGCTATCAGACCGGCCGCGTCGAAGACCTCGGCGAGCACTTTCGTAACGTCGATCTCGTGATCTGCGTCGGCGCGCTGCATCACTTCCCGGACCTGCGTCGGGCGCTCGACCAGATCATGGGCGTGCTGGCAGACGACGGTATGTTTCTGCTCAGCGACCTGAACCGGGAGAACATCCACGCGCATTTTTCGGCGGACGAACTGAAGCGCATCGATGCAATTCGCAAGCTTGCCGACAAGCCCCGCTACAACAGACTCAAGCGACAGGGTTACCTGACCGGCAAGAAAATGCGGCGCCTGCTGACGCTGATGTCGTTCCAGGCCGCGTATACGCCGGCCGAAATCGCACAGACGCTGGGATCCGCCTATGCCTTCAAGGGCCGTATGTCCGGCCTGAATTACATCCTCGCCGCATACCGGAAGACCGCCGCGTCTCAGCCCTAACGAACCACGACGGTCTTCGTCTCCAGATAAAGATCCAGGTTCTCCGCGCCGAATTCGCGGCCCCAGCCCGATTCCTTGTAACCGCCGAACGGCGCGTATACGTCGCCGGCGCCGTGGTGGTTGACGCCGACCACGCCGGCCTCGATGCGCTCCGACAATTCCGTCGCGATACCGAGATCCCGCGTCCACACGCTGGCGACGAGCCCGTAGCGCGTGTCGTTCGCCAGTCCGGCGACCGCGTCGACCGAAGTATCGCCGAATCGCTGCACGCAGATCACCGGCCCGAAGATCTCCTCGCGAACGATGCGCATGTCGCGGCTCGTGTCCGTGAAGATCGTCGGCTCGAAATAAAAACCCGGACCGTCAGGCGCCCCGCCACCGGTCACCAGCGTCGCGCCGTCCTCGTGCCCGGCGTCGACGTATTCGCGCACGCGCTCGAGCTGTCGCGCCGAGATCAACGGACCCAGTCGCGTATCCGGATCCAGGCCGGGGCCGATGCGCATGGCCTCCGCCGCGCGCGTCATCTCGTTCAGAAACCGCTCGAAAATATCTTCGTGGACGTACATGCGCGACGGGCACTGGCAATTCTGCCCCTGCAGGAAGAAGCCGAGGTAGGCCGCGGTCGAGATCGCCCGATTCAGGTCGCAGTCGGGGAAAACGATGAACGGCGACTTGCCGCCGAGCTCGAGCGAAACGCGTTTCAGATTCCCCGCGGCGGCACGGACGATCGACCGCCCCGTCTCGGTCGAACCGGTGAAAGCGATCTTGTCTACGCCCGAGTGCTCAACCAGTGCGGCGCCGGCCACGTCGCCGACTCCGGGTACGATGTTGACGACACCGGGTGGGAACCCCGCGCGCCGTATCAGCTCACCGAGATATAGCGCGCTCAGCGGCGTATGTTCGTCGGGTTTCAGCACGACGGTGCAGCCTGCCGCCAGCGCCGGCGCGAGCTTCATCACTGCCATGCCGAGCGGGTAGTTCCACGGAATGATCTGGCCGACGACGCCGACCGGTTCCCGACGTGTATAAGTCTGCGCCGCGCGGTCGGCGTCGGCGCGCGCATCCGGCGTCAGCACGCTGCCCCGGATTTTGCCCGGCCAGCCGGAGTAATAACGGAGCAGCTTGATGCAGAAATCCGGCGCATAGGACGCGGCCGGGTTCAGCGGCATGCCGTTGTCGAGCACCTCCAGCTCCATCAACACGTCCCGGTGCGCGTCAATCGCGTCCGCCAGGTTTGCCAGCAAACGGCTCCGCTCGGCCGGGCCCATCGCCGGCCACGGGCCGGCCGCGATTGCGTCGCGCGCCGCGGCGACTGCGCGGTCGATGTCGGTCGCGTCCGCGCTATTCACGCGCGCCAGCGCCCGCTCGGTGGCCGGATTGACCGTGTCCAGCTCACCGCCCGAGGCCGAAGGGACCCATTCACCGCCGATAAATAACCGGTGCGGCTGTTCGAGGAATGCTCGCGTGGCCGATTGCAGTTCGAAGCTCATTGACCGGACGTTAATATTGATCGATGAGTCAGCGCAAGCAAATGGAGCCTGACCGCTCGGGGGTAACGCTCGGACCGTTCTGGATCACACCCGGCGTCACGCGCGGCAATGCGATGGTGCTGCTGTTCAGCGGTTTCAGCCTGATCAGCCTGCTCACCTTCATGGCCTTCGTGCAGCCGTACCTGCTGCAGGAGGTTTTGCAAATCCCGGAAGATCAGCAGGGATCGCTGACGGGTACGCTCGCCTTCCTGCAGGAAGCGATTGTCATTCTGCTGGCGAGTTTCATCGGCGCGACGTCGGACAAGTTCGGCCGCCGGATCGTCTACGTTATCGGCGTCGTCCTGTTCGCCGCCGCTTACGTCGTATACCCCCTCGCGGAAACCCCGGCTCAGCTGATCGGATTTCGCGCATTCTACGCGGTCGGCTTTGCGGCGGCGACGGTGATGCTGCACGTTTGCCTGGCAGAGTATTCGCAGGAGGCGAGTCGCGGCCGCTGGCTTGGCATGGTCGGCTTCATGAACGGGCTCGGCGTGGTCGTCATGGCATTCGCGCTGTCGCGACTGCCACAGTGGTTCGTATCCCTCGGCTACGACAGCGTCCAGGCGGTACGCTTCAGCTACTGGGTATTCGCGTCATTCCTGTTGCTGCTCGCCGTAATTCTGCGCTTCGGCCTGGCGCCCGGCCGCAAGCAGATCAATCGCAAGACCAGCAGCCTGAAGGTCGCGGTTGCCGGATTTCGCGCGGCTCGCGAGAACCCGCGCATACTGCTCGCGTACTTCATGGCGTTCGCGTCACGCGGCGACCTTGCGATCCTGACCACGTTCTTCTCACTCTGGCTCCTGCAGCGGGGCAACGAGATCGGCCTGACGGCCGCCGAGGCGATCGCCAAAGCCGGAATGCTGTTCGGCCTGAGCCAGCTCGTCGGCCTGCTGTGGTCGTACCCGATCGGCATCATCCTCGACCGGCTGCCACGCATGACGGCGATGTGCGTCGCGTTTGGCCTCGCGACCATCGGCTATTTCGCCCTCGGACAGATCGACGATCCGTTCGGCAAAACAATCCTGATTGCATGCGTGCTCGCCGGCATGGGCGAATCCAGCGTTCTGATCGCCGGCGGCACGCTGATCGGGCAGGAGGCGCCGGCAAAAGCCCGCGGCGCCGTCCTCGGCACCTACAGCCTGATGGGCGCGGCCGGCATCATGATCCTGACGTTTGTCGGTGGCTTCCTGTTCGACAAGGTGGGCAAGACAGCTCCGTTCATCATGATGGGCTTCATCAATCTCGCAGTGCTGACGGCGGCGTTGCTGTTGCGCAATGCCGAGAACAGGAAAGCCGCACTCAGTCCGAATCCGGTTGAATGATATCGGGAGCGATATGGATCAATGCGCGGAACAGGTTGTGCTCGGTGTCGATCGATTCGTCGGTGACGTCATTCGTGTCGCGCCAGTAGGCCTCGGGGTCGACGTATTGCTCGACGATGGCCTGGGCCGGGTCCTTGCGCCGCGCAAGTGTGCCGTCGTAGAAGCCGAGGAACGCATGACAGGCCGCAGCGAGTTCCGCATCGTCCATCGCTTCTCGCGCGGCGGCGAGTCGCTCGACGTGGCCGCTGCACTCGCGGAGCGTCGCGTCGATGTCCGCGAGCACGCTGCGATTCGCGGCGTCGGACTCCGGCACGACGGACCCGAGTCGCGCGACGTTGCCCTGGCCCTGGCGAATGAAGCGGCCCATGATGAATTCGAGATATTTGCTGCACGCAAACACGAAAACGGGGCCGGGCGGCTCGCCCCGCTCCAGCCTTTCGAGGCCGACCGCGAGCGCATCCTTGACGCGGATCATGTGGCGTCGCTCGATCGTCCGGTAACGCTCGATGTCTTGCTGTCGATTCATGGTGTGGCCGCAGGTGATGGCGAAATCATAGGTTTGGTCGGCAAAGAATGCCAGGAGACGAGATGCTGATAAACAACTGGTACGTGCTCGCGCTGTCCGACGAGGTCGGCACCGAGCCGGTCGGCGTCCGTGCGCTGAGCCAGGACTTCGTATTGTTTCGTGACCAGGAAGGCGCCGTTCGGTGCCTGAGCGATATCTGCGTGCACAAGGGCGGCTCGCTTTGCCGCGGCAAGGTCGTCGACGGCACGGTCGAGTGCCCGTATCACGGCTGGCGCTACAACGGCGCCGGTGACTGCGTCGAGATTCCGTCGCTCGGGCCCGACGGCAAGGTACCGTCCCGCGCGCGCGTCGACTCGTACCCGACCGACGAGCGCTGGGGCTGGGTCTGGGCATTCCTCGGCGACTTGCCGGACGAGGAGCGCCCGCCGTTACCGGACTTCTTTCCCGAATACGAAAACGGCGGCGACGACTGGCGTTTTCTGCGCGGCAAAGCGCGTTTCGACTGTAACTGGGTCCGCGCGATCGAGAACGGCGTCGATCGCACGCACGCCGTCTGGGTACATACGGACTTCGGCAACCCGGAGCGCAAGGTCGCGCCACCGTACGATGTCATCGAGGACGACCACAGCCTCTACGTCAAAGGGTCCAGCAAACCGCTGAACAAGCGCGGCAAGTGGCGCGAAGCGATTCCGGACGAACGCGGTGAGCGCGACAACGAAGTCCGGATTTACCTGCCGGCGCCATGCATCCGCATCCAGATGCACATGCAACCGCCGAAGACGATGATGATCATCACCGCCTATACGCCAATCGAGGACAACCTGACACAGCTGACGTTCATTCATGCGCGCAACTTCCTGCTGGAGGAATCCTACGATGACGACACGCTGAATCGCGTGCACTTCGTCATCGATGAGGATGCGGTGGTGCTGAATCATCTGCAGCCGGCGCGCGTCCCGCCGACGCTGGCGGACGAGCTGCTGCTCGAATCCGACAAGCACGGCGTGACGTTCCGCCAGCGGATCAAGGCGCGCGAGGCACGCGGTGAAGCGATCGATGCTCGCGCGACTGCCGCCGAGGACGAGTATGCGCGCGTGATTCCGTCGCCGCGGCGCCGCCGGGATCCGAAGCACTGGGTCTTGCGTCCGGTCGTCATGCGCGATCCCGACATTCGCGATGAATGAACTGCGCCCGTTGATCGTCGGCGCCGGTATCGGTGGGCTAACCGCGGCGCTGGCTCTGCAACGTGCAGGCTTCAGGGTTGCCGTGTACGAACAGGCGCAAGAACTCGGCGAGATCGGCGCGGGCGTGACGATCACTCCGAACGCGTGCCACGCGCTGAACTTCCTGCTCGGCGAGGACCGGGTCGAAAGCATTTGCCACGTACCCGCATCCGGCGCGATCAAGCATTTCGAGACCGGCGAAACGCTGATCGACACCGAGCGCGGCGACGGGCCGAAACGGCGCTACGGCGCGAATTATTGCCAGGTGCATCGCGCGGACCTGCATCGCGCGCTCGCCGACGCGGTGCGCGAAAACGATGCGGACGCACTGCGGGTCGGCGCGCGCTTCATCGGCTGCGAAGAAACCGATGATGCGATCACCGCGTCGTTCGCCGACGGAAGGTCTGCCGTCGCCGACATCCTGGTCGGATGCGACGGCATTCGCTCCACCGTTCGCGAGACGCTGTGGGGAATCGACGAACCGCGTTTCACCGGCTACGTCGCGTGGCGCGGCCTGACGCCGACCAGCGACCTCGACGCGGAATTCCTCGCTCCCGATTCCGCCGCGTTCGCCGGACGCGGGCGCACGTTTACCCGTTACAAGGTACGACACGGCGAACTCTACAACTTCGTCGCGTTCACGCGCCGGGATCAGTGGGAGACCGAAAGCTGGTCGGAACGCGCGGACCTCGACGAGGTTCTGTCCGAGTTCTCCGACTTCGCGCCCGAAGTACAGGCGATTCTGCGCGCGACGCCGCCGGAACAGTGCTTCAAGTGGGGGCTGTTCGACCGCTCGCCGCTCGAACGCTGGACGCAGGGTCGCGTGACGCTGCTGGGCGACGCGGGTCACCCGATGACACCGTTTCTCGCCCAGGGTGCGGCGATGGCGATAGAAGACGGCGTGGTGCTCGCGCGAGCCGCTGCCGCTGCCGCGAATTGGCGCGAGGCGCTGGCGCGCTACGAAGCCGCAAGGCGCGAGCGCGGCACGTTCGTCATGCTCGAGTCACAGGTGAATGCGCGCCGCATCTACGAACGCGATCCGGACAGCCTCTCGCGAAATTCTCACAGAAGTGCCGAAGCGCTCGGGCTCTATGAATACAATCCGCTGACCGCGGTCGTGTAGCGAGTGTATAGCGATGGTATAGCCGACGCCTCTCGCGTCGGCGGGGGCAATTATTCTTCGGGCGCGACGGTCAGACGCATGCCGTCGAGCTCCGGCGACATCGTGAGCTGGCACGAAAGCCGCGAGTTGCCGTTGCGGAAGCACTCGGTGTCCTCGAGGAGCTCGAGTTCGTCGTCGCGAACCTCATTCAGCTTGCCGGCCCATTCGCCTTCGATGAAGACGTGGCAGGTCGCGCAGGAACACATACCGCCGCACAGGGCCTCGACGCCATTGTCGATCTCCCTGAGGGGCTCCATGATGTTCGCCCCGTTCTCAATTTCGACGACGTGTTCGCCGCCTTCTCTGTCCGTTACATAAATCGTGGCCATTGCCTGGTCTGCATCCGTATATGCAAAAAATCGGCGCGCACTATAGCACAGGGGACCCCCTCCGGCCGTTGATATTTACCCCTATGGACGCAGGCCGGTTCGGGCCGAACCCCAGCGCTGGTGCGGCCTGTGGATGTTCCGAAATGTGAACCAAATCAACGAGTCGAAGCGCCAAAAACCGTAGTCTGGACAACAGCTTCCAGAGACCTCGCAGATGGCCACCGTACGCTCCCGATTTACGCAGTTCCGCGCCGACATTCGCCAGCTGATCTCCGAGATCGAGCGCTACGTCGGCGGGCGCCAGGCTCGCGCCGACCGCGAGTACCAGCTGCAGTGCGAGGCGTTCGAGGAACGCCGCGACCGGGCCCAGCAGCTGTCCGAGGAAATTGAGACGGACGAGCAGACAATGTGGGGACTGCGCGACGGTGACGCCAAGCGCGTCCATGACTCGCTGCGGATGTCACTCGACTACTTTCGCCAGGACGCGTAGTCACCCGGCGCCGCTCCGGCGCGTCGCTATCGCTATGGCGCAAACACGGTCGCGAAATCGTCACGCATACTGACGACGCTCCAGCCTTCCCGTTCCGCTACCTCCAACGCACGCTGCGCCTCTTCCGCATAGACGTATTCGCGCTCGGCGTCGTCATGCTTTAGCAACAATACGAGGGACGGCAGAGTACCGTCGTGCGCATACTGGAGCATGTCGAGATCGCCGTCGGAATTGCCGACCGCGAGTATCGGCCGCCGGCCGATGTGGAGCTGAATGTTCAGCGGCTTGAACGGGCCGGCGTTCAGCGAATCCCAGCCGGGCTTGCGGTATACCTCCAGGCGGCCGTCACGTTCCTTGATGGCGGTCTTCATGCTGGAGCCGATCACGTTCTCGCGTGCAATGCCGTAAACCGGCTCCGAGAACTCGCGAATGAAATCGATGCCCCCGCCAGATACGACAAAGACGCGGAAATCATTGGCCTGCAGGAGCCTGATTAATTCGAGCATCGGCTGATAGGCGAGGTCCACGTAACGCTCGCCGAAACGGGAATGACGGCCGGTTGCCAGGAAATCCTGCACCGCTCGCGCGAAGTCCTGCTGATAGACGTTCGCCTGCCCTTTGGTCACAAGGTCGCCCCGCTCCCTGAATGTCATGTCGGCCAGCGCTTGTCGATCGTTATCCATCACAGCGCGAAGCGCCGGCGAGTCGCTCCACTCCGGATGCTCTGGCGAGAGCCGGCGGATACGCGCATACAGAAATTCGAATTGCACCACGCTCGGCTGTTCGATGATCAACGTGCCGTCGTTATCGACAACGGCAATTCGCTCTGCGGGCGCGACGAAGTCAGGACCGTTTGCATCGGTCACACGCGCGACGAAACCGAGAATCGCGGTGCGCGGCGCACCGTCGTTCCATGACGGCAGCGGGTCGACATTCGGCGCTGGCTCGAGTGCCGGCCCGCCGCAGCCTGCGGCGAGCACGATTGCCAGTATTGCGATGCGCGGTATCAATCGCCGGCTCACGCGGCATCGCGCTCCTGTTGCAAACGCGGCAGTCGCAGCGTGACCCGGGTGCCGCGCCCTTCTTCGCTCTCAATTGAGAGCGATCCGCCGTGGGCTTCGGCAATGCGTCTGCACAGGTAGAGGCCGAGACCGAAGCCCCCGGTATCGCGACAGCGCGCCGGGTCGGCGCGATAGAACGGTTCAGTCGCCCGATCGACCTGTTCGGGTGAC
>JBPCXI010000074.1:0-18387 GCA_051008895.1 Gammaproteobacteria bacterium | reverse complement strand
CCACAGCACCAGCGCGGTCAGCGCGCAAATGCCGCCGGTCGTCCATAGCGTCATGCGCCCGGCGGCGTCCGGCGCGAAGCCCCGCGCGACGAACCATTCGGGCAACGCGCCGAGGAGGTTCGTCGCGAGCAGGAAGACGCCGAGTCCCTGGCAGATATTCATGAACCCGACCCAACGTCCGCGGGACACTTCCTGCGGCGTGTCCTGCACGACGGAGCTCAGCATCACGGGCACGAGCACGATGCCGAAGGCGAACACCAGGCGGTAAAGGAACAGTTCAAACTCGTTAGTCGCGAGCGGGTAGACGGCGTAGCCCGCGCCGATCAGACAAAACCCGAGCACGTAGACGAAGCGGCGGCCGACACGATCCGACCACGCGCCGGCGACCCCGACCAGCAGCACGACGATGCCTTCCTGCATTGCAGTCAGGTAGCCGGTGATCTGCCCCTGGCGCGCTTCCGGCACCATCACGACTTCGTTCAGAATGTACGGTTGAATCAGGCTCATGAACACGAGCATCGGGATCGTCATGAACGAGGCGAATACGATCGTCCACACGTTCGATCGCGCGAGGCCCGGCGCGATCCAGAACGGACCGAACTTGATGCCAGACTCGTCGATTTCCTGCTTGTTATTCATGTTGGCGCTCGGGCGATTCCGGCCGGTGGGAGCGAGGGATTAAATCAAATGATTTAAACGGGTGCAATCGTCGGGTATCACGCGCCGGATGGTCCGCGACTCGGTCGGCCCGGAAGGGCGCTCCGGGTCTCCGCGGAGACCGGCGCAATCATCGCGCCCGCAACCGTGTCAATCAGGTTGGCGACGAACAAGGTCGCATCCGTCTTCGCGGCGCCGGGGTTGGCGGCGCGATAGCGCTCGCGGTCGGCCAGCGAGTGGATGATCAGCTCCCACATCAGCCCGAACCGGTGGCTGATGATCGCAGTGCCGACGTCGGGTAGCGCGACCGCGAGCATCTCGTAGGCGGTTGCCGCGGCATCCAGCATGATCGTTTTCCAGTAGTCACGCGCATTCGAGCGTGGACTGCCCATCGCCTGGGCGAGGAAGCGAATGTAGTAGCTGCCGCCCTCACTGTCCTCGATCTCATCGACGATCGGTCGGACGATCGCTTCGACGATCCGGCGAACATCGGACTCTTGTCCGTCAGCACGCAAAGCGTCGAGCATCTGCTGGCGCCGCCGATTTACGTTGCCGAGCCGGTGTTCGTAGATGCTGTGAATCAGCGCGTCTTTGGAGCCGAAGTGGTAGTGCGCTGCCGACGAGTTGCGTTGCCCGGCTTCGGTGTTGATCTGGCGCAGCGACACGCCGTCAATGCCGAATTCCGCGATCAGACGCTCGGCCGCGAGAATCAGCGCCTCGCGCGTGTCGGCGCCAGCGGTCTTTTGGCCGGTCCTCGCCATCGCTACCAGTAGTGGGTCCAGCGCGAGTTCTTCGCGAATTGCGCGAACGCCTCGCGCTTGTCGGCCGGCACGTTGTCGAGGTAACCGCTGTGATCGTAGCGCGTACGGTATTGCTCGAACACCGGGCGATAGAGTTCCATGTGGACGTCCGGGATCCGATGTTTCTTGCGAAACTCGGCCATCGGCAGCAACGCGAATTGCTTGCATTCGAACATGCCGGCCTTCGCGATCTCGACGCCGCGCGGCCCGAAAATTGCGGAACGTCCGGAGCCGCCGTATGCCTCGTCCTCAAAGAAGCCGGGATTGCGACCCTGCGTGGTCACCGAATTGTTCGCAATCATCGTATAGACGCTGTTGTGATAAGACGTGAGGCGCATGTCTTCATATTCGAAGCCGCCGGTCGCGACGCGGCAAATGATCTCGGCGCCCTTGAACGCGAAACAACGGAACAGCTCCGGTTCGAACTGCACGGCTGACATCGCGATATTGCCAACGTCCGTCTGGACGACGGGCGCGACCGCGTCCACGCCATACATCTCGACGAATCTGTCGTACACGTCGTAGATCGAAGACGTGTACTGCTCCGATCCGGGAAACAACCCGCGCACATTGCGTTGCTTCCAGTGTTTGGCGACGACGTTGCCGTCGGGGCCCACCATTACCATCAGGTGCAGGATGTGGCCCGGCCAGTTCTCCGGGTCCTTCGCATACGTCCCGAAGATTATGTAGCACTTGTACTGCGCCGCTTTGCGGCCGACTTCCTCGATCTCCGGGCCCGGTACCTCGAGCGCGAGTTCATAGTGCTGCTCGCGGGTCCAGTTGCTGTATCCAGTGATCGGGAACTCATGGAATAACAGCAGATCGTTCGGCATACCCGATGTCTGGGCGATATCGATGCATTCGAGGAAATAGTCGAGATTGCGCCGAATATCGGGCGCCGGATTCGCGCCGTCGACGCCTGAGACACGCGTCTGCACCACCGCTGCGGCAATCATGTCGCGACGCAATTCCAGGGTCGGATACGTGCCGTCCTCGCGGACCATCGGTTCTGAATCGTTGTTATCAGCCATGCGGGGCGGGCTCCCTGTCAGTTGCAGAAGTTCGCGATATGATAATGTTACAGGTTGTCTAACAGGTCGGGCCAGCGTCCGTCCGTATACCCACCGTGCGGTGGAATATTTGACCAATGGTCGACTAGAGACCGGAGAGATCGCCGGATCGCGGCACGACACTGGCAGGAGATATGCATGGCATCCACACCCGACTTCGCCGCGAATGAGGTCGTCGAGACGATTCGCACCGGTGACCAGTACGTCGACAGTCTGCGCGGCCGCAAGCTGAAAGTTTATCTGTTCGGCGAGCTCGTCGACGAACCGGTCGATCACCCGATGATTCGGCCCTCGATAAACGCGGTCGCGGAGACCTACGATCTCGCGGTCCGCAATCCCGAGCTCGCCACCGCGATGTCGCCGCTGACGGGCGAGCGTGTTAGCCGTTTCCTGCATATTGCAGAGAGCGCCGACGACCTCGTCGGCCAGAACAAGATGCAAAGACGCCTGGGTCAGCTGACCGGGACGTGTTTTCAGCGGTGCGTCGGTATGGACGCGATGAACTCTCTGCATTCGGTCACCTACGAAATCGACGAGGCGCACGGCAGCACTTATCACCAGCGCTTTCTCGATTTCGCGCGCATGGTGCAGCGGCGGGGATTCGTGATCGGCGGTGCGATGACCGATGTGAAGGGCGACCGGAGCAAAGGTCCGCACGAGCAGGAAGATCCCGATATGTTCGTGCGCATCGTGCGGCGCACGGACGAAGGTGTATACATCAGTGGCGCGAAAGCGCATCAGACCGGCTGCGTCAACTCGCACTGGCTGGTCGTGATGCCAACGATGCGCCTCGGCGCGAACGACCGCGACTACGCGATCGTTGGTGCGCTGCCGGCCGATACCGACGGCATCACTTATATCTACGGCCGCCAGTCCTGCGATACGCGCAGCATGGAAGACGGCGACATCGACATCGGCAATGCCGGTTTCTCCGGCCAGGAAGCGATGATCGTGTTCGACGACGTCTTCATCCCGAACGATATGATCTTTATGGACGGTGAGCACGAGTTCGCGGCGATGCTGGTCGAGCGATTCACCTGCTATCACCGGCGCAGTTACGTCTGCAAGTCGGGCGTGGGTGATGTGCTGATCGGCGCGGCGGCTACGATCGCGGACTACAATGGCGTCGATCGTGCGTCGCACATTCGTGACAAGCTGGTCGAAATGACGCACCTGAACGAGACGATCTACAGCACCGGCATCGCATCGAGTTATCAGTCGTCGCCAATGAAATCAGGCGTGCATCTGAACGACGACATGATCGCGAACGTCTGCAAGCATCACGTCACGAAAATGCCGTATGAGATCGGCCGGCTCGCGCAGGATCTTGCCGGCGGCCTTGTCGTGACGATGCCGTCGCAAAAGGAGCTCGATCATCCGGAAGTCGGTGCGATCATCCGCAAGTACCTCAAAGGCAGGAAGGAGATTCCGACCGAAGACCGCATGCGGATTCTGCGCCTGATCGAGAACATGACGCTGGGTCGAAATGCCGTCGGGTACCTGACGGAATCGATGCACGGCGCCGGCTCGCCGCAGGCACAGCGTATTCAGATCGGCCGACAAATGCAGCTAGAGTTCAAGAAGCAGCTCGCGCAGACGCTGGCCGGCATTGCGCCGCTCGATGACGCGGCGACCAAAGAGGTCTCGCAGGATATTTCCGACTACATGGCACGGGTGTTCGGGGTCGATACATGACGACTGCGGTTGAGTCCGTCAGCCCGCTCGCCAATCCGGAGTTTCGCAAGCTATTTGCCGCGCAGATCATCGCGCTGGTCGGCACGGGTCTCAGCACCGTCGCTCTGACGCTGCTCGCCTATGACCTCGTCGGCGGCAATGCGGCCGCCGTCCTCGGCACCGCGATGGCGTTCAAGATGGTCGCGTACGTCGTCTTCGCGCCGATCGTCGGCGGGCTCGCGCATCGGTTTCCGCGCAAGGCTTTCCTGATCATCATGGACCTGATACGCGCCGGCATCGTACTCGTGATGCCGTTCGTCACCGAGGTCTGGCAGATTTACCTGCTGATTTTTCTACTCAACCTGTTTTCCGCGGGTTTCAAACCCGTGTTTGCGGCGACGATTCCGGACATCGTTCCGAACGAGCGCGCGTACACGCGCGCGCTGTCGATGTCGCGGCTGGCGTACGATCTCGAGAACCTGCTCAGCCCGCTGTTCGCCGGCCTCGCGCTGCTGGTCATGACCTACACGGGACTGTTCATCGCCAATTCGGTCGCGTTCCTGATTTCCGCCGTGTTGATCGTCGCGACGACGATCCCGCTCGGTGAGCGCGCGGCGCGTATCGGCGGGCTCTGGCACCAGATCACGTTCGGACTGCGCGCGTACATGAAGACGCCGAGGCTGCGGGCGCTGCTGGCGTTGTACCTCGCGGTGTCGAGTGCGAGCGCAATGGTCATCGTCAACACGGTGGTCTACGTGCGTGAGTTTCTCGGCGGCACCGAATCGGACGTCGCGATGGCGATGGCGGCGGCCGGCGGCGGCTCGATGCTCGCCGCTCTGTGCATCCCGTGGGTCCTGGACCGCGTGCCCGACCGCCCCGTGATGTTGTCAGGCGCGCTGACGATGGCCGTCGGGGTCGGGCTGATGTCGACCAGCCCGGAATTTTCGGCAGTGCTACCGATCTGGTTCGTGATCGGTCTCGGATGGTCGATGGTGCAGACGCCTGCCGGACGCGTCGTCAACCGCTCAGCCGCGGCAGCGGATCGCCCGGCTTATTACTCTGCGCAATTTGCGTTGTCGCATGCGTGCTGGCTTATCTTCTACCCGGTCGCCGGCCAGCTCGGCACGCACATCGGCATCGAGACGACCGCGATTTGGCTCGCCGGCGGCATTTTATTGTTCACCGCGCTGGCCGCGGTGCTCTGGCCGCAGGAGGACGCCCAGGTGCTCGCCCACACACATGATGAGCTGACGCACGAGCACGAACACACCCACGGCATTCATCACGCACACGAGCACAGCGGTTCCGAGGGTCCGGAGCCGCACAGTCACCGGCATCGACACACCGGAGAGCGCCACGAACACCCGTTCGTGATCGACGATCATCATGCAGTCTGGCCCGGCTGACGCGCCGAGCCGGTCAGTTGCGTTCGGCGACCGCTCGCCTGCGGCGAATAATCACGAGGCTACATAGCGTTAGCAGCGCCGCGGGACCGACACCGCCGCCGCCGCCTTCATCGGAAGGATTCGCCTCCGCCGCGAGCTGTGTCGAGGGACGCAGACACCGGGCCGCAGCGACAACCGGGGCGATCTGCTCCAGGCTGCATTGACTGAACTCATCGGTTCGCGGCCCGCGCAGTGTCGGACTCATCAGGAATGTATCCGGCGGCACGACCGCGCACGGATTCGGCGTCTCGCCCGCTTCCGCGAATTCGCCGTCGTGCGGTGCGCCGAAGTTGTGACCGATCTCATGTGCGATGACGAGCGTCGTCAGGCCGCTGCCGAGCCACTCGCTGACCGATGCGCCGGTGCGCGCGTCGCAAACGCCGGTGCGGCCGGGCGTGCCGAGATAGCTGATTCCGGCGATCTGGTAGCGCGAATCGTCCAGGTTAGCGCCGGGCGTGTCGTCGGCGATATTAATCAGGCTGCGGTTCGTGACCAGGTGCGTGATCGCAAGATCGGTTTGATTCGCAACGCGCCAGGCGCCGAGTTCGTCGAGGACGTCCGAGCCGAAGCGCTGCGTGCCGGTCGGATCGTCGTTGATATTCGTCGACACGTCGATTGTCACAACGTCGAGGTCGACGCCGACCTGCTCGGCGTACATGCCGGATACGGTTGCGAATACCTGTTCCAGCGTCGGCAGCGTATCGTCCTGCAGTCGGTTGACCAGGAAACTGTCGGCGAATACGCCCACCGTGGCGATATCGCCATTCGTCGCCAGGACCGACGCCGCGCCCATTTCCGCCGTCAAGCTCGCGAGAGCCGTCTTGCCGTCGACCTGTTTGAGCCCGTCATGGGTGTCGCAGGACAACAATCCCGGCGCGACCATCGTATCGGCGAGGCGATAGATGACGTTTGGCGAGCTACCCGTTACCTCGCCCACCATCAGCGCGCCGTGCAGCGAAGCGCGCGGTTCAATAACGTAGGTGTCGTCGGCCACCCTGATCATGCCGCTGACCCTGTCACCGCGCAGCGACA
The DNA here is from genome assembly GCA_051008895.1 of Gammaproteobacteria bacterium. Classification (GTDB taxonomy): domain Bacteria; phylum Pseudomonadota; class Gammaproteobacteria; order Steroidobacterales; genus SMWD01. Next base: position 11,709 of record JBPCXI010000074.1, on the reverse strand, counting down.
GCCGGGCCCATGATCCGGGCGCGTCCTTGAGTCGTGCGGAGATCAGTTTGACGTCGGGTCCGGAGGCTCCGGGTTTGGTTGCGTCGATGAGTAACACGAACCGTCGCCCGTAAGCGTCGAATTCAATACTGTCGGCCGCCGCGTTGTTCAACACGAATGGCTCGTGATAGAGGATCGACACCTCGGGTTGGGCGAGTGCCTGCAACGGCGTAACGACGCAAAGCGCAATCGGCAGGACCACCAATGCGCGTAATGAGGCGAGCGGACGCAAAATTATTGTCATCCAGACATTATCCTACGAAAAGGCAGGCAGTACGTTGTCGCCTATCACACGGATCGACTCTGCCGGGTTGTCGTGAATACGCAACGCAAGTTCGGTAAACCCGGCCGCGGCAAACTTATGTAACGTGTCGACGTGCCGCTCGATGTCGCCGTGGTCGCCGGCGAGGCTCAGCCCCTCGACGAGGCTGTCGACGACATGGCGCGGAACGCCCTCGATGTTGCCGTGTCGCTCGCGAAATGCCTTGAGAAACGGCCACTTATTCTTCAGGACCGCATCCGCTTCGGCTTCGCTGATGTAGGGCAGCAGCCAGTCCCGGTCCAGCCAGCCGCGAATGATCAATTCCCGGCGCGCCTCGGCGAGCGACACCTCGCGATCTTCCTTGACGTGCCAGGCGATGAAATTGCTGATGCGAAAATCGTCGTTCTCGCGGCCGAATTCGGCCAGGCTATCGTGCAGCAGCGGCATGCGATCGGCGAACATCTCCGGATGCACGTCGCTCATCATGACGCCGTCGGCCACGGCCGCGGCCATTTTCAGCATCTTCGGCCCGCTCGCGCCGTCGTAGATCAGCGGCGGAGGGAGGTCGTGCCATTTGGCGATAAAGCCCTGCGCGTGATAGACCTCGCCCGAATAGTTGAACACCGATCCCGACATCGAGCCCTTGACGATTTCGATCGCCTCGCGTGCACCGGTGACACGTTTGCCATATCCCATCTTCATCACGCCAGGCCATTCGCCTCCGGCGCCGACGACGACGATTGCCCTGCCGTCGCAGTACTCGTTCAGCGTCAGTGCCGCATTCGCGATCTTCAACGGGTGCATCTCGTAAGGGCTGACGATGACTACGCCGATGCGAATGCGCTTGCTCGCGGCAGCCAGCGGCACGATCGACATGAATGCGTCACGCGCCCGTGCGTAGTTCTGCGCATAGATTGCGCGGAAGCCGTAGCTCTCGGCGAGCAGGCCGAGCTCCGTAATCTCGGCCGGCTTCAGATCCGCTTCGAGAATGATGTCGAATTCCATAATCTAGTCGCTCACGTCGGTATTGAATCGGTATACATCCCCGTCGGCGACGATGTGCCCGGCGGTTGGGGTCGCAAAATGCGTGCCGATGACGAGCACCGGTTCGCCGCTGAATCCGGCGAGGAAGTCCGCGCGCGTTTGCAACGCCGCACGCTGATCGAAATCGAATGTGCTGCACCATCCGGGATATGCCATCTGGCAGGGATGATGTATCAAATCGCCGGTCACGACAGCGTGCTCGCCATGCGACGAGATACGCACCGCGACGTGTCCGGGCGAATGCCCGGGCGTCGACATCAGGCGAACTTCATCGGTAATGCTGTGATCCGGCTGGACGACGTCCGCGAGGCCCGCGGCAAATAGCGGCCGCACGGAGTCGCCGCAGTAGTCACCGAGTGGCGTGACCGGCGCCTGGTCCAGCCACTCCCAGTCCTTTTCGCTGAACAGATAGCGTGCATTCGGGAACGTCGGCTGCCATTCGCCATCGCGCCACATCGTGTTCCAGCCGACGTGATCGGGATGCAGGTGCGTGCAAACGACGACATCGACAGACTCGCGGGGGAAGCCGGCCGCGGCTATTTCATCCAGGAATGCGCCCTGTCGGTCATTCCAGGCGGGCACGGCCCGCGGTTTATCGTTGCCGAGGCAGGTGTCGACAACGATTTTCTTGCCGCAACTTTCGACGAGGAGCGAGAAAATACTGGAGATCAGGTTGCCGTCTGCGTCGATGAAATGCGGTCGCAGCCAGGGAATCTGCAACACCGCCTCCGGCTGCGCGTCCGGCAGCATGATCTCGGCGGTCATCGACGTGTCCTCGGTCTCGATAATACGAGTGATACTGACGTTACCGATTTTCCAACGCTGCATTTGCGGGGCCGCTTTGAGACACTCGATATTCTATGCGTATTCGCACATGTCTGACACCCGTATATTCCACGAGTTAAACTAAGCGGTTCCAGCTACAGGAACCGTTGTGTCTGCATTCGACGAAATATCGGTCGCGCTCGAGCGACTTCGCGCACGCGATCTCTACCGCCGTCGCCGCGTCGTTGACAGCGCGCTGTCGCGTGAGGTTCGCGTCGGCGATCGTCAGGTGCTGAATTTTTGCAGCAACGATTATCTCGGGCTTGCGAACGAGCCGCGAATCGCGGCCGCCTTCAAAGAAGGCGTCGATCGCTGGGGGACCGGTGCCGGCGCATCGCACCTGGTATGCGGGCACACCGCCGCGCATCACGAGCTGGAGGAAGCACTCGCGGAGTTCACCGGCCGCGAGCGCGCGCTGCTGTTTTCGTCGGGGTACAGCGCGAACGTCGGCACGGTCAACGCGCTGGTAGGTCAGCGAGACGCGGTGTTCGAAGACCGGCTCAATCACGCCTCGCTGCTCGACGGTGGCTGGATCAGTCGGGCGGAATTCCGCTGGTACGAGCACGCAAATGTAAATGACCTGGAGCGCCAGCTCGAGTCGCTGGACGAAGATCGCCGGCGGCGACTGGTCGTGACCGACGGGACGTTCAGCATGGACGGCGACCTATGTCCGGTCGCCGAGCTCGCAGACGCTGCGCGGCGCCACGACGCGTGGCTGATGATCGACGACGCGCACGGTATCGGCGTATGCGGGGAGGGTGGCCGCGGCGTCGTCGATCCCGCACGCTTCGGCACGAGCGAAGTGCCGGTACTCATGGCGACGCTCGGCAAAGCATTCGGAACGTTCGGCGCGTTCGTCGCCGGCGACGAGGTATTGATCGAGTATCTCGTGCAGCGCGCACGTAACTATATTTACACGACCGCGCTGCCGTCGGCGGTCGCCGTCGCGACGCTGGCAAGTCTGCGCATCGCGACCGCGGAGGAGTGGCGGCGCGAGAAACTGCGCGAGCTGATTGGCCGTTTTCGTGATGGTGCGAAACAGCTCGACATCGATGTGCTGCCGTCCGCTACGCCGATCCAGCCCGTTGTGATCGGCGATTCCGCGGCCGCGCTTGCTGCCAGCGCGGCGCTCGAGGCGCGCGGCATCCTGGTTACTGCGATTCGCCCGCCTACCGTACCGCAAGGAACGGCGCGACTGCGCATCACTTTGACCGCCGCGCACGAACACGCGGACGTCGATCGACTGCTCGATGCGCTGGCTGCTTCTCAGAACGAGCCGGATCGGGCCGCGGGGTAAGGCGGAGCGTGGCTACCAGGACAGTCTTCGTGACGGGCACGGACACCGGGGTCGGCAAAACCTGGATCGCCGCCGCAATACTTCACGCGGCCGGCCAGACAGGCCTGCGGACTATCGGCCTGAAGCCGCTCGCGGCCGGCTGTAACGGCACGCGTGACGGCTTACCGGTCAACGAGGACGCGGCGATCATTAATGAAGCCGCAACCGTTCGCCAGAGTTACGCGGTCGTCAATCCGTGGTTGCTCGAACGCGCGATCGCTCCGCACATCGCCGCGCACGAGGAGGGCGTGGAGCTGTCCGCCGCCGACCTCGCTGAACACTGCCGCAGCGTGCAGACGGCCGGCGTGGATCTGATCGTGATCGAGGGCGCCGGCGGTTGGCTCGTGCCGCTGAGCGATGCCGAGACGATGGCAGACTTCGGCGCACGGCTCGGTGCGCCGGTGATTCTCGTCGTCGACATGAAGCTCGGGTGCCTGAATCATGCGCTGTTGACGGCCGCGGTGATTGACGCAACCGGGCTCCGTCTCGCCGGCTGGGTGGCGAATTGCACCGGCTCGGAAATGGAAGCGGCCGATGCCAACGTCGAGACGCTGACGGCGCGGCTCGATGCACCGTTGCTCGGTCGCGTGCCACGGGTCGATTCTCCCGCCGCCGCCGCCGCGTATCTCGATATTCGGCGGATTCTCGATGACTGATTTCGATCGCGCACACATCTGGCATCCGTATACGTCGATGACGGATCCGCTGCCGTCATACGAGGTCGCCGCGGCCGACGGCGTGCGTATTCGCTTGCAGGACGGCACGGAATTGATCGACGGTATGTCGTCGTGGTGGTGTGCGATTCACGGTTACAACGTGCCCGCACTGAACGCGGCTGCGACCGAGCAACTGCGGTCCATGGCCCACGTCATGTTTGGCGGCTTGACGCACGAGCCGGCGATAACGCTGGCACGTCAGCTGATCGACCTGACCCCGGCATCGTTGCAGCATGTGTTTTTTGCCGATTCCGGTTCGGTCGCCGTCGAGGTCGCGATCAAGATGGCGATTCAGTACTGGTTCGCTCGCGGCGAGCCGCGCAAGGGCCGGCTGCTGACGATCCGCGGTGGCTATCACGGCGATACGTTCGGTGCGATGGCGGTCTGTGACCCGGTGAATGGCATGCACGAGCGCTTCCGGTCGGTTCTGCCGCAACACTATTTCGCGGCTCGGCCGGACTGTCGATTCGGCGAGCCGTGCACCGATCGCGATATCGAGTCGATCGAGTCGCTGCTCGACGAGCATCATGCGGAGATCGCCGCCGTGATCCTCGAGCCGGTGGTGCAGGGCGCCGGCGGCATGTGGTTCTACTCGGCCGACTACCTCGCGCGCGTCGCGGCGCTGTGTGCGCGCCACGACGTGCTGCTGATCGCGGACGAGATCGCCACCGGCTTCGGCCGTGCCGTTCGCATGTTCGCGTGTGAGTACGGGGCCGTCGAACCTGACATCCTGTGTGTCGGCAAGGCCCTGACCGGTGGCTACATGAGCCTGGCCGCGACGCTGGCGAACGCGCGCGTCGCGAACGGCGTGTCGGCAGACGGCGGCGTGCTGATGCACGGCCCGACTTTCATGGCCAACCCGCTCGCGACGCGGGTTGCGTCGCGCAGCATCGAACTGCTGCTCGAGAGTCCCTGGCAAGAGCGCGTCGCGGCCATTGAGGCGCAGCTCGGGAATGAACTCGGTGCATATGCCGGTCGCAACGGGGTTGCCGACGTCCGGGTGCTCGGCGCGATCGGTGTCGTCGAGACGGAGGTGGCGGTCGACGTGGCGCGCGTGCAGCAGAAATTTGTCGATGCCGGCGTCTGGATTCGACCGTTCGGCCGCCTGGTTTACCTGATGCCGCCGTACACGATCGGCGAGGACGACCTGTCGCGGCTGACCGCCGCGGTGTCACTCGCGCTGTAGTTACTCGTACCGCAGCGCCTCGATCGGATCGAGTCGCGAAGCCTTGCGCGCGGGCCAGATACCGAAGAACAGGCCGATGCCGGCGCTAAAGCCGAAGGCGATAATAATCGCGGTCGGTGAGACGACCATCTGCCAGCCGATCACCTGCGTCATCAGCGTCGATATGCCGACGCCAAGCATCACGCCGACGGTGCCGCCGATCATGCACAGCACCATTGCTTCGATCAGGAACTGCATCAGTATGTTGAACCGTGTTGCGCCCAGTGCCTTGCGAATGCCGATTTCCCGCGTGCGCTCCGTCACCGTGACCAGCATGATATTCATGATTCCGATGCCGCCGACGATCAGGCTGATGCTGGCGATACTGGCGAGCAGCGCCGCAAACACCTGCGTGGCTGCCTGACGCACATTGAAGAACTGTGCCGGATCGCCGATTGAGAAATCGTTACGCGCGCCGGGCAGGATGCCGTGCTCGCGCCGCATGACCCGCTCGATGTCGACGATCGCGGTCTCGACGGATACGCCCGGCGTGACCTCCGCGGCAATCGTGTCCAGTCGCTTGGTGCCGAATAGCCGGACCTGGGCCGTGGTCAGCGGCATCCAGATTTGCTCGTCGACGTTGCGCCAGCCGGTCTGGCCTTTCTCTGCGAACATGCCGACGACCTCGAAACTGATGCCGGCGATGTAGATTTCGCTGCCGACGATCGCGTCCGGCGTCGTGTCGAATTTTGACGGGATACCGTAACCGATCACCGCAACCCGGCGACGGGCCGCTTCGTCGGCGTAGGTGAACATGTCGCCGAATTCGAGTGCGTAGTTCTGCACATCGGCAAACGTCGGCGTCGTGCCGATGACGCGCAGTGTGTGATTCTTCGCGCCGACTTTCGTCTGCAGCATCATCCCGGCTTCCGGCACGACCGCACTGAGATATTTGCTGTCCGCGGCCAGTGCGTCCGCGTCGTCGATCATCAGTGTCGCACCCTCGCGCCCGACGCCCGCGTGCATCCTCGCGCCGGGCCGGATCGTCAGCAGGCTCGCGCCGAGCGCGTCGATCTGGTCGTCGATCGCCTGCTGGGCGCCGGAGCCGAGCGCGACCATCGTGATCACCGACGCGACGCCGATGATGATACCGAGCATCGTCAGGAAGCCGCGAAAGAGGTTTGCCCTGATCGATTGCAGCGCAACCGCCAGCATTTCACCGAATAGCATCAGTCCGCTCCGTCAGATTTCTTCTTGTCCTTGTCGTCTTTGTCCGATTTGCCGCCGCCCATTCCGGGCATACTCATGAACTGACGCATCTGCGCCTGGAATCGCTTCTGCGCCATAATCAGCCCGGAGCTCGGCAGCAGCAGCACCCGGTCATCTTCCTCGAGCCCCGCCAGGACTTCACTATAGTCGAGATCCGTGAGTCCGGTAATGACATTGACCGCGCGCGGTCCGGTTGGTTCGTCGATGAAGACCCAGTAGCGACCCTCAAAGCGGTAGCCGTCGGCCGACCCCGCCGCATCCGCGCTCCGCTCGACTTTGCTGTCCTTCAGCATCGCATTGACGTCCGGCGCCGACAGGCCGACCAGGTCGCTGGAGACATTGATGTCGGACTTGGTGCGCAGGGCGACGGTCGGGACCGCGACGACGTCACGGCGCTCGGCGATGCGAATTTCGACGTCCGCGTTCATACCGGGCCGAAGCAACCGCCCCTCGTTGTCCAGCAGGATCAGCACCGAGAACGTCGTGACCGTTTCCTCTTCCAGCGCCTGCGGTTCGATTTTCGCTACCACGCCCTCGAACGGTTGATTCGGAAACGCGGTTACGGTGACCGTGACCGGTTGGTCGGGGCGGATCTTGCCAATGTCCGACTCGTCCACCAGCGCCTTGACCTGCACGGAGCTAAGATTTGCCATTTTCAGCAGCAGGGTTCCGCCGCCCACGTCCATCGTCGGCGATGATATGACCTGGCCGGTTTCGACCAGCTTCTCGATGATTGTGCCGGTAATCGGCGCGCGGACGTCCGCGTCGTCGAGCGCGATGCGTGCGTTCTCCACGGCCACCTCGGAGCGGATCACGTCGGCCTTCGCGTTCGCGAACTCGAGAATCGTCTGCTCGTAGTCCACTTCGTTGATCGTGCGCGACGTCAGCAGGGTCTTGGCCCGCTTCGATTGCGCCTCGGCGATTCCGCGACGCGCGATAGCGGCCTCGAGTTCCGCTTGCGCCTGCGCCAGCTGATTGCGCGGCGACCGTTTGTCGATCTGCACGAGCAACGCACTCTGGTCGATGCGATCGCCGGTCTCGCCCTCGATGCCGAGAATCTCGCCCGATGCTTTCGATTTCACCTCGACGGTCAGCGATGGTTCGATCACGCCCGCGGCCTCGACCGCGACGACGATGTCGCGACGTATTACCGGGCCGCTGTCGTAAAGCGCCGGCGGTTCGGGTTGCTCGCAGCCGGCGACCGCCAGCGCGGCCAGTGCCATGGTAATGGCCCGCGTTCTGTCTGAACCCACTGTGGCGCGCATCACGCGGTGCTCCCGTTCGCGACGACTTGTCCGTCGAGTAGCCGGATGACCCGGTTCGCGTGATTCGCGACCGATTCGTCATGGGTCACGAGCACGATCGTGTTGCCGGCCTCGTGCAACTGATCGAAGACATCCATGATCTCGGCGGCGGTCGTCGAGTCGAGGTTGCCGGTCGGCTCGTCGGCCAGCAGGATGCTCGGCGACGTGACGAGTGCGCGGGCTATCGCGACGCGCTGTCGCTGACCGCCGGACAGCTCACCGGGTCTATGGTGCATTCGATCTGCAAGGCCGACGCGGGTCAGCACGTCGATCGCTTTCTGCGTCCGTGCTTTTCGCCCGATGCCGGCATAGATCAGCGGCATTTCGACGTTGTGTTGCGCGGTCGTCCGATTGAGCAGGTTGAAAGTCTGAAACACGAAACCAATTTCCTCGTTACGAACCCGCGCAAGCTCGGCATCGCCGAGGTTCGACACGAGTCGGCCGTTCAGTTCGTAGTCGCCATCGTCGGGAGAATCGAGGCAGCCGATGATGTTCATCAGTGTCGACTTACCCGATCCGGACGGCCCCATAATCGCGGCGTATTCGCCGCGTCGGATGCGGATGTCGACATCCCGTAGCGCATGTACGACGGAGTCTCCCATGCGGTAGTGGCGTCCGAGCCCGCGGGTCTCGATCACGGTGCCCGCGCTGTTGCTGATGTCTTCTGCCGCCTGCATCTCAGTTAGGATATAGGCTATTCGGGCCGATTGGCATTGCCGGCGGGCTCGATATTGTAACGAGTTGTAACTTCGCGTGGCGCGGTCAGGTCCGCATCCAGGTATTGAAGCGCTCTGATATGCCGAGCAACCGTGCCGGCAGGTGCGCCTTTCGCCATTCGCCGGCGGCAAACTTGTTGGCTTCGGCCAGCGTCGGGTAGATGTGAATCGTGCCGAGGATCTTGCCCAGTCCGAGGCCGTTGCGCATCGCGCTGACGAACTCCGCAATCAGGTCGCCGGCATGCGAGCCGACGATCGTGACGCCGAGGATTCGATCGCGCCCGGCGGGCGTAATGACCTTGACGAAGCCATGCGCCTCGCTGTCTGCGATCGCCCGGTCGAGGTCGTCGATGCCATAGCGCGTAACCTCGTAGTCGATATTCTTTTCGATTGCTTCCGCCTCAGTCAGGCCGACTCGCGCGACCTCCGGATCGGTGAACACGGCCCAGGGCAGGACGGAGTAGTCCGCTTTGAATTTCCAGATACGCCCGTACAGCGCGTTCATCGCGCAATACCAGCCCTGGTGTCCGGCCGCATGCGTCAGCTGATAAGGCCCGGAGACGTCGCCGCAGGCGAATACATTAGGGTAGGTGGCCTGCAGGTATTCATTGACGACGACCGTGCCGCGCCGGGTGAGCTCGATCCCGAGTTCCTCGAGCCCGAGCCCTTCCGTCACCGCGCGGCGCCCGATCGCGACGAGTACGTGATCGAATTCGACGTCGACGGATTCCGCCTCGCCTTCGACCGGCGTGCAGGTGACGACGCCGCCGTCGCCGCGCGCCGCGAATCGATCGGCGCGGTGGCCGAGCAGGACGCGGATGCCTTCGGCGGCGAAACGTTCGACCAGTGCCGACGACACCTCCGGGTCTTCGCGGCCGAGCAATCGCGGCCCCATCTCTACCAGCGTGACTTCGGAGCCGAGCCGCGCGAACGACTGCGCCATCTCGCAACCGATGGGACCGCCGCCGAGCACGACAAGCCGGCGCGGCTGTTCCTCGAGTTCCCACAGCGTATCCGAGGTCAGTGACGGCACCGCGTCGAGGCCGGGTATCGGCGGCACGACCGGCGTGCCCCCGGTCGCGATAATGATGTTGCGGGTCGTGATCACGCGGTCGCCGACGCGCACCGAGTACGGCGACTCGATGGTCGCGCTGCCGGTCACGCACTCGACACCGAGCTTCGTGTAGCGCTCGATCGAGTCGTGCGGCTCGATCGCGCCGATGACGTCGCGAACCCGCTGCATGACACGCCCGAAGTCGACGGCTACCGCGCCGGCCCCGAGGCCGTAGTCGTTAGCCCGTTCGATGTACGAAGCGATGCGGGCAGACCGAATCAGCGCTTTGCTCGGCACGCAACCGGTATTCAGGCAATCGCCACCCATCTTGTGCCGCTCTATCAGCACGACCTTCGCCTTGGCCGCCGCCGCGACGTACGATGACACGAGTCCGCCCGAGCCCGCGCCGATGACGACGAGGTTGGCGTCGAATTGCTTCGGCCGGGGAAATCGCTTGAGTTTTTTTTGCATCGATATGAACCCGATTAGTTTTTTGGCGAGCAGCGGAAAGATTCCGAGTAGCGCGAACGATGCGAGCAGCGACGGCGACAGGATGTCGCCGGGATCCTCGATGCGTGCGAGCTGCGTTCCGGCATTCACGAAGACGACGGTGCCCGGCAACATGCCGAGCTGACTCACCCATGCGAACGTGAGCGCGCGCAGGCGCGTCAGTGCCATCGCGAGGTTGATTGCGAAGAACGGGAATATCGGCACGAGCCTCAGCGTGAACAGGTAGAACGCGCCGTCCTTGCGAATTCCGTCGTTGATCTTGTCTACGGTCCCTGCGAATCGCTGCTCGACCAGCGCCCGAAACAGAAACCTCGCAAACAGGAACGCCAGCGTCGCGCCGAGGGTGCTGGCGAACGACACGATGATCGTGCCGGTTACGACGCCGAACAGCGCACCGCCGAGCAACGTCATAATCGCCGCGCCGGGAATGCTCAGCGCGGTAACGAATACGTAGGCTGCGAAATACGCAGCGACCGCGCCGACGAAGTTGGCGCCGACGAACGCGTCGAGATCCTGCTGCCGTTCCTTCAACGCCTCGAGGCTGAGATACTGATCGAGACCGAGACCGAACCAGGCCGCGACGAGGCCGACGATGACAAGGACGAGGAATAGCCGGCTGCGGTTCATGGATGACTGTGACCGCGTAACTCACCATAGGTTCGGCGAGCGGCTGTTTTTGTCGTCACGCGCCGAGTCGGGTATTGTCGGATTCGGCGGCTGCGGCGGATTCGGCGGCTGCCGCGCCGGGATTGGCGGGCAGCAGCGGAATCGCGTCCAGGATCCAGCCTTTTTCCGCGCGGCGAGCCGGTGACGGGATCGCGTAGGCGACCTTGCGCCGGTTACGCTCGACTTCGTCGCAGTCGATGCGCCAGCCGCGCGCCTCCCATTCTTTCAACCGCGCCCGGTATGCGCCGACCGCACCGTCCGACGGCACGAAGTATTCGTGCAGCATGTTCTCGGGCGTCTCGACCGGCCGGACGTCGACGAGCACGTCGCGGTCCTGGGTCGCCACGACCTCGTTGCGTCCCATCATGCGCTCGTCGTCGTTCTCGGTCAGCAGGAAGTTGCGCAGGTTGACGAGGTACAGACTGGTATTGCCCGCATCGATCGGCGTCTCGAACAGGTACTGGTGAATGCACATCTCCGGCGTCGGATGTATGTAGGTCCACAGGCACGAGACGCCGTGATGTCCGGTGCCGCCGCGAATGACGGCATCTTCCTCGCGCCCGGACGCTTCGCGCATCTTTTTGTCGGGCAGCGGCGGAGCCTCGCGTTCGCCGAAAAAGCCAACGCCCCAGTCCGTGTATTCGAGTTTCGGCGCCGGCACGACGGTGTCACGTTCGCCCGAGTAACTGTGCGTCGGATGCACGTATTCGTTGTGTGCGGCGTCGATGCCGTTCTCGATCGAGCGCTTGTAGTCGAATGGCCAGTCGAAATGTTGAACGGTCGCACGCCAGCCGTCGTCGGGC
>JBPCXI010000073.1:0-47414 GCA_051008895.1 Gammaproteobacteria bacterium | reverse complement strand
GCGCCGCCATGAATCAGGATCGTCTCGCCGGCGTCAAGGCCGGCCCGGTCGAACACGTTCGACCATACGGTAAAGAATGTCTCCGGCAGCGCGGCGGCCGGCACGAGCCCGAGTTGACCGGGAACGGGCAGGCACTGCTTAGCCGGCGCGACGCAGTATTCCGCGTAGCCGCCGCCGGTCAGCAGCGCGCACACCTCGTCGCCGACGCTAAACCCGTCAATCTCGTCACCGATGCCGTCACCGACCGCGGCGATGGTGCCGGCGACCTCGAGGCCGGGCACGTCCGATGCGCCCGGCGGCGGCGGATAGGCGCCCTGCCGCTGCAGGCAGTCGGGGCGATTCACGCCGGCGGCCGCGACGCGGATCAGCACTTCATCCGCGGCGGGCACGGGCAGGGGTCGTTGCGCCGGAATCAGCACTTCAGGTCCGCCGGGTTCGCGGATCTCGATCACCGTCATTGAGTCCGGCAGGGCGGCAGCTTGCATGTCAGGGAAAACTCAGGAATTCACGTGGCAGTATACCCGCTGCGGACGGGCCGGAATTCGCGGCACGACCACGTCGGGAAGCCGGCGATTTGGTTGCTAATACGTGAAGTTTGTCACATCAGTTCTAGTTCTGCATTTTGATAATGACAATCTGAATTGACTACCGGGGGGTCGCCCTGATGTCTACGCTGATTCTGCTCCTGCTGCTGGCCGCCGTCATCGCGTTGGCTGTCACATTGCGGCCGCGCGCTGCGCGGCCCATCACGCCGGCTGATGCCGGCGATTTCCGGGCCGTGTCCGTCAGTTTCGACGCTGCGGATGCGTGCGCCGCCGTGCGGGCGCTGGAGTCGCGCCGATTCCTGTGCGCCGATGCGCCGGCCCTGCCGCTGCCCGAGTGCACGGCGAACACCTGCGACTGTCGCTTCGAGCGCCATGCCGACCGCCGCGCGGGCGCGCGGCGCGCGGACGAAACCGGTGTGTTCGAAAGTCCGTTCGGCGGTTCGGAGCAGCGGAGCCCCGCGCACGGTCGCAGGGCCGAAGACCTCGGTGACGAAGCGCCCGCCCCTGAGCCCGAGCCTGAGAAATTCGATCCGACTTCGACCTATTACGACTTCATTGCCCAGACCGGTATCCGCCCCGACAGCGCCGATTAGGTCCCGCGCCGACCCGGTACGCTGGTCACTCGACACGCGTCACTGGCGCACCCGGTGAGCCCGGCGCGGTCTACAATGGGACCATGCCCACCGATTTGTTCCATCCCGCCGTCGCGGACTGGTTCGCGGCCGAGTTCCGTGCCCCGACTGAGGTCCAGCGACAGGCCTGGCCGGCGATTCAGCAGCGGCGCGACACGCTGCTCGCCGCGCCGACCGGGTCGGGCAAGACGCTCGCCGCCTTCCTGGCCGCGATCGACGCGTTGGTTCGTGAGGGCGAGGTCTTCGGGCTGCCGGATGAGACGCGCGTGCTCTACGTCTCGCCGCTCAAGGCGTTGTCGAACGACATCCACCGGAACCTGGAGCTGCCACTCGCCGGCATCGCGGAGAATCTCGGCCCGCTGTCACCGTTGCAGATTCGCGCCGCCGTGCGCACCGGCGACACACCGGCGACCGAGCGCAGCCGCATGCGCCGCCAGCCTCCGCACCTGCTCGTCACGACGCCTGAGTCTTTATATATATTGCTGACGTCCGAGTCCGGGCGCGACATGCTCAGCACCGTCGACACGGTGATCGTCGACGAGCTGCACGCGGTCGCGGATAACAAACGTGGCGCGCATCTGGCCTTGTCGCTCGAACGGCTTTCGGCGCTGTGCAACGAGCCGCCGGTGCGCATCGGCATCTCCGCGACGCAGAAACCCATCGAGAAGATGGCCGAGTTCCTGACGGGACACTCCTCCAGGAGGAGTGTCCCCGACGCTCCCGACGCAGCAGGGGACAGGCACCTGCGGAGCCAGTCCCCGACGTTGCCCGGGGGACAGGCACCTGCGGAGGCAGTCCCCGGCGTTGCCATCGTCGACACCGGTTACGTTCGCGATCGTGACGTCGGCATCGAGATGCCGCGCTCGCCGCTGGCGCCGGTCATGGCAACCGAGGTCTGGGGTGAAATCTACGACCGGCTCGCCGAACTCGTGACGGCGCACCGTTCTACGTTGATCTTCGTCAACACGCGGCGACTCGCAGAGCGCGTTGCGCGTCACCTGGCCGAACGCATCGACGAGGACAGTGTCACATCGCATCATGGCAGCCTCGCGAAAGAGCATCGTCTCGACGCGGAGCGCCGGCTGAAGGCCGGCAAGCTCAAGGCGCTGGTCGCGACCGCATCGCTCGAACTGGGCATCGACATTGGCGACGTGGACCTGACAATTCAGCTCGGTTCGCCGCGCGGGATCGCGACGTTTCTGCAGCGGGTCGGCCGTTCCGGCCATGGTGTCGACGCGCTGCCAAAGGGCCGGCTGTTTCCTTTGACGCGCGACGACCTCGTCGAATCGACGGCGTTGCTCGACGCGGTTCGCCGCGAGGAACTCGACACGATCCGGCTGCAGGGGCCCGCGCTCGACGTGCTCGCGCAGCAGCTCGTCGCCGAGGTTGCGTCGCGCGAATGGAGTGTCGACGAGTTGTTTGCGCAGTTCACGCGGGCGTGGCCCTACCGCGAACTGTCGCGGTCGAAATTCGACCAGGTCATCACGATGCTCGCGGACGGTTACACAACGCGGCGCGGGCGGCAGGCGACGCATATTCACCTCGATGCGGTCAACGGCGTCGTCCGCGGCCGCCGCGGCGCGCGGCTGATGGCGCTGACGAATGGCGGTGCGATTCCCGATCAGTTCGATTACGACGTCGTGATGCTGCCCGAGGAGTTGTCGGTCGGGACACTGAACGAGGATTTCGCGTTCGAGAGCCTGCCCGGAGACATTTTTCAGCTCGGCAACATGTCGTATCGGGTGCTTAAAGTCGACCCGGGCAAGATGTATGTCGAGGATGCGCAAGGGCAGCCGCCGAATATCCCGTTCTGGTTCGGCGAGGCGCCGGGACGCACCGACGAATTGTCGCAATCGGTATCGCGCCTGCGCGAGCAGATCTCGGCGCAACTCGACAATGGCATGGACGCGACCCGGGCCTGGCTCGTTGCCGAATTCGGGCTCGCCGAGACCGCGGCCGCACAGGTCGTCGACTACCTCGCGACGGCGAAGGCCTCGCTCGGCACGTTGCCGACACAGCGCGAAATCGTGTTCGAGCGGTTCTTCGATGAGGTCGGAGACACGCACCTGGTCATTCATTCGCCCTATGGCTCGCGGCTGAACCGGGCCTGGGGCCTTGCGATTCGCAAGCGCTTCTGTCGCAAGTTCAATTTCGAACTGCAGGCCGCCGCACTCGAGGACAGCATCGTGTTGTCGCTCGGGCCGACGCACAGCTTCCCGTTGGAAGAAGTCGCCGGCTATCTCAAAGCGTCTTCCGTGCGCCATGTGCTGACGCAGGCGCTGCTGGCGGCACCGATGTTCCCGACACACTGGCGCTGGGCCGCGAGCATCGCGCTGGCCGTGCGGCGCAACCGCAACGGCAAGAAGGTGCCGCCGATTTTCCAGCGCAACGACGGCGAAGACCTGATGGCAGTGGTGTTTCCGGATCAGCTGGCCTGCGCCGAGAACATCGCAGGGGAGCGGGAGATCCCGGATCATCCGCTGGTCGAGCAGACGCTGCATGACTGCCTGCACGAGCTCATGGACGTCGAGGGACTCGAGCGCCTGCTCGAACGCATCGCCGGCGGTGATGTGCGAATTACCGCGCGCGACGTGCCAACGCCGTCGCCGCTTGCGCAGGAGATCATTACGGCGAAGCCGTTTGCGTTCCTCGACGATGCGCCGGCCGAGGAGCGCCGGACGCAGGCGATCCGGACCCGTCATATGCTCGATCCGGACGAGGCCGCCGATCTGGCGCAGCTCAGCCCGGCAGCAATCGATACGGTGTGCGCCGAGGCCTGGCCCGACGCGCGCAATGCGGACGAGTTGCACGATGCGCTGGTGCTGAGCGGCTTCCTGACCGAGCGCGACGTCGCCGAGCGTGCCGACGATCCGGGCGCCTGGCGCGGCCTGCTCGATGAGTTAATCGCAGATCGCCGCGCGACGATTGTTGATGCCGGCGGCGACGAGCGTATCTGGGCCGGTGCAGAGCGCCTCGGCCAGTTGTTGCGCGTGCTTCCCGACGTCCGGCTGACGCCGCCGATCGATGCGGTGGACGGGGTGCGCGGCGCGAGTGCCGATACCGAGGATGCGGCGCTCGTCGAATTGTTGCGCAGCCGGCTCGAGACGCTTGGCCCGGTCACGGTCGACGCGCTGGCCAGGCCGCTGCAAATACCGATAGACAAGGTAAGAAATGCATTGCAAGTAATTGAAATAGAAGGTTTTGTAATGCGCGGAAAGTTCCGGCCGGACGCTGACGCGGAAGAGTGGTGCGAGCGGCGCCTGCTGGCTCGCATCAACCGCTACACGATTAAGAGCCTGCGCAAGCAGGTCGCGCCGGTGTCGCCGGCGAGCTACATGCGCTTCCTGTTCGACTGGCATGAGCTCGGGGCCGAGGACGCGGAAGGGCCCGACGCGGTGCGCCGTGCCCTCGATCGCCTGCAGGGCTTCGCCGCGCCGGCGGCCGCGTGGGAATCGGCGCTGTTGCCGCACCGCGTGCGCGGATACCTGCCCGTGTACCTGGACGAGATCCTGACCGCCGGCGAATACCTGTGGCTGCGGCCCGTCGCCGACGGCGGCACCGGCCGGAAATCCGGCCCGGTGCGCAATACGCCGCTGATGCTGATACCTCGCACTGACCTAGATGTGTGGCAGCCGATGCTCGCTCGTGATGGTGAACCCGAACTGTCGTCGGACGCCGCGCGCGTGCGCGCCGTGCTACGCGACTGCCGGGCGACGTTCTTTAGTGACCTCGTCCGCCTGACCGGATTGCTGCGCACGCAGGTCGAGGCGGCGCTCGGCGAACTTGTCGCTAATGGACTGGTCACGTCGGACGGTTTCGCCGGGCTGCGCGCGCTGATCACGCCGTCCGCGAAGCGCGCGAGTTTCTCCCGGCCGCGTCGTCGCGGCCGGCCAAGCGTCGATGTCGCGGGCCGCTGGTCGTTGATCGACCCCGATTTCACCGAGACGGGGACCGGCTCCATTTTTTCGCCGTCTGAGATGGGTCCGTCCGATTCCGCAGTCGAAAAAATGGTGCCTGTCCCCGGATACACCGCCGGATATTCTGATGAGGCCGCCGAGCAGATCGCGTTCGCATTGCTCGACCGCTACGGCATCGTGTTCCGGCACGTGTTGCAGCGAGAATCGCGCCGGCTGCCGCCGTGGCGGCAGCTGTGGCGGATTTATCGACGCCTTGAGGCGCGCGGCGAGGTGCGCGGCGGTCGCTTCGTCTCCGGCTTCACCGGCGAGCAGTTCGCTTGGCCAGACGCGGTCGACGCGCTGCGGCGGGTGCACCGTGACGGGAATGAGGAGCGCCGCGCGCTTGTGGCCGCAGCCGACCCGCTGAACCTGGCCGGCATCGTGACGCCGGGCGCCCGGGTGCCCGCGACGACGCGCAACCGTTTGTTGTATCGTGGCGGCAAGCCGGTCGCGCTGTATGTCGGCGGCGAGTTCGAGTGGCTCGGCACGCGGGATCCCGCCGATGAATGGACGGCCCGCAACCTGCTGCTTCGCAACGACGCTGCGATGACCTATATTCAGGGGCCGTCTAGAGTTATCTAACTCCAATAATTACAAATAGTTAAAGCTAATAATTCAAGTTGTCTCAGACAACACCCCCGATTAACCGCAGCGCCCTGGTGGCCGGGGCGCTGACGCTTGCCGCCTGTGGAGGACGCCGGATGTCGCACGCCGAACCCCTGAATGCCGAGCTCGAGGTCGCCAACGAGACGCTCGTGAATAACTTCTGTCGCGACTGGTCGCTGCGCGATGCCGAGGCGCTGCGGCCCTACCTCGCCGAGGATCTGCTCTACCAGATTGCACCGGGTCAGCCGTTGATCGAGTCTCGTGACGAATTCGAGGAGCGCATGGGCGGCTGGCTCAAGAGCCTCGAGTTGGTGCGCTGGGACATCCTGCGCTCGCACGTGATCGGCCCGGTCGTGCTGAACGAGCGCATCGATTATTTCAATGCGCCGGAAGGCAGCAAGGCGCCGAGCATGCGCTTTCACATCGTTGGCCATTTTTTCATCGAGGACGGCGTCATCAAGGTCTGGAAGGACTGGCCGATACCCGGTGCGAAACAGGTCGTCGGCTGAGTCGACGGCGCGACTATGTACCAGCAGATCGAGAGTCCGGCGATCAGCCGGCATTTCGTCAACCTCGGCGACAGCCAGGTGCACGTCCGGCTCGCCGGTTCCGGTCCGCCCCTCGTGTTGTTGCACCAGAGCCCGACGTCTTCGGCCGAGATGGCGACCGACATCGAGGGGTGTGCGCGGTTTTTTACCGTCATCGGGATCGACATGCCGGGCTATGGCCTGTCCGATCCGCTGCCCGATGAGCATCCGGATATCGGGCAGCTCGCCGCGGCCGTAGAGCAGGTCCTCACCGCCCTCGGCCTCGACCGCGTGCTGCTGTATGGTTTTCACACCGGCGCGATCGTCGCCTTCGAATTCGCCTGCCGCTATCCGGAGAGAGTCGCAGCGGCAGTCGTGAACGGGCTGGCTTGTATCGAGGGCGAGGAACTCGACGACCTCCTCGCGCACTACAACGTGCTTCCCGAAGTCACGGCCGAGGGCTCGCACCTGCCGTGGTTGTGGGCGCGGCTGCGCGACCAGACGCTGTTTTTTCCGTGGTATCGCAAGACGCCAGATGCGCGGATGGCGTTTGATGTTCACGACGGCGCTTATCTTGATCCGTATCTCGTCGACTTTCTGCGGGCGAAGGAGGGTGGGCGACCGGGTTACCAGGCAGCATTTGCTTATCCGACCCGCGACCGCGCCGCGCTGATCGACGCGCCGGTGTATCTGATCAATTTTGCCCCGGATCCGTTGGCACCCCATCCCGAGCGCCTGCCCGGGTTCCCGGCATGCGTGACGCGCGAGATATTCGCCGATTTCGCGCAGTTGCAGGACGCGACCATTGCGTACCTGCGGGCGCACGCGCCGGATGACGCCGAGATTCCGCGCGCATCGGTCGGCGACTGCGAGCACGTTTTGCGTCGGGAGATCGTCAATACCGAGGCCGGTGCGGTGCACGTGCGGCTGTCGGCTGCGGGCGGCGATCAGGCCATCGTGTTGCTGCATGACGCCGGGTCCTCGTCGGACGCGCTGCTGCCGCTGGCGCGAGCGCTGGACGGCGAGTTCGGCGTGGAGCGTCGGCTCGTCGCGCTCGATCTGCCCGGTCACGGCGAGACCGGGGACCTGCAGCTACCGACGTACTCGTCAACAGCGATCGCGATCCTGATCGGCCTCGTTCTCGACGAGCTCGGTATCGATACAGCTGACGTCGTGGCCTGCGGCGCGTCAACGCTGGTTGCGGCCGAGCTGGCGCGCGCCCCGGATGAGCGCATCGACACGGCCGTGTTCGTCGATCCGTGGTTCTTCGATGACGAGGAGCGGCACAGAATGTCCCTTAGCTACGCGCCCAAGCTGATGCCCGGCGACTACGGTCAGCACCTGCTCGAGGCTTGGTACTACGCGCGCGACAGCGAGCTCTACTGGCCCTGGAACGAGCCGCATCCGGAGAATGCGATCACGCGGGCGCCGGACATCGACCCGGGACACGTGCAGGCTCGCACCGTCGATGTGCTGAAGGCCGGGCTCGCGTTTCCGCGGCTGGTCAGGGATCTGTTGTCGGGTGCCGCAGGCGCGACAATTGCAGACGACGATCGCGACGCCGTCGTCTGCGCGCGCCGCGGCAAGGGTCACGAGCCGAATGCGCACGCGGCCGCGCGCAGCCATCCGCGCGCCGATTACGTCGAGCTGCCGGCCGACGCCGACGCCTGGCCGCTAGAGGTCGCGCGGGTGCTGAAACTGCGCCACGGGATGGGGCACAATAGCGGCACTCGCAGCGACGCGTCGGGCGCACGCCCGACTGCTAAATAAGGTATTAGAAATGTCTGCTAACTTAATGGAATCAAAAGATATTATTGAGGATTTCCGTGCCGCGATCGGCGCCGAGCACGTGCTGACGGAAGACGCGGATCGCGAGTTCTACGCGATGGACGTCTACAACTTCCGCGAGATGCCGCTCGCGGTGGTGCAGCCCGGTTCGGTCGACGACCTGCAAGCGATCGCTCGCGTCGCGTCCACGGGCGGCGTTGCGCTGGTGCCCCGCGGCGGCGGCGCCTCGTACACCGATGCGTTCCTGCCCGCGACGGCGAAGTCGGTGCTGATCGACACCGGCCGCATGAACCGCGTGCTGGAGATCAACGAACAGGACATGTACGTGACGGTGGAGCCCGGGATTACCTGGGCCGAGATGACGGAGACGCTGGCCGCCAAAGGTCTGCGCACCGCGTTCTGGGGTCCGTTCTCGGGCCTGAAGGCGACGGTCGGCGGTTCGATGTCACAGAACAGCGTCAGCCTCGGGTCCGGCAACTACGGCTGTTCGGCCGACACCGCGCTGTCGTTCGACATCGTGCTGGCGAGCGGGGAACTGCTCAGCACCGGCTCCAAGGCCTTGAACACCGCGTCGCCGTTCTTTCGTCACTACGGGCCGGACCTGACGGGCATATTCACCGGTGATGCCGGCGCGTTCGGCATCAAGGCGCGCATCACGTTGCGACTGATACCGGCGCCGAAGCACAGCGGCACCGCGTCGTTCGGCTTCAACGACTTCGAGTCGATGGCCGACGGTATGTCGGCCGCGGCGCGGACCGGCATCGTTGCGGACAATTTCGGCCTCGACCCGAAGCTGCAGCAGGGGCAGCTGGGCAGCACGAGCACGAAGGACGCATTTCAGGCCGTATTCGCGGTGCTGAAGACGTCGACGAACCCGATCGACGGCCTCATGCGCGTCGTCAAGATGGCGGCGGCGGGCAAGCGGTTCCTGACCGGCTTCGACTTTTCGGCGCACTACGTCGTCGAAGGGTCGACGCGCGCGGAGGTCAACGCGAAGCTCAAGGAGGTGCGGACCGCGATGGCCGGCCGCGGCACGGAAATCGCGAATACGATTCCGACGGTGTTAAGGGCGATGCCGTTCATACCGCTGTACCCGATCCTGGGTCCGCGCGGGCAGCGTTGGGTGCCGCAGCACGGGATCTTGCCGTTCTCGAAACTGCGCGAGTTTCACGCGCGGATCTCGCGGCTATACGACGACCACGCGGCGCAGATGGAGCAGCACAAGCTCGAGAAAGCCGCGATGTTCACGAGCATCAGTACGAACGGTTTCCTGTACGAGCCAGTATTTTACTGGGAGGACGACCGCACGCCGTACCACAAGCGCTACCTGCCGCAGGAGTATCTCGACATGCTGCCGGAATATCCGGCAAACCCAGAGGGCCGCAAGCTCGTCGGCGAGCTGCGTGGCAAGATCCAGGCGATCTTCACCGAGTTCGGCGCGGTGCACATGCAGGTCGGCAAGAGCTACCCGTATTTGCGCGAGCGTCAGGGCGAGGCCGAGCAGATCTTGCGGGACGTCAAAAAAGCGCTCGATCCGCATGGCCTGATGAATCCGGGCGCGCTCGGACTGGACTAGTTATTGCTCGATAAATCACTCGATATTATCGTCGTAAATACTTGATTAAATTTGAATTAAATTCAAAGGCAGTGTCGGTCGATGCGCCGGACGACATGCCGCTGCTGTGGGTGCTGCGTGACCTGTTGCAGCTGACCGGCACGAAATACGGCTGCGGAATTGCGCAATGCGGGTCGTGCACCGTGCACGTCGACGGCAAGGCGGTCCGCTCGTGCGTGGTGCCGATTGCCAACGTCGCCGGCAAGTCCGTGTTGACGATCGAGGGTCTGTCCGCCGGCGAAGAGCCCCATCCGATCCAGGCGGCCTGGATCGAGGAGCAGGTCCCGCAATGCGGGTACTGCCAGCCCGGCATGATCATGGCGGTCGCGGCGCTGCTGGCCGACAATCCGCGGCCGACCGACGCTGACATCGACGAATCGATTACGAATATCTGCCGCTGTGGCACGTATCCCCGCATTCGCCGGGCGATACACCGGGCGGCGGGCAAGTGAAACCAAAGATCGGAGACGAACACATGGACGCAACGATGCGCAACCTGGCCTGGATCGGAGTTCTGACTGTGACGCTGGCGGCGTGCGGTGGACCCGATGAATCTGCGGCGCCTGGCGATGCCGGGGCGCCGCCGCCCGCTGCGGCGGAGCCTGAGCCGGCTCCGGATATGGATGCACTGCTCGCGAGCGCCGATCTGAAACGCGGCGAGACGCTGTATTTCCAGTGCCGCGCCTGCCACACGATGAACGAGGGCGGGCCGCACAAGGTCGGGCCGAACCTGTGGGGCATGTTCGGGCGCAAGGCCGGCCAGGGCGACGGGTTCGCATACTCTGACGCGGTGAAGAACTCAGACATCGTCTGGACGGCGGAGACTGTCAGTGCTTGGCTGGAGCAGCCCGCCGATTACCTGCCAGGCAACATGATGGTGTTCGTCGGCGTGAAGAAGCCGCAGGATCGCGCGAACCTGATCGCGTTCCTGAAGGCCAATACGGGCGCTGCGGACTAGCCGGTCGGTTATCGACCCGAGCATTCAGCAGGAATCGGGTCGCGCGGCCCGGCATTTGCGCGCGATAATTCATGCATGAACCAGGCAGCAGTCGAAAGCCAGCGCGCATACCGTCGCATCGCCAGCGCGATCCACTATTTAGCAGACCGGCGTCAGGATCAGCCGGATCTCGCGGAACTCGGCGCGCACGTCGGGCTCAGTGAGTCGCATCTGCAGCGCGAATTTACGCGCTGGGCCGGCGTATCGCCGAAGCAGTTCCTGAAATACCTGACGAAGGAAAGCGCGAAGCAGCACCTGCGCGACACCAGCGTGATGGAGGCCGCGCTGGCCAGCGGCCTCAGCGGGCCCGGGCGGCTCCACGACCTGATGATCAGCTGCGAGGCGATGACGCCGGGCGAGTACAAGCGGGGCGGCGCGGGTTTGCACGTTCGCTACGGCGTGCATCCGTCTCCGTTCGGTTACTGCCTGATCGCGGCCACGGAGCGGGGCATTTGCAAACTCGCGTTCTCCGACGAACCTGGTGAACTGGTCGCGCAGGAGAGCGAACTCCGTGCGCAATGGTTTGCAGCCGAGATTGCGCGCGACGACGCGGCGACCGAGGGATTGGCCGACACCATATTCGGCGGCTCCGGAAGCGGGTCGCTGGACCTGTTACTCAAGGGCAGTCCTTTCCAGCTCAAGGTCTGGGAGGCGTTACTGGCGATTCCCGAGGCGCGGCTCGCGTCGTATCAGCAGGTCGCCGACATGATCGGGCAACCCGCGGCGGTGCGCGCAGTTGCGTCGGCGATCGGGCGGAACGACATTGCGTACCTGATTCCGTGCCACCGCGTGATTCGGAGCAACGGCGAATTCAGCAAGTATCGCTGGGGCGCGGAACGCAAGCAGGCGCTGATCGGCTGGGAGGCCGCCCGGCAGGGGGATCCGGCAATAGTCGCCTGAGTCTGTGCCGCTTTTCGCTGCGGCGCGTGTCGCGTAGTCTTGGCGCGTGGCGCCCGTGCTGGAAACCGAACGACTGACGCTGCGCGAGCTGTGCGCCGACGATGCGCCGTTCATGCTCGAGCTGCTTAACGACCCCGATTTCCTGAAAAATATCGGCGACCGCAACGTGCGGACGCTCGACGACGCGCGTCAGCACATCGAGGAGAAGTATCTCGATCACTATGCGCGTCACGGCTTCGGGATCTACGTCGTAACGCGCAAGCACGATGGCGCATCGATCGGCATGTGCGGACTCGTCAATCGCGACACGCTCGATGACGTCGACATCGGCTATGCGATGCTGCCGGCTTACCGGCGCCGGGGTTACACGCTCGAGGCTGCGCGCGCGACGCTCGATTTCGCGCACGACGTGCTGGGTCTCGAGCGCGTCGTTGCGCTGACGTGGCTCGACAACGACGCGTCGGCAAGCCTGCTGGACAAGCTCGGCATGACCTGCGAAAGCACGATTCGCCTCGCGGAAGGCGAGGAAGAGTCCCGCTTGTTCGCGCTGGAACGCGACGCCGATGAGTAAGCCGATGAGTAAAAAGAATTTTCAGCTGGATCCCAGGCTCGAGCGGGATTGCTTCGCGGTCGGGCGTTTCAAGCTGTGTCGGCTCTTGTTGATGAACAACGCCGCCGTGCCGTGGTTCATTCTCGTACCGGAGACGGACGTAACCGAGATCTGCGACCTGAACCTGCTGGCGCAGGCGATCCTCTACGACGAGATCAACACCGTGTCGCATTTCGTTCAGGCGCTCGACGGCGTCGAGAAGTTGAACGTCGCGGCGATCGGCAACGTCGTCAGCCAGTTGCACATCCACGTCGTCGGTCGTCACACGGCTGACTTCGCCTGGCCCGGCGTAGTCTGGGGCGCGGAGGCGGGCGAACGCTACACGGACGAACAGTTCGAGCAGATCCGGCAGCGGGCCGCGGACGGGCTTGGCGAGGATTTTCGTGCTGCCTAGGCCGCTCGGTGTCGCATCGCAGGAGCCTCCCGACTACCATCAGCCTGTTGCATCATAGCGGGCAACGCGGCGGCGCCTGCCGGCGGTCGCGCAGGTTGCCACGGAGACGAGAATGGACTGGCCGAGCATTGCACCCGCCGCGGTGACGCTGTTTTTCATCATGGATCCGCTCGGCAATATGCCGGTCTTCAACGCGATTCTCGAGCATTTCGACAGCCGCCGCCGGGCGAAGATCTTCGCGCGCGAAATGTTGTTCGCGCTGATCATCCTGATGGCGTTCCTGTTCGCCGGCACCGCGATCCTCGACTTCATGCAGCTCAGTCAGTCGTCTTTGAGCATCGCCGGCGGCGTGCTGCTGTTCATCATCGCGCTGCGGATGATCTTTCCCCAGCCGGTCGGCGAGCAGGACACCGACGTCGAAGATCCGTTCATCGTGCCGCTGGCGATGCCGATGGTTGCAGGTCCGTCCACGATTGCAATCTTGTTGCTGCTGAGCTCGACTCAGCCGGACCATCTGCTGGAATGGAGTGCGGCACTGCTTATCGCGTGGGTCGCCACCGCGGCCATTCTGATTGCCTCACCGTTCCTGATGCGCTTCCTCGGCGACCGAGGCTCACGTGCATTGGGACGTTTAATGGGTATGTTATTGATTTTGTTAGCAACACAAATGCTATTAAATGGCGTCGCCGAGTTCGTCGGCACGCTGGGCACAGACTGAGCTGAGGAGCGAACCGTGCGCAAACGGCGACCGGATGCATTGCTGACGACGACGCGCCCGCTGCGCAGGCCGCCGGCCGGGAGACTGCATGTCGATCAGTGGTAGCGACTGGTTAGCGGTGACCGGCTCGACCGCATTTCACCCGCCGGCGGAGTGGGCCGACCGCCTCAGGGCGCGCGCGTTGCACGAGCCCGTCGCGCACGACCGTGGTGCGCTGCTCGAATTGTTTGCCCGCCATAGCGACTACTATGCTCGACGGATAGGCAACCGGACTGGCGCCGCCGCGGATTGGTCACGAACTCCGCCGCTGGAGAAGGGCGATGTGGCCGACGTGCCGGTCGTTTCGCCGACCCCAGTCACGGCCGCGCGCACGTCCGGCACGACCGGATTCCAGGTCTCGATCAAGAACAATGCGTGGGAGCGCGAGTTCCGGCGCGCGCTGCTCTATCGCCCGCAGTCCTTTTACGATCTGCCGTCTGACGTCACGCAGGTTGTATTCGTGGATGGCAGCAACTGCGCCAAGCCCGACGACGCGCCAAAGTTGTTCGAATATGGCAAGCAGACCTATCGCACCTGGTTCATTGGCGTTGCGTCCGAGCCCGACGATGCGTTACAGCTGCTGACGGCGCTGCGGCCGCAGTTGGTGCGCGGCATTTCGAGCGGCATCGTCCGTTGCCTCGAATGCACAGGTGCCGACCTGACCCAGCTGGGCGTGCGTTACGTCGCGCCCGGCGGCGAATATCTGCGTCCCGAGTGGCGCACCTTACTCGAGAACGCATTTGGCGCCGACGTGCTCGACCGCTATGGCTCGACGGAGTCGGGCGCGCTCGCGTGGCAGTGTCCGCTGTGTCGCCGCTACCACGCGAACGTCGACGAGATCGTAATCGAGGCGAGCAATGATGACCGCGGCCTGCTGACGACGCCGTTGTTTGTGTCGTCGCAGCCGCTGCTGCGTTACCGGCTCGGCGATTACGCGCATTTCGACGCAGACGAGTCCGACTGTGAGATCCGGTTGCCGACGCTCACGCTCGAGGCCGCCCGCCGCGACGACTGGATCGTCGATGGGACGGGCAACAAAGTATCGCCGCTGAGTTTTCAGTTTGAGCAGGTGCCTAACCTGGATGCGTGGCGGCTGCACCAACGCGCCGACGGCTCTCTCGTTCTGTATTACGAATCGAAGCGACCCCGCGAAGTCGAGCCTCTTCTTGCGCGCCAGCTCGTCGAGTTGATCGCGGATCGGCCTTTCGAGTTACGCAGTGGCGTCTGGAATCTCGCTGCGGGCGGCAAGTTCAAGCGCGTCAGCTCCGATCTGGCTATCGTCCGGTCGGCCGGCGATACGTCCGCATGAATTGCCGCCACGCTGAGCGTCGCCGATGACAGCTGCGCGGCGTCGGACTTGTGTACCGACCGTCACGATTCTGTAACAATCGGCTGATGTAATTGGCCGCGACATGCAAAATCAAAGGGTTATATCTAGTCCCGTGACCGCCCGACGCATACTGGTCGTAGAGGACGAAGCTGCGATCCGGCAGATGCTCGTATTCAACCTGACGCGCGCCGGTTTCGAGGTGGACGAGGCAGAGGATTGCCGAACCGCGCGTCAGCGCGTCGTGGACGGCCGGCCCGATCTCATCCTGGTCGACTGGATGCTGCCGGATTCCAGCGGGCTCGAACTCACGCGTTCTCTGCGTCGGGACGAAGCCAATCGCGACTTGCCGATCATTATGCTGACCGCGAAGGTCGAAGAGCGCGAGAAAGTCATTGGCCTGGAGGGCGGCGCCGACGACTACATTACTAAGCCGTTTTCGCCGCGCGAACTCATCGCGAGGATCAATGCGCTGTTGCGCCGCGCCACCCCGTCCGACGACGCGCCGCTGCAGGCCGGCGAACTGAAACTCGATTCGATCAGCCACCGGGTCCTGGCCGGCGACCAGGAAATTCGGTTAGGGCCGACCGAGTATCGATTGCTGAAATTCATGATGCAGAATCCCGAGCGCGTCTATAGCCGCGGCCAATTGCTCGATCGTGTCTGGGGCCAGAACGTCTACGTGGAGGAGCGCACCGTCGACGTGCATGTGCGCCGTCTGCGCAAGGCGCTGGAAGACCACGACGCCGACCGCTATGTGCAGACCGTCAGGGGCGCCGGCTATCGTTTTTCGGTTCACTAGGCATGACGCGGGTCTGGATAACGCTGTTGCTAAAGCACCTTGCCGCAATCGTTGGCGGGGCCATGATCGGCGCACTGTACGGATATCCATTTCACGGTGTACTCCTCGCGCTCATTGGCTTGATCGCCTGGCATCTGTTTAACCTGCATCGTCTGGAGCGCTGGATGCGCGAACCTAAGCGCGTGACCGTGCCCGGTGGTGACGGCATTTGGGCGCGCGTGTTCGCGCGCACGCAATTCCTCACGGACCGCCGCGAACTGTCGCGCCGAAGATTTCGCCAGCTCGTCAAGGAGCTGCGCGCGTCGACCAAGGCGTTTCCGGACGGCGGCATTATCCTCAACGAACACTACGAGATCGTCACCTACAATAAGGCCGCGAGAAACTTGCTCGGCTTGAAGAAGAAGCGGGATCGCGGATTGCGCATTGATAACCTGATTCGTCATCCGCACTTCGTCGGTTTCCTGGAAAACGACAAGCGTGGGGCGAAGGATTTCGTGGAGATACCGTCGCCGTTGGGCGGCGACGAGTGGTTGTCCTGCCGCCTGATACCGTATGGCGCCGAGCAGAACCTGCTGCTCGTCCGCGATATTACGGACAGCATCAAGCTGGACGCGATGCGCCGCGACTTCGTCGCGAACGCGTCGCATGAGCTCAGGTCGCCGCTGACCGTCGTTGCCGGATACCTCGATGCGCTCGAGGAAGACGAGGCGTTGCCGACCACGTGGCAACAGCCTATCGCGGATATGCGCGAGCAGACCGATCGCATGAGTCAGCTAGTCAGAGACCTGCTCGAGTTGTCGCGGCTCGAGTCCGGTTCGACCGGCACCCTGGAGCATTCGGTCGATATCGCCTCGATCCTTGCATCTGCCAGGAAACAGGTCCTCGCGCGCGACGATCGGCCTCATCAGATCGAGGTCGAAGTCGGCAGCGATGCAAAACTACTGGGCGAAGAAGCCGAGATTCAATCGGTCGTATCGAATCTGGTCTCCAACGCAGTGCGCTATACGCCGGCAGACGGCAGCATCAAGATTCGTTGGGACGTTGACGGGAAAGGAGGCCATCTGTCCGTCGCCGATACCGGAATCGGCATCGCGGCGCATGACATTCCCCGCGTGACCGAGCGGTTCTTTCGCGCGGACGATGGGCGCGCGCGGCAGCAGGGCGGAACCGGTCTTGGCCTCGCGATCGTCAAACACGCGTTGATTAGACATGACGCGGAACTCGAGATTCGCAGCCGTCCTGGTGAAGGGAGTTCCTTCATCTGTCATTTTTCGCCACGAAGGCTGGTGCATCCGCAGCACGAGACGGCCTGACGGCGCGGTATGGATCCAAGGTAATACGTATGGAAAACGATCAGTACACGATGCACATATCACGCAAATTTAACGAAGAGCTCGAATCTCTGCGTAACGAAGTGCTGCGCATGGGGGGGCTGGTCGAACAGCATCTCGACCAGGCGATCGAGGCCATCACGGCCGGCGATAGTGAGATGGGCCTGAACGTGGCGAAACAGGACTACAAGATTAACGACATGGAGGTTTCGATCGATGAGGAATGCAGCCGCATTCTGGCGACCCGCAGTCCCGCGGCCGGCGATCTGCGGCTGATCGTAGCAGTGATCAAGACGATCACCGATTTGGAGCGCATCGGCGACGAAGCGCAACGCATCGGGTATCTCGCGTCCCACCTCGCGACGGATATAAGGCCCCACGATCACTACAGCGAGCTCAAGGTGCTTGGTCAGCACGTACAGACGATGCTGCACGATGCGCTCGATGCTTTTTCACGTCTCGATACCAACGATGCCCTGCAGATCGTCGAGGAAGACAAGCTGGTCGACGAGGAGTACGACCAGATCCTGCGGCAGTGCATCAGCATGATGATGGAGGATTCGCGGACGATCCGGCGCTTCATGGATGTCAGCTGGGTCGCCCGGTCGCTGGAGCGAATCGGCGATCACGCGCAGAACATCGCCGAATACGTCGTCTATATGGTGCACGGGCGCGACATTCGGCACGTCTCGGTGGACGAGATCAAGCAGGAGATCGGCGGCAATCCCGGCTGACGGCCCGCGTTCGGCGGCGTCCGACCTGCAATATTTCCTTAACATTCGCGGCCTAGACTGGGACGCAGTTGCCGAATGAAGGGAAGTTCCCTGTGGAGAATCTCGTGTCGAAAATCCTGAAAGTGCAATCAATTCTCGCCGGTCTCGCGGTGTCAGCCGTGATGATGGGCACCGCCAACGCGCAGGCCGCGCGTAACTACATCAGTATCGTTGGCTCGTCGACGGTCTATCCGTTCGCGACGGTCGTCGCGGAGCAATTTGGCCGCGCAACCGATTTCAAGACGCCGAAAATTGAATCGACCGGATCTGGCGGTGGCCTTAAGCTGTTCTGTTCCGGAGTCGGCGTTGTGCATCCCGACGTAGCGAACAGTTCCCGGCGCATCAAGGAATCAGAGGTGGATTCCTGCGCTGCCAATGGCGTCGACGACATCATTGAAGTCAAAATCGGCTATGACGGCATCGTGCTCGCCAATTCGGCATCGGCCCAGGTGTACGAGCTGACGCGCAAGGATATTTTCCTCGCGCTGGCGAAGGATGTACCGAATCCAAATGGTGGCGAGGAGCTCGTGCCGAATCCGTACCAGAAATGGAGTGACATCAACGCCGCATTACCCGGCACGAAGATCGAGGTTCTCGGCCCCCCGCCGACTTCCGGCACGCGCGATGCGTTCGTCGAACTTGCGATGGAGGGTGGGTGCAAGACCTTTGGCTGGATCAAGGCGATAAAGTCCGCAGACAAGAATCAATACAAGAGCATTTGCCACACGGTTCGTGAAGACGGGCGATTCATCGAGGCGGGTGAGAACGACAACCTGATCGTGCAGAAGCTGAGTGCGAATCCCGATGCGCTCGGTATCTTCGGCTTTAGCTTCCTCGACCAGAACGCCGACATTGTGCAGGGTTCCATCGTGGACGGGACCGAACCTACGTTCGAGGCGATCGCGGAGGGTGCGTATCCGGTGTCCCGGCCGCTGTATTTTTACGTGAAGAAGGCGCACGTCGACGCGATTCCCGGAATCCGCGAATATTTGGGTGAGTTCACCAGCGACAAAGCGATGGGTGAAGACGGTTACCTGGCCGACAAGGGTCTGATCCCGCTGCCGGATGAGGAGCGCGCCGCGGTCATTCAGGCGGTGCGATCACTCGAACCGCTGCAGCTGGCCAACAACTGAGAATCGCCACGTAGTGACGACAATCAATAATAAGTATGGTCGGCGGCAGTCCGGAAACGGGCTGCCGCTCTTCGGTCTGGCGGCGACTACCTGTCGTTGGCCGGCGATGGCGATGTTGAAGCCATGCAGTTGACGACGCTGGTCCTGCTGTTGAGCGCTGCCGCGATCGGCGCGTTTATGCTTGCCCGTCGCAAAGCGATTCTCGGTGTGGGCGGCAGCGGTTCGATTCGAGACCTGCATTCGTTGCCGAGCTACTACGGCTACTATGCCGCAATCTGGTGCGTGCTGCCCGCCGTCGTGTTCATCGGATTTTGGCTCGCATTCAGCGATGCGATTCTCGTCGGCCGTGTCACCGCGGAACTGCCGCCGGATCTGCGTGACCTTCCGGATTCCGAGCTGAGCCTCGTCGTCAACGACATCAAGAATATGGTCGCGGGCCAGTTCGTGAATCCGGATCGTGTCCAGGATCTTAAACCGGCTGTCGAGCTTTACGCACAACTGCTCGAAACGTCTCGCTGGATGCTGTCGGGACTCCTGTTCGTCGTCGCGGCCGGTGGTTTCGCGTTCGCATGGCTACGCGTCGCGCCCGAGTTTCGCGCGCGCAACCGCGTAGAGAGCGTCGTCCGCGTCGGCCTGGTGTTGGCCTCGACCCTGGCAATATTCACGACAGTCGGCATACTGTTCTCGGTGGTGTTCGAGGCAGTGCGCTTCTTCCAGAAGGTTCCGGTCAGCGAATTCCTGTTCGGCGTCACGTGGAGTCCTCAGACGGCGATCCGAGCGGACCAGGTCGGGTCATCCGGCGCTTTCGGCGCGATACCGTTATTTGCCGGCACGATGCTGATATCGGCGATCGCGATGTTCGTTGCGGTACCGATTGGCCTGATGATCGCGATTTATCTGTCCGAATACGCGTCGTCTCGACTCCGAGCCTGGGTCAAGCCCCTGCTCGAGGTTCTGGCGGGCATCCCAACCGTCGTCTACGGATATTTCGCCGCGCTGACGATAGCGCCTCTGCTCCGCGAGTTCGGCACCGTGTTTGGCCTCGACGTGGCGTCTGAGAGCGCGCTTGGCGCCGGGCTCGTGATGGGCGTGATGATCATTCCATTCGTATCGTCGCTGTCCGATGACGTGATCAATTCTGTCCCGCAGGCAATGCGGGACGGTTCATACGGCCTCGGCGCGACGCAGTCTGAAACCGTCAAGCGCGTCGTGATACCGGCGGCGCTGCCCGGCATCGTGGGCAGTATCCTGCTGGCAGTTTCCCGGGCGATCGGCGAGACGATGATCGTCGTGATGGCCGCCGGGCTGGCGGCGAACCTGACGATAAACCCGCTGGAGGCGGTGACGACGGTCACCGTGCAGATCGTCACGCTGCTCGTCGGCGACCAGGAGTTCGACAGCGCAAAGACGCTGGCCGCGTTCGCACTCGGCCTGCTGCTGTTCGTCGTCACACTGATTCTGAATGTCCTTGCGTTGCACGTTGTGCGGCGTTACCGGGAGCAGTACGACTAAATGGCAGAGCAAGTCGATAAAATTACGCCGATCGATCGGGACAAGCGTTTCGTGCTGACGCAGGACGAGGCGCGAAAGAGGATCGATGCGCGACTGCGTTCGCGCTATCGGAAGGAAAGACGTTTCCGCGCTTACGGCGTTGCTTCTATCGTCGTAGGCATCGCATTTCTCGGCTTCCTGTTCGTCACCATCATCGGCAACGGGATCGGCGCATTTCGGCAGTCGCACGTGCTCCTCGACATTGCCTTCGAAGAAGCGGTTATTGATCCGGCGGGCTCGCGCAACGAGCAGGTCCTGAAAACCGCTAATTACTCGAAATTGATTCAAAACTCGCTGCTCGAGCTTTTTCCGGAAGCGGCCGGGCGTCGCGACCGTCGCGCGCTGAAGGCGCTGGTTAGTTCCGGCGCGGCTTTCGAACTACGCGACGCCGTGCTTGCGGACGCGACTGTGATTGGCACAAAGAAAGCGCTGTGGCTGCTCGCCGACGACGAACTCGACATGTTCGTCAAAGGTTATATCGACCGGGACGTAGAGCAGGGCTCAAGACGTTTGAAGGATAACCAGATTGCGTGGATCGACGAACTGAATGCCGACGGGCGGATCCGCAAGCAGTTCAATACGTTGTTCTTTACTGCGGGAGATTCGCGCGAACCGGAGCAGGCCGGCATCTGGGGCGCGACAAAAGGCTCCTTCTTCATGCTGCTGGTGACGCTGATTCTGTCGTTTCCGCTCGGTGTCGCGGCTGCGCTATATCTCGAAGAATTCGCGCCGCGCAACCGCTGGGTCGATGTGATCGAGGTCAATATCAACAATCTAGCGGCGGTGCCGTCGATCGTTTACGGCCTGCTCGGCCTCGCGGTATTCATCAACTTCGCGGGGCTGCCGAGATCCGCACCGCTGGTTGGCGGACTCGTGCTTACGCTGATGACGCTGCCCGTCATCATGATCGCGGCGCGCGCCGCGATCACGTCCGTGCCACCGTCCGTCCGGGAGGCTGCGCTGGGCGTGGGCGCTTCGCATATGCAGACCGTGTTTCACCACGTCCTACCCCTTGCGATGCCCGGCATGCTGACGGGCGCGATCATCGGGATGGCCAGGGCGCTGGGCGAATCGGCGCCGCTGCTCATGATCGGCATGGTCGCATTCATCGTTGATGTGCCGGGTTCGCCGATGGATCCGGCTACCGCACTGCCGGTGCAGGTCTATCTGTGGGCCGACAGTCCGGAACGCGCGTTCGTGGAGCGCACGTCTGCCGCGATAATCGTGTTGTTGGTGTTCCTGTTGATCATGAACGCGACCGCCGTCGTGTTGCGCAAGCGCTTCGAGCGACGGTGGTAGGTCGCGATACTCACGGGCCGGGAATTGTGATACCAATGGAAGATAGTAGCGAGAACATGAACGCCGCCAGAGCCAACGCCGCGATGCCAATCGAAGAGCCAGACAACGGGACGGCGCAAGCCGTCGAGTCCGCCGCGCGTGTCAATCCGACGCCGTCGCTCGCCCAACGCGATGTGTCCGTGGCGCCGATCGACGACGCTGATTTTCAGACAATCGGCGAAATCGAAATCAGCGATCCGGTTATGTCGGTGCGCAACTGCGACGTCTATTACGGCGACACGCAGGCGCTTTCCAATATCAATCTGGACATCGGGCGCAACGAGGTAGTCGCGATGATCGGTCCGTCCGGTTGCGGCAAGTCGACCTTCATCCGTTGCCTCAATCGCATGAATGATACGATTGATATTGCGCGAGTCGAAGGTAATTTCAAGCTGTACGGCGAAGACATCTATGCCAGGAAGACCGATGTCGTGCGGCTTCGGGCGCGCGTCGGCATGGTATTTCAGAAGCCGAATCCGTTTCCGAAATCCGTCTACGAGAACGTCGCCTACGGGCCGCGTATTCACGGGCTGGCGGCGAGTCGTGGCGAGCTCGACGATATCGTGTACGGCAGCCTTGAGAGGGCTGGGCTCCTCGACGAGGTGCGTGACCGGCTCGAGGAGCCGGGTACCGGGCTGTCGGGCGGACAGCAACAGCGACTCTGTATCGCCCGGGCGATCGCGGTGAACCCCGAGGTCATTCTGATGGACGAGCCGTGTTCCGCGCTCGATCCGATCGCAACCGCGCGGATCGAGGACCTGATCGACGAATTGCGTGAGAACTACGCGATCGCAATCGTGACCCACTCGATGCACCAGGCCGCCCGCGTTTCGCAGCGGACGGCTTACTTCCACCTCGGCAAGCTCGTCGAGGTGGACGCTACCGACCGGATATTCACCAATCCGTCGCATCGCCTGACAGAGGACTATGTGACCGGCCGTTTCGGCTGATCTGGCCTCTGGCCGTAATCAAACTGTAACCCGCGCGTCGCACACTGCACCGCAGAAGCTGTCGGCGGACATAGGTGCTGCGTGCAATGTGACTGACGTTTGATTCCAGCTTCTACAACGAATTCTTGAGACAGGGAGCAATAAACATGAAACGTTTAGGTATCACTTTGTTGATGAGCCTGACGCTGTCGAGCCCGGTAGCGATGGCCGCCGTGAGCGATGCGGACTTCGCTGCGCTACGGGCCGATTTAGCGGCGCTCGCGCAACGATTCGAGGCCCTCGCGGCCGAGAACGCGCAGCTGAAGCAGCAGGGCCAGCAGACGGCCATGGTGGCCCAGGAGGCCAAGTCGACCGCGGTCGCGGCGCAGGAGTCGTCCGGCGGCGGCTGGACCGAAAGGGTCACGATGGACGGCGACTTTCGCTACCGTTTTGAGAACATCGACGTAGAAGGCAAGGACGACCGGAATCGCAGCCGCATCCGCGCGCGCGCGAACATCCGCGCCAGCCTGCCGCAGAACACCGAGGTCGGCTTCGGACTCGCGACCGGCGGCGACGATCCGGTGTCGGCGAACCAGACCATCGGCAGCGGCGGCTCATCGAAGAACATCAGGCTGAATCTCGCGTATGCGAAGTGGAACGCAGGCGAAGGCCTGAACCTGATCGCCGGCAAGTTCAAAAACCCGCTGGTCCGGGTGGCGAAGAATCCGCTGATGTGGGACGGCGACTGGACGCCCGAGGGCCTGGCGCTGACCTACGAGCGCGACTGGTTCTTCCTGAACGCGCTCGGCACCTGGCTGGACAGCGACAGCAGCGGGGGCAACACCAACTTCAGTTGGGGCGGGCAGATCGGCGCGACCGGCGAGCTGGGCGGTGTCGCGTTGAAGGGCGGCGTAGGCTATTTCGCGATCAAGACCAAGGGCGACACAACGTACTTCGGCGATCCGACGGACCCGGGCGACTTCTTCGGCAACACCGCCGTCGAGGTCGGTACCGGCCTGTCGTGCGGCACGACTACCGGAACGACCTGTGTCTACTTGTTCGACTACCTGCTGACAGAGGTGTTTGGCGAGGCGACTTTCGACATGTTCGGCTTCCCGACCGTCGTGTTCTTCGACGCGACCAACAACAGCGATCCGAGTGCGAACGACACATCGTGGAAGCTCGGCACGCGTATCGGCAAGACGAAGGACAGGGGGCAGGCGCAGTTCTCATACTGGTACGCCGAGAAGGAGGCCGACGGTGTGTTTGGCCTGTTGACGGATTCGGACTGGGCCGGCGGCGGCACCGACAACGAGGGTCACTTCCTGAAGCTCGCGGTCGGCATCAACAAGCAGTGGGCGATCGGCGCGCAGTACTTCATCAATGAACTCAACGTATCGTCCGGAACCAAGACGGACTACAACCGACTGATGCTCGACACGCAGTGGAAGTGGAAGTAAACCAACCGGTAATACCCGGGATTCGCCGGGTTCCTCCCCCCGCCTGATACCAGGCCGCGGCGTCTATCGCGGGCCGGGCTCGACAGAGCCCGGCCCGTATCCTGTTTCTGCCGACCTGCGGCCGACGCGAATGCTCAGCCGATGCCCCAGCCCGCGCCGACCGCATAGCCTTTCGGCAGCCCCGCATCGGGCGTGAAACCATACATTTCTTCGTCCGGGAGCGCTTCCAGTACGACGCCGCGAACCATCAGGAGTTTGTCGAGATCGATACCGGTCTTGAGGCCCATCGAGTCGAGCATGAACACGAGGTCTTCGGTCACGATGTTGCCGCTCGCGCCCGGTGCGAACGGGCAACCGCCGATGCCGCCGAGTGAGCTGTCGACGGTCGTGATGCCTTCCTCGAGCGCGGCAACGACGTTCGCGAGACCGAGGCCGCGTGTGTTGTGCAAATGCACGCCGTCGAGTTTGTCCGCGCCGACCTCTGCCCGTACGAGTTTGATCAAACGCCGCAGCTGCGTCGGATTCGCGTAGCCGGTTGTATCCGACAGGCTCAGCTCGTCAACCCCGGCGTCGACGAGCCGGGCGGCGAGCGCGACGACCTGGTCTTCCGGCACTTCGCCCTCGAGCGTACAACCGAAAGCGGTCGACAGGCTGCCCTCGAAACTCGGGCGCTCGTCTGCGGGCAAGGTCGCGATCAGTGCAGAGATCTTGCGTACCTCGTCGATGACCTGGTCATGCGTCTTCTTCAGGTTCGCCTGGCTATGCGTCTCGCTGCACGATAACGGCAGCCCCAGCTTGTCGGCGCCGGCCTTGATCGCGTTTTCCGCACCCTTGAAGTTCGGCACCAGCGCAACGACGTCGAGATTCGGGATCGACTTTGCGTACGCGACGATCTCGGCCGCGTCGGCCATCTGCGGCAGGAGCTTCGGCGGCACGAATGATGCGACCTCGATCTCGCGCACGCCGGCATCGACTTCGGCGGCGATCCAGGCCTTCTTGGCCGCGGTCGGCATGATGGCCTTGATGCTCTGCAGGCCGTCGCGCAGGCCGACCTCGCTGACCAGTACGTCGATGTCGCTCATTGGAAATTCCTTATATCAATCGGGACCGATAGGGCATAATTTCGCCGGGGGTCGGGGGTCAGACCCCATTTTTCCGGTAGTCACGTGGAAATATGACTGCTATCCAGAGAAAAATGGGGTCTGACCCCACTAAATTCAACCACTCGGTCGTGCAACCGGCCCGGAATCATAACGAAAATAGGCGTGAGCATGGCAGACAAGCAAGGACTTCCACTCGCCGGCGTGAAGGTCGTCGAGTTCACACATATGGTCATGGGCCCGGTCGCGGGCCTGATGCTGGCCGACCTCGGCGCGGACATCATCCGCATCGAGCCGGCCAAGGGCGACAACACGCGTCGTCTGCCCGGTTCGGGCGCAGGTTATTTCCCGATGTACAACCGCAACAAGCGGAGCCTGTGCGTCGATCTCAAATCCGCTGCGGGCAAGGAGCTGGTGCTCAAGCTCGTCGACAAGGCCGACGTTGTCATCGAGAACTTTCGCCCCGGCACGATGGATCGCCTCGGCTTCGGCTACGAGGCGTTGAAGGCGCGCAACCCCCGGCTGATTTACTGCTCGGAGAAGGGGTTCCTGAGCGGACCGTATGAGCAGCGGACCGCGCTGGACGAGGTTGCACAGATGATGGGCGGGCTTGCCTACATGACCGGGCCGCCGGGCCAGCCGCTGCGTGCGGGCACGTCGGTGATCGACGTCCAGGGCGGCATGTTCGGCGCGCTCGGCATCGTCGCGGCGCTCCACCAGCGCAACGCGACCGGAGAGGGCCAGCAAGTCGTCGCGTCGCTGTACGAGAGCACGGTTTTTCTCGTCGGTCAGCACATGGCGCAGTATGCGGTGACCGGCAAACCGGCCGCGCCGATGCCGGCGCGCGTGTCGGCGTGGGCGATCTACCAGGTCTTCGAGACCGGCGACGACGATCAGGTTTTCGTCGGCGTCGTCAGCGACAAACAATGGAAGCTGTTGTGCGAGTCATTCGGGCTCGACGAGCTGGCGGCCGACCCGACGCTCGAAACCAACAACGACCGTGTTGCGCACAAGGATCGGTTGCTGCCGATCATCAAGGAGACTTTCAGGCAGTTCACGAAGCAGGAGCTGATGAACAAGCTCGAGGCGACCGGCCTGCCGTTCGCGCCGATTGCGAAGCCTGAAGAACTGTTCGATGACGCACACCTGAATGCGAACGACGGCCTGCTCGAGATCACCGTGACCGACGGAGATCTCGCGGGGCAGAAGGCGCGCTTGCCGGCGTTGCCGCTCGAGATGGACGGGCAGCGTTTCGGCATCCATCGCGACGTGCCGCGCAAGGGTCAGCACACGCGCGAGGTCATGACCGAAGCCGGCTATTCGGACGCAGAGATCGACGCGTTGATCGAGCAGGGCGCGGTCGGGGCCGAGTAGTCACGCGCACGTAGTTCTGCCGACTGCTATGGAACCCCTGCCTGAATGACGGGCCGCCAGCCTTTCCGCACGATCTGGCTCAAGACCGACGACGCATCGGTCGTGCAGATCATCGACCAGCGCGCGCTGCCGCATGAGCTTGTCGTACACGACCTTACGAGCTACCGCGACGGCGTGTTCGCCATACGGGAGATGCTCGTGCGCGGGGCGCCGCTGATCGGCGCGACCGCGGCATGGAGCCTGTATCTCGCCGCGCACGAATCGCGACGCGGCGATCAGCGTGCGTATCTTCGTCGCGCCGCCGACGAGCTGGCGCTGACGCGGCCGACGGCGGTGAACCTGCGCTGGGCGCTGGACCGCGTCCTGGCCGCCGTCGACGCGGCGGCCGAGGACGAAGATCTCGTCGCGACGACCCGCCGGGAAGCCGAGACTATCTGCGGCGACGATATCGAAATCTGCAAGGGTATCGGCCGTCACGGGCTGCCGCTCATCGCCGAGATCTCGGCGCGCAAGAACGGGGCGCCGGTCAACATCCTGACCCACTGCAATGCCGGCGCGCTCGCGACCGTGGACTGGGGCACCGCGACCGCGCCGATATACATGGCGCGGCAGAATGGCATCGACGTGCATGTCTGGGTCGACGAGACGCGCCCGCGCAATCAGGGCTCCCAGCTGACGGCGTGGGAACTCGCACAGCGCGGCGTGCCACACACGCTGATCGTCGACAATGCCGGCGGCCATCTGATGCAGCATGGAGACGTCGATCTGTGCCTGACCGGGACGGACCGCACGACCGCGAGCGGCGACGTCGCGAATAAGATCGGGACCTATCTCAAGGCGCTCGCCGCGCATGACAACGGTGTGCCGTTCTACGTCGCGCTGCCGTCGACGACGATCGACTGGGACGCCGATGACGGCCTCGATGACATCCCGATCGAGGAGCGAGACGGGGCTGAGGTCGCCAACGTGAGTGGGATTGTCGACGGGTCGGTGCGCGAAGTGTCGACGGTCGGCACCGCGACGCCGGTCAGGAATATCGCGTTCGACGTAACCCCCGGTCGTCTCGTCACCGGCCTGATCACCGAGCGCGGCATCTGCGATGCGAGCAGGGCGGGGCTCGCAAGATTATTCCCGGAACGCGCTTCGTCGTGATCGACGAGGGCTATATAAAGTTCGATTGCGACTGGTCCGCAGCCGCGGCAATTCCAGGCGCCGAGATCGCGAGCCTGATCGACTGGCGCAACCGGCTCTTCCAGGCCGGCCTGATCGGTCACGATGACGAGCACGATGTCGGGTTTGGCAACATCAGCTGCCGCGTCGCCGGCGCGCGCGAATTCGTCATCAGTGCGACGCAGACTGGCCATGTGACGGCGGCAACCGCCGAACATTTCACCCGCGTCGTCGACTACGACATCGCCGCAAATCGTGTTGCGTGCCGCGGGCCCCGAAAGGCGTCGTCGGAATCACTGACGCATGCAGCAATCTACGAGCTCGATGCGGAGTTCCTCGCCGTCGTTCACGTTCACAGCCACGAATTGTGGGAGGCGCTTGCGCGCCGCGTGCCGACGACCGACGCCGATGTCGCTTACGGCACGCCTGCGATGGCGCACGAGTTTGGACGCCTCTATCGGCAGGCGGATCTGTCGCAACGGCGCCTTGTTGTCATGGCCGGACACGAGGCGGGGCTGGTCAGCGTCGGCAGTTCAGTCGCGGAGGCGGCGAAACGCCTGATAGACGCCGAGCAGGAGCAGCATACCGAGCGTCAGAGGTGAGATTGCGCTGCTGCTGCCGCCGCTCGCAGGTGGGCTGGTGGGGCGCGTTGGTGTCAACATTGGCGTAATCGTAATAAGCGTCGTATTGCCCGGGTCGAAGACCAGGTCGGTGATGTATTCGGCCCCGAAATCGACTTCGACCAGCGGGTTGAGCGTCGGCACGTTGTCGGAATTCTGGATGCGGCCGGTGCCGTCTCCGCGCAGCTCCAGCAGAGCAGGGTGGAAGCGCCCGTTGTCGATTTCTCGCGCATTGAACGTGAGCACCACCGCGCTGCCGACGAGTTCCGCGACCTGGACGCCGTCGCTGAGCACCGCGTTCGGGGCGATTTCGAAGCTCAGCGCGCTGCCCTGGGCATAAAACTCGGTGCCGGAAATATCGCGCCGCAAGTCGAAGCTCGCGAAGCCGGACGGCGTGCCGGGTTCCAGAACTCCCGTCACCTGGTAATTGACGCGAACGATCTCGGGATCGACGTACAGTCCGGGTGCGAGCGGCGCATTGATCTCGACTTCGATCGAGAACGTGTCGACGTCACCGAATACGTTGGTGACTACGAACTCGCCGCTGGTGACGGACAGCGTCATCGTTTGCGCGTGGGCGGGCGCCAGCATGGCGAACACGGCGAATAGAAAAAAAGCAGAGCGCAGCATGAGCATACATTCCTTGTATGGCGCGCCGGGAATCACTCCGACGCAATATAAATCCACGGTCGCTTGATGCGGTCGCGCGCCTGGAACGCGAGTATCTCGTCGTCACGCTTCATCGTCACGGCGATCGCGTCGAGCCCTTCCATCAGCATCTCGCGATCTGCCGGCGCGATATCGAACGAATCCGTCCTGCCGTCGGCTGCGACCAGTTTACAGTGTTCGAGATTGACCGTGATGCGATTTTCGGCGGGATTGGCGGTGACGATCTCGGCGAGTTCATGCACACGCATGTCGTCGAGCACGACCGGAAGGATGCCGTTGCGCACGCAATTGCCGTAAAAGATGGCGCCGAAGCTTGGCGCGACGATCGCGCGGATGCCCCATTCGGACAGCGCCCAGACCGCGTGTTCGCGCGAGGAGCCGCAGCCGAAGTTGCTGCCGGCGAGCAGGATCTGCGCATCACGGTAGGGCTCGCGATTCAGGACGAAGTCCGGGTTTTCATCGCGCCCGCCGGGCTCAATGTAGCGACGGCCGGCGAACAGGCCTTCACCAAGGCCTTGCTTCGAGACGCGCTTCATTTCGCGGCTCGGGATGATGACGTCCGTGTCGATGTTGATTTCCAGCAGCGGCGCGGCGATCGCGGTCAGTTCGATGAACTTTTCCATCAGCTTGCGTTGTTCCCGGTCGGCTCCAGTTTGCGAACGTCGGCGAGTTCACCTGCGATCGCCGACGCGGCGACGGTCGTCGGGCTCGCGATGTGCGTGCGCGTGCGCGGCCCCTGGCGATTCTCGAAATTGCGATTGGTGCTGGAGACGGCGCGTTTGTCCTGGCCGAGATTTTCGCCGCCGGCGAAGAAGCACATCGAGCAGCCGGCTTCGCGCCATTCGAATCCGGCAGCGGTGAAGATACGGTCGAGGCCCTCGGCCTCGGCGGCTTTTTTGACCTGGCCCGAGCCGGGCACACATATCGCCTTGACGCCGACCGCCACTTTGCGGCCCTCCAAAATTGCGGCCGCATTCCGCAGGTCGCTCAGGCGGCTGTTCGTACATGAGCCGATGAAGGCCGAGTCGATCGGGATGCCTTCGAGCGCCGTGCCGGGCTGCAGGTCCATGTAGGCGAGCGCGCGTTCCATCGACTGGCGGCGATTCTCATCGTCCTCGTCGGCCGGATCCGGCACGGCGCCATCGATGCCGGTGGCATGCTGGGGGCTCGTACCCCAGGTAATCTGCGGCACGATGTCCGCGCAATCGACGACGATTTCCTTGTCGAAACGGGCATCTTCGTCAGTTGGTAACGTTCGCCAGTGCTCGACGGCGCGGTCCCAGAGCTCGCCGGCCGGGGCGAATGGTCGGCCGTTGCTGTAGGCGAACGTCGTTTCGTCCGGCGCGATGATGCCGGTCCACGCGCCGAACTCGACCGCCATGTTGCAAAGCGTGAAGCGTGCCTCCATCGCCATGTCGCGCACCGCTTCGCCGGCGAATTCGATTGCGTAGCCGACGCCGCCCGACGCGCCGTGCGAGCCGATCAGGTGCAAGATCAGGTCCTTTGCCGTAACGCCGTTGCCCGGTCGCCCGTCGAAGCTGACGCGCATCAGTTTCGGTTTCCTGACCACCAGGGTCTTGGTGGCCATCGCGTGCTCCGCCTCGGTCGAGCCGATGCCCCACGCGAGCGCGCCGAGCGCGCCCTGGGTGCAGGTGTGACTATCGGGGCAGACGAGCGTCACGCCCGGATACGCGATGCCCTGCTCCGGTGAGACGACATGCACGATGCCCTGGCGCTCGTCGCCGAGGTCGAACAGGTGCACGCCCGCAGCCCGAGCCGCCTCCCGGGTCTCGGTGATGAACGCGATGCCGCCGGGGACCATCGTGTTATCCGTGCGCCCCGGAATCGTATCGACGATGTGATCCATGCAGCCGAACACCTGCTCGGGGTTGCGGACCTTGCGCCCGGCGGCTTCCAGCCCTTTCAACGCGATACTGCCGGTGCGCTCGTGGAACATGACGCGGTCGATATATATCAGGTGAGTGCCGTCGCCGAGGTCGGCAACGCTGTGCTCGTCCCAGAGTTTTTCTACGATTGTGCGGCCCATTGCTCGTTCTCCGGCGCAACGGGTAATCCGGCGCGCCGTATCGTTGAGTATCCGATACGATAGCAGGCGCAGATGATAGCAAAGGGCGATTGATCGCTACGAACATGCCGGATGCATCCATGACTGCGGCTTCGGCCGCGAGACGCAACCCGATAGTCGCACTATGGGGCGCTTTCGGTGTGATCGCGATCTGCGCGTTCGCGGTCTGGCGGCTGTCACGTTACACGCTCGATGCGCTCGAACTGCCGCTCAACGGCGTGCAGTGGACACTGCTGGTCGCGAACGTGGTATTCATGGCGTGGAGCGAGGGTTATCGCGGCTTCCAGCAGAAGTTCTCGCCGCGAACGGCGGCGAGGGCGCTGTATTTGTACCGGACGCCGACTGGTTTGTGGACCAGGCTCCTCGCGCCGCTGTTTTGCTTCGGCTATTTCGGCGCGACCCGGCGCGTGCGCATCGTGACCTGGTCCGTCACGGCAGGCATCGTCGTGCTCGTGTTGCTCATCCATCGACTGGACCAGCCCTGGCGGGGCATCATCGACGCCGGTGTCGTCGTCGGCCTGAGTTGGGGAATAGTATCCTTGGTCGCCTGCTATTTCCGGGCTTTCAGTTCCGGTCAGTACCCGGCGCCGCCCGAAGTTGAGGCCCAAAATTGAGTGATACACATGGCAAAGTTGTCGCACGTAGATGAAGCAAATCAGCCGACGATGGTCGACGTTAGCGGCAAGGCCGTCACGTCCAGGACCGCGCATGCCCGCGCGCTCGTGAGATTGCCCGAGCCGGTGCGCGCGGCAGTCAGCGACGGTGACATCGCGAGTGCCAAGGGTCCGGTGTTCCAGACCGCGATCATCGCGGGCACGATGGCGGCGAAACGGACTCATGAGCTGATCCCGTTTTGCCATCCGCTCGGACTCGACGGCTGCAAGATCAGGATTAGCCTGACCGACGCAGGTGACGCGCAAATCGACTGCGAGGCGAAGGTCAGCCACAAGACTGGCGTCGAAATGGAAGCACTGACCGGTGCGAGTGTTGCCGCGCTCACGATTTACGACATGTGCAAGGCGCTGTCGCACGATATCGTGATCGACGACGTTCACCTGATCAGCAAGTCCGGCGGCAAGAGCGATTACCGTTCGTCGGGTTGAGCAACCGCCGGCAACGGCGTGGACCACGGAGCAGCGCAGTCACGGATACGACAGACACGACGGCCGATCGCAGTCCGCCGGTGTTCGGGCTCGTGCTGGCCGGCGGAAAAAGCCGGCGCTTCGGATCCGACAAGGCCGCCATCGAGGTCGGCGGCGAACCGCTGCTGATCAAGACCTTTCGTTTGCTCGAAGCGTTGTGCACTAGCACTTTCGTGTCGGTGCGAGCCGACCAGACCGCCGACGCGTTGCGCGCATCGCTGCCTCTGATCGTCGACGACGCGACCGGCCTGGGCCCGGCGGGTGGGTTGCTCGCCGCGCATCGGCGCGACGCCGCCGCCGCGTGGCTGATCGTCGCCTGCGATATGCCGCACCTCAACGAAGCAACTTTGCGGAATCTGTTAAAGTCGCGGAGAACGGCTGCTGACGCAACGGCTTACAGTAGTCCGCGTGACGGCGGCCCGGAGCCGTTGTGTGCGATTTACGAACCCGCTACGCTTGCGCGGTTCGCGCGGCGGGCCGCGGAGGGGCGCAGCCTGAGTCCGCGGGAGCTGCTAAAAACTTGCGATATTGAAATCGTCGCGCTCGACCACGAGGCCGCATTGACCAACGTCAATGTGCCGGAAGACTTAAACTGACAGACGACTCACTGAAAGACTCTATGAGTAGTACGAAACCAGGCAGGCCGGACAGGGATGAAGCCGAGGCGG
The DNA here is from genome assembly GCA_051008895.1 of Gammaproteobacteria bacterium. Taxonomy (GTDB): domain Bacteria; phylum Pseudomonadota; class Gammaproteobacteria; order Steroidobacterales; genus SMWD01. Next base: position 14,614 of record JBPCXI010000073.1, on the reverse strand, counting down.
CAGTGCGCACCTTGCTGCGATGGATCGGCGAGGACGCCGATCGTCCGGGCTTGCAGCGCACGCCCGCGCGCGTACTCGGCTCGTACGACGACTGGTTCGCAGGTTACGGAACGGATCCGCACACGCTGCTGGGCAATTCGTTTCAGCCGGTCAAAGATTACCGGCGAATCGTTACTCTGTGCGACATCGATTTCTCGTCTCACTGCGAGCACCATATGGCGCCGTTCATCGGCCGCATCCACCTCGCGTACCTGCCGAACGAGAAACTGGTTGGGATCAGCAAACTCGTGCGCGTCGTCGAGGCCTACGCGAAACGGCTGCAGGTGCAGGAGCGACTGACGGCCGACATCGCCGCGTGCATCGACAAAGCGCTCGAACCGAAGGGCGTCGCGGTTGTCGTGGAAGCACAGCATCAATGTATGACGACGCGTGGCGTCAACAAGACGCGAATCAAGATGGTGACCGAAGAAATGCTCGGCGCGTTCCGCGACGACGACCGGATTCGCGCCGAATTTCTCAATGCCATCGGCAAGAGTGCGGAATGAGTATCGGACGGCGGACGCAAACATGCCGCTGATCGTTAAGAGCGTCGAAGAGGCCCAGGCGATGGTGGGTCAGGAGCTTGGCGTATCGGACTGGTTGCTGGTCGATCAGGAGCGCATCGACCGTTTCGCCGACGCCACCGACGACCACCAGTGGATCCATATCGACGTAGAACGCGCTTCGAAAGAGCTGCCGACCGGTACTACGATCGCACACGGCTACCTGTTGACGGCGTTGTTGCCCAAGCTGGTCGAGACCGTCGTTCAGTTCGAGGTCGAACGCGCGATCAACTATGGGCTCAACAAGGTGCGCTTCAAGCAGATGGTCCCGTCCGGCAGCCGCATTCGGCTGCGCGCGACGCTGAAGTCGGCACGCAAGCGCGCCGGCGCGTTGCAGGTAATTCTCGATAATACGGTCGAGATAGAAGGGCAGGCCAAGCCGGCCTGCGTAGCCGAGACGATCGCACTGTATTTTCTCGACGAGTGACCGGGTCGCGCTCGCGCCGTCAGTCTCCGATCTTCTCCGTCAGCATGACCAGGTACTCGCGAATGCGGCGTTCGTTGGCGCCCATGTCGCCGCGGCCGACGCGAGACTTCGAGCGCACGTCGACAGCCGCGCTATTGGTGTCGCCGGTGATTCGCACGACGACATCGTCCTTGAAGCCGAACCATTCCGTCGTCTCCGTCGCCTCGATCCGGCCTGCCGCCCGGTCCGCCGCGACCAGTTCCCAGCCCATGTCGCCAACCGCCTGTTCGGCCGCCACGAATACTTTGTCGATCGGCCCGTTGACATGCAGCGTAACGAGGTCCGGAAACGCTTCTCGCTGTTGCTGCGCGGTGCCGTCGTCGAGGTACTCCGGCGGATTCGGCGCATCGGCGCGCAGCGGCAGGATCGCGACGAACTCAGGCGGGTTGTCGAGGTCCGTCGTCAGATCATGAATGGCCGGCGCGCCCGACGTGTCCGGCATTGTCGCGGCGGCGCCACCGATAACGGCTGCGCCGGCCAGGATTACGGCCAGGGATTGCGTCGCCGACGCGTCGCCGGCAGTGCCCTTGCTCAGCAACAGACCGATCAGCGTGACGATAATGCCGACGAAAAACAGCAGCCCGCCGATGCCGAAACTCATGAATGCGTTCAGGCCCGACAACAGCCCGGTGCGCCCGCCGATGATGCCCACGATCGTCGCGACAGCCGCGATGATGCCCAGCCAGATACCAATCCGGCACCAGCGCGTGCCGAGCGGTCGTTTGCTTGTGTCCGTATTCATCCGCCGAATGTAGCACAGCCCGACGGCATGCGGATCGCGGCCCGGATGCATTTTCTCGTCCAGCGGCTAGAATGGGCGTCCCGCGCATAGCGGCAGGACACTCATGGATCAGACGCTGGCCGACTTGCTGCAGCTACTTGCGCTGGAGCGAATCGAGAGAAACATTTTTCGCGGCGAGAGTCGCGATATCGGCACGCCGCAGGTTTTCGGCGGGCAGGTGCTCGCACAGGCATTGTCGGCGGCCAGCGAGACCGTCAAAAACGGCATGGTGCATTCGTTGCACGCGTACTTCCTGCGCCGCGGTGACACCGAGGCGCCGATCGTCTACCAGGTCGATCACGCCCGCAACGGCCTGAGTTTCTCGAACCGGCGGATCGTCGCGATTCAGCACGGCAAGCAAATCTTCAACATGACCGCTTCGTTTCAGACGCCGGAGCAGGGTTTCGAGCATCAGGCGTCGATGCCCGACGTGCGCGGGCCTGACGGGCTCAAGGATATCTCCGACATCAGCCGCGACGATCTCGACCAGTTACCGAGCGCGGTGCGCCGCTTCCTGACGAATCCGCGCCCGTTCCATGTTCGTCCGGTCCCGCTCGATGGCGGCGAGAACGGTGAGCTCGAACCGGTGAAGTACGTCTGGATGAAAGCTGTTGATCGCATCGCCGACGACCCGCAGCTGCATACCGTGTTGCTCGCGTACATATCGGACTATCAACTGCTGGGCACCGCGACGATTCCGCATGCGGCCCAGAGCATCATGCGGCACAACCTGCAGATGGCGAGCCTCGATCACGCGATGTGGATCCACAGCGACCTGCGTGTCGATGAGTGGCTGCTGTTCTACTACGACAGTCCGCGCGCGTCGAGTTCGCGTGTTCTCGCCCGCGGCCAGGTGTTCAATACGGATGGCGTGCTGGTGGCGTCAACGGCGCAGGAAGGCCTGATCCGGATTCGGGATTAGTTATTAGTAATTAGTGATCGCGCTGCGGCGGGGCGACTATAAGCCCGCGCTGGTCTCCCGCAGATCGCGGCGGTATTGCGCCGCGCGCTCGATGTAGCGAGCCGCCGAGATCGGCAGCTTCGCCAGCTCTTCGTCGGTCAGGTCGCGAATGACTTTGGCCGGCGACCCGAGGATTAGCACGCCGTCGGGAAATTCCTTGCCTTCGGTAATCAGCGAGTTGGCGCCGACGAGGCAGTTCGCACCGATCTTCGCGTGATTCAGGATGACGCTGCCGATGCCGATCAGGCTGTTCGTGCCGATCGAGCAGCCGTGCAACATGACCATATGGCCGACCGTGACCTGCTCGGCCAGCGTCAACGGCGCGCCGGGGTCGCTGTGCAGGACCGAGTTGTCCTGAACATTCGAGCCGCGGCCGATCGCAATCCGTTCGACGTCGCCGCGCACGACCGCGCCGAACCAGACACTGGTATCTTCGGCCATGAACACGTCGCCGATAACGGCTGCGTTCGGTGCGACGAAGTGCCGTCCGCGAATCTCGGGCGCGACGCCGTCGAGCGCGTAGATCATCTACTTGCCGCCCGCCGCCTGTTGCGCGACCGCCGCGGCCGCTTTTGCAATGGCGTCCGCATCGCCGAGAAACTCGCGGTCACGCGGGGAGAGGTCATCGTTGAGGTCGTAGAGGATCGGTACGCCCGTCGGGATGTTGAACTCGGTGATGTCGGCGTCGGAAATTCCGTCCAGCATCTTGACCAGCGCGCGCAGGCTGTTGCCGTGCGCGGCGATCAGCACGTTCTTGCCGGCGCGCAGGTCGGGCGCGATGCGCTCGTTCCAGTAGGGCGCGACCCGCTCGAGCGTGATCTTCAATGATTCGGTCGCCGGCAGGTCGGCGATACCTGCATAGCGCGGATCGTGCGAAGGATGGCGCGGGTCGGACTCGTCGAGCGCCGGCGGTGGAATGTCATAGCTGCGGCGCCAGATCTTGACCTGGTCGGCACCATGCTCCGCCGCGGTCTCAGCTTTATTCAATCCCTGGAGTGCGCCGTAGTGGCGTTCGTTCAGCTTCCACGAACGCTCGACGGGAATCCACATCAAGTCCATCTCGTCGAGCACGATCCACAGCGTGCGAATGGCACGCTTGAGTACCGACGTGTAAGCGATGTCGAACGAGAAGTCGAGTTCGCCCAGCAGTTGCCCGGCGGATTTCGCTTCGTCCACGCCTTTTTCCGTCAGGTCGACGTCGTGCCAGCCGGTGAACAAGTTCTCCAGGTTCCACTGACTCTGGCCGTGCCGGCAAAGCACCAATTTACCCGCCATCGATCGTCTCCGTTGCAAAGCGCAGTAGTTTAGCAGGTAGGGCAGGCGGTGCCGTCAGGGTTTCCCGCAGCGCGCCGCGCGGTCAGGGCACGTGGGCGGCGGCGAGATACGTTGTCGATTGCATCTCCAGCAACCGGCTGCGTGTGCGCTCGAAGGCGTCGCCGAGACGCGTGCCCGCGTAGATATCTGCGATCGGCGCGGCTGCCGAGATGATGAGCTTGACGCGCCGATCGTAGAACTCGTCGACGAGGGCGATGAAGCGGCGGGCCTGGTCTTCTTTTTGCCGATCCATGATCGGCACGTCGGACAGAATTACCGCCTGAAAGCTGCGCGCGATCTCGATGTAGTCGTCCTGGCTACGCGGCCCGTCGCACAGCGCAGCGAAATCGAACCACGCGATGCCGTCCGCGCGGCGGATCGTCACGATATCGCGACCGTGCACGTCCATCGGCTGTCCGCGCGTGCCCACCTCCGGCGCAATATCGTCGAAACAGGCTTCGAGATTGCGCGTCGCTGCGGCGTCGAGCGGAGCGTGATAGATCTCGGCCTGCTCGAGAACGCGCAGCCGATAGTCGGTTGAACCCGCGACTTCCAATACTTCGGTATGTGCTTTCAATAGATCGATGGCCGGCATGAATCGCTGGCGCTGCAGGCCATCGCGATAGAGTTCGTCCGGCGCGATATTGGACGTTGCGACCAGCGACACGCCTCTTTCAAACAGCGCGTCGAGCAGGCGTCCGAGGATCATCGCGTCGGCGATGTCGGCGACGAAAAACTCATCGAAGCAGATGACGCGCGCTCGTCGTGACAGCTCGTCAGCAACGGTCTCGAGCGGATCACGGCGATCGCCCAGAACCTTCAGTTGCCCGTGTACGTGATACATCATCCGGTGGAAGTGCTGCCGCAGCTTCTGCTCGAACGGCAGGCTGTCGAAGAAGAGATCCATTACGAAAGTCTTCCCGCGGCCGACGCCGCCCCAGAGGTATGCGCCACGAGGCGGCTGCGGTTCGTTGCCGCTGCCGAGGATTCGCGGCAGGCGGCGGCGCAGCCGCGCGGCGACGCCAGGGCGACGTGATGCGTGCAGCAGATCTTCGCGAACGCGTTCCAGCGTCGCGACCGCCGTCAGCTGCGCGTCGTCCGGCGCATAACCGTGCCGGTCGAGTGCATCGAAATAGCGCTGCCTGAGGTCCATTCCCGTTCGTTACCGTACAATAGCGGGCTGTCGCCCCCGTGCGGCGTTATCTTTGCAGATGTTGAGTCCGACAGGAATAGAGAATGTCAGAGCGTGAATCGATGGAGTTCGACGTCGTGATCGTCGGCGGCGGACCGTGCGGGCTTGCGGCCGCATGCCGCCTGAAACAGCTCGCGGCCGCAGCCGGCACGGACGTCGAAATATGCCTGGTGGAGAAGGGCTCGGAGATCGGCGCGCATATCCTGTCCGGCGCGGTGTTCGAGCCGCGGCCGCTCGATGAGTTGTTTCCCGACTGGCGCGAGCGTGATGCGCCGGTGTCGGTCGAAGTCAGCGAGGACGAATTTCATTTTCTGACGAGCGCGACCGGCGGGCGTAAGGTACCGGATTTTTTCGTGCCGAAACCTGCGCGCAATCACGGCAACTACATCATCAGCCTCGGGGCGCTATGTAGCTGGCTCGGCGAGCAGGCAGAGGCGCTCGGTGTCAATATTTTTCCTGGCTTCGCCGCGGCCGAGGTGCTGTATGACGGTGAGCGGGTCGTCGGCGTTGCGACCGGAGACATGGGTCGGGATGCGTCCGGGGAGCCGAAGCCCGCGTTCGAGGCGGGCTACGAACTGCGCGCGCGGTATACGCTGTTCGCCGAGGGCTGTCGCGGCAGCCTCGGCAAGGAACTGATGGCACGGTTCGACTTGCGCGCGGATTGCGATCCGCAGCACTACGGCATCGGTATCAAGGAAATCTGGACGATCGACCCGGACAAGCACCACGAGGGCCGCGTCGTACATTCGCTCGGCTGGCCTCTCGACAATGACACGGAGGGCGGCGGATTCCTGTATCACGCGACGGACAACCAGGTTTACCTGGGCCTGATCGTCGCGCTGAGCTATCCGAATCCGTACCTGAGCCCGTTCGACGAGTTTCAGCGGTGGAAGCAACATCCGCAGATTCGCGCGACACTCGACGGCGGCAAGCGCATCTCGTACGGTGCGCGTGCGGTCAACAAAGGCGGCCTGCAGTCGCTGCCCAAACTCGTGTTTCCGGGCGGTTTGTTGGCCGGTTGCGATGCCGGATTCCTGAACGGCGCCAAGATCAAGGGGTCGCATACCGCGATGAAGACCGGCATGCTCGCGGCCGAATCCGTGTTCGCGGCATTGGCGGGCGGGGACGATTCGCCCGCGGTCCTGGACGACTTCGAGGCGCGCGTACGCGACTCGTGGGTTCACGACGAACTCCATACCGCACGCAACTTCGGACCCGCCGCGAAAAAATTCGGCGTGTTTCTCGGCGCCGCATTCGCGTGGCTCGATCAGAACATTTTCGCGGGCCGCCTGCCGTTCACGCTGCGCAATCCGACGCCGGATCATGCAACCTTGCGCAAAGCCTCTAACGCAAAGCCGATCGATTACCCGAAGCCCGACGGCGTCATCAGCTTCGACAAACTGTCATCGGTGTTTCTGTCCAGTACGAATCATGAAGAAGACCAGGTATGTCACCTCCGGCTCGAGGATCCGGATATTCCCGTGCGGGACAACCTGCCGGACTACGCGGAGCCCGCTCAGCGCTACTGTCCCGCCGGCGTCTACGAGATCGTCGACGACGGCGGCAAGCCGCGCTTCCAGATAAACGCGCAGAACTGCGTGCACTGCAAGACCTGCGATATCAAGGATCCGGCGCAGAACATCGAGTGGGTCGTACCGGAGGGTGGCGGTGGTCCAAACTACGCCGGCATGTAAGTCGGCGCCCGGCATTTCTGCGCATACTGCGATGCTGTACCTGTCGTATCGCCTGATGAAATCGTCGTAACGTCCTGATTCGCTGCCGGCGAATAGTCCTTATCTCGCAACGTTTGACTGCATTCGACGCGGACGCTAGTTTTTCCGTCCCGATGCGGTCGACGAGACTCCACCACCGATCGGGTAGACCACGGATTACAACGGTCCGTCCGATTGCCGGGGATTGCGCCGCTTCCGCTTCGGACTTCAAGGGGGACTGTGCTTCGTGAAACCGCGAGGTTTCGCACAATAGGCCCGGCGAAAGCCGGGCTTTCTTTTTTTTAACCGTCCGTATTCAGAGCGCTTCGATTGCGATCGCGAGTGCTTCGCCGCCGCCGATACACAGCGCGGCGACGCCGCGCTTGGCGCCGCGTTCGCGCAGGGCGTGGATCAGCGTCGTGATGATGCGGGCCCCGGTCGCGCCGATCGGGTGTCCGAGCGCACACGCGCCGCCGTTTACGTTGACCTTCGCATGATCGAGACCGAGTTCGCTCATCGCGGCCAGCGTCACACAGGCGAACGCTTCGTTGATTTCGAACAGATCGACATCGTCTGCTGACCAGCCGACCTTTTCCCAGAGTGATCTGACTGCGTTAATGGGCGCCGTCGTGAACCACTCCGGCTCGTGCGAATGACCGGCACTGCCGACCAGGCGGGCGAGTGGCTTGATGCCGCGGCGCTGGGCCTCGCTGGCGGACATGAGTATCAGCGACGCCGCGCCGTCCGCAATCGTCGAGGAGCTTGCCGCGGTTACGGTGCCGTCTTTCGCGAACGCGGGCCGGAGTTTTTGTACGCGCGCGAGGTCCGCGCGCTCCGGTTCTTCGTCCGCCGCGACCGTCACCTCGTCCCGGCGATTCCTGACCGTGACAGGCACCAGTTCGGCGTCGAACTTGCCGGCGGCTGCTGCGGCGCGAGCCCGTTCGACCGACTGAATCGAAAACGCGTCCTGCTGCTCGCGGGTATGGTCGTAGCGCCTGGCCGTGTTTTCCGCGAATACGCCCATCATGTTTTGGTCGTATGCATCTTGCAGGCCGTCATAAAACATGTGATCAATGACTTCCTGGTGGCCCATTCGGTAACCGCCGCGGGCCTTCGGCAGCAAGTACGGTGCGTTGCTCATGGATTCCATGCCGCCCGCCAGCACGACGTTCGCCGATCCCGCGAGGATCAGGTCATGCGCGAGCATCACCGACTTCATGCCGGATCCGCATACCTTGTTGATCGTCATGCAGCCGACGTGCTCTGGCAGCCCTGCTGCCAGAGCGGCCTGACGGGCCGGCGCCTGTCCGACGCCGGCAGACAGCACGCAGCCGATGATTGCTTCGTTGACGTCACCCGCGTCGATGCCGGCGTCGGCGATGCATGCCCGCGACGCGGCCGCGGACAGTTCTGTTGCCGCCGCGTTGCTCAGCGCCCCCTGAAACGCCCCGATAGGCGTGCGTCGCGCGGCGACGATAACGATGGATTCCGTACTCACGTGCTTCCTGTTGCAGTTTGATTCGATGCCGGACGTCCCGGCGCGCGCGCATTATGGCAGACGGTACAAAACCTGTCTGCTAACTGCGCCCGCACTTCGACAAGCGGGCAAACGGTTTACCCGCAAGGTCAAATTCGCGTGTCTGCGGTCAGGTCCGGTTCGCCCAGGTCGGCCAGAATGGACTCGCGGGAGCGACGCAGCAGGTCGCGTGCGCCATTCTGATCGTCGTCGAGATCTATCGGCGGCTGGATGATGACCTGCAGTCGACCGGGCCGCGCCAGCCACTTCCCCGCCGGCAGCATGTCGCGGCTACCGCGGATTACGATCGGCACGACGGGCAGCTTGCCGCGGACCGCGGCCGCGAACGCGCCGTTGTGAAATCGCCGCAGGCCGGGCTCGGCCCTGAAGGTGCCCTCGGGAAAAAACGCGAGCGACTGCTGCCGGCTCGCCTGGCGCATGATCCGGCGCGCGTCGACCGCGCCGCGGGAACGATCGAAACGCTCGACGAACTCGGATCCAATGCGCTGCAGCAAGAAGTTCGCGAACGGAACGTGAGTCATTTCACGTTTTATGACAAAAGCGAAGCGGGCCGGCAGCACCCCGGTCAGGATCATGCCGTCCAGGTAGCTGCAGTGATTCGCGACCGCGACGCACGGCCCGGCCGGCAGATTCTCCTCCCCGCTGACCTCGGGCCGCGCCCCTATCGTCAGGAATATCAGTGCAGCTGTGCCCTTTACGACGCGCCGCCTGCGCTCCAGCCCCGGGATCACGGCCAGCAGCAGCACCGTCGGAACTGTGATGGCGATAAACGCCAGGCCCGCGAATATTCCATAAATTCTGTGCATCACGGCGGCGGCAACGGATTGCAGGCCCGGCATTTTGTTAAGTCGAAGTTTATGTAATCCATTGATATTTTTTGTGAAATCTATCACGGCCCCGCCGCGGCTGGCGGCACATACTTGCCGCCAGACTGTGCCGTTTCATGGCCGCGAAAGGATTTGCGGGCGCGGGACGGAGACGGTTGAGGACATGCTGCGCCGTCCGGAGGAGAAAACGGAGTATGCATGCGGTGGATTCAATCCAGGAACTCGAGCGGACTAGTTTCCGGCAAAGGGCCGGGTTCTACAAGGATTGCTGAAGGTACAGAACTGAAGTAATGTCACAGAATCCCCTGAAAATGTCGGCCGACAGCGGCACGGACGCGAACGCTCCCGAGGCGATCATCGATAAGTTTCTCGACACGATCTGGATGGAGCGCGGTCTGTCGGTCAATACGCTAGGCGCCTATCGGGCCGACCTGATGGCGCTGCAGCGCTGGCTGGCCAAGAAAGATATTAGCCTGATTTTCGCGACGCGAGCAGACCTGCTCGCATTCATCGCATGGCGTGCGAAAGAGGGCGCCAAGCCGCGGTCGACGGCTCGCCAGCTGTCGAGCTTCCGCCGCTTCTACCGGTTTCTGCTCCGCGAAGGTGTGATTGCCGAGGATCCGACGCTCAAGATCGAGATGCCGAAGATCGGCCGCTCGTTGCCGCGCTCGCTGACCGAGAGCGAAGTCGAGTCGTTGCTCGCCGCGCCGGACACGAGCGACCCGCTCGGGCACCGCGATCGCACGATGCTCGAGGTCCTGTATGCGACCGGGCTGCGGGTGTCGGAGCTCATCAATCTGAAACAGAGCGAGATCAACCTGAACCAGGGCGTACTGCGCGTCACGGGCAAGGGCGAACGCGAGCGGCTGATTCCGCTTGGCGACGAGGCGCAGAACTGGTTGCGCGACTTCATCGCCGGACCGCGGGTCGAGATTTTGCTCGAGCGCCAGACGGACTACCTGTTTCCGACCCGGCGGGGCGACCGGATGACGCGTCAGGCGTTCTGGCACATCATCAAGCGCTACACGAAGAAGGCCGAGATCGAGGGCAAGCTGTCGCCGCATACGCTGCGTCACGCGTTTGCAACGCACCTGCTCAACAATGGGGCGGACCTGCGCGTCGTGCAGATGCTGCTCGGTCACAGCGACCTGTCGACAACGCAGATTTATACGCATGTCGCCCGCGCACGCATGAAGGAACTGCATTCGCAGCACCATCCGCGCGGCTGACGTGTTTTCGGATCCGTGTGGATTTACACCCGCATGAGTTTACAAAAGGCGCCGCGCTGAGCGCGGATCGAGAACCGGGCCGCGAGCCCGGTTTTTCGTTGTTCGGTCATTTCGTTTAGTATTTCGGTCGCGTCGGGTCGGGTGCCGCGGAACCCGCGGCCGGCGACGGTGTCTATAATCCACGACTTTGACGATCGCACAGGAATACGGAACCAGCTTATGAATCTTTCCAGCCCGGTTATTGGCGTCCTCGCGGCGCTGTTCGTTAGCGGTTCCACGCTTGCCGACTCCAGGCAGCAGGCGGACGACATGGCCCGCATTCTCGAGAGTTTCCCGGATATCACCGCCGAGGACTTGCGGCCGTCGCCAATGGCGGGGATCTACGAGATCAGTCTCGGCAGCCGGATGGCGTACGTGTCGGCAGACGGGAGGTACCTGATCCAGGGGGATCTGTACGACGTCGCGACAGAGCAGAATCTGACCGAGGAGCGGCGCAAGGCGGCGCGTGTCCGCTCTCTCGAAAACCTCAGCGAGAGCAGCATGATCGTGTTCGCGCCCGAGAAGGCCACGCGGAGCATCACCGTGTTCACGGACATCGACTGCGGCTATTGCCGCAAGCTGCACCGCGAAATCGACGGCTACAAAGCGCAGGGTATAGCGGTGCGTTACCTGTTCTTTCCCCGCAGCGGGCCCGAGACGTCAAGTTGGTTCAAGGCTGAGCAAGTCTGGTGTGCCGATGATCGTAATTCGGCGCTGACGACCGCGAAAGCGGGGGGCACGGTCGAGTCGGAAGACTGCGGGACGACGCCCGTCGCGGAGCACTACAACCTCGGGCGCACGTTCGGGATTCGCGGCACGCCGGCGATCATCGCGGATACCGGTGAACTGATTCCAGGTTACGTGTCGCCGACGGAGTTGATTACCTACCTCGAGGAGTGACTCGGCCCTCGAGCAGTGATTCGGCGAGCAACTAGCGCTCCAGGTGCTGGAGCTTGTTCGGCACTTCGCGCCAATCGTCTGCATCTTCCGGCGGATCCTTCGCCTCGGTGATGACCGGCCACGACTGAGACAGTTCGGCGTTGAGTTCGAGGAATTTCTCCTGACCTTCTGGAATCTCGTCTTCCGAGACGATTGCCTCGACCGGGCATTCCGGTTCACACAGCGTGCAATCGATGCACTCGTCCGGATCGATGACCAGCATGTTCGGGCCTTCGTGGAAGCAATCGACAGGACAAACCTCGACGCAGTCCGTCAACTTGCACTTGATACAGCTCTCAATAACGACAAATGTCATCGAATTCTCCGCGCGATTACGCGTGGCAGCGGTTCCAGACCGCGGTACTTTAGAGATTTCGTGACGGAAATCAATCGTTTTTCCGCGTAATCGGCATTTTCCACGGGTCCTCGACCATCATTCGGACCGCTCACGGGAGCTTGCGGCGGGGCGCCTCGCAGACGATCAGGTCGTCGCGGCCGGATGCCTTGTTGCGCAGGTATTGCTCGATGGCGATGCGCACGCTCGGGAAAGCGAGGTCGTCCCACGGAATGCTGTCCGGCGTGACGAGTTCCACTTCGAGTGACTCGGGTCCGGCGGCGAATTCAGCCACCGGCAGCTTCGCGGCGAAGAAGAAGTGGACCTGGCGCGCCTGCAGCACGTCCACGGACGCGATCATCGCGCCGATTTCGACCTCGGCGCAGGCCTCCTCCAGCGTTTCGCGGGCGGCTGCTGCCGGCAGGCTCTCGTCGAGCTCCATGAAGCCGGCCGGGACGGTCCAGAATCCGTACCTCGGCTCGATCGCGCGCTTGCACAGCAGGATGCGGTCATCGTGCTCGGGCACGCAGCCGGCGACGATCAGCGGGTTCTGATAGTGGATCATCCCGCAACTCATGCACACGTAGCGTGGCTTGTGATCGCCGTCCGGAACCGATAGCGCGACCGTCTGGCCGCATTGGTTGCAGTATTTCATTGGCCAAGGGTAGCAAATCCTTCCATTTGGATAGGTGTCTGCTATAGTCCGCCGCGCCCCGGCTCCGGCCCCGGCGCCCCCTCTCCATTGCCGAACCTGCAGCCGATGATCAACGTCGACAAACTCCGCAATATTGCGATTATCGCGCACGTCGATCACGGCAAGACGACGCTCGTCGATCAGTTGCTCAAACAGTCCGCGACACTCGGCGATCGTGAGGAGCTGCCGGAGCGCGCGATGGACTCAAACGATCTCGAGCGTGAACGCGGCATCACGATATTGTCGAAGAACACCGCGATCAACTGGCGCGACTGGCGCATTAATATTGTGGACACCCCCGGACACGCGGACTTCGGCGGCGAGGTCGAGCGCGTGCTGTCGATGGTCGACAGCGTTCTGTTGCTCGTCGACGCGGTCGAGGGGCCGATGCCGCAGACCCGGTTCGTGACGCAGAAGGCATTCGCGGCCGGCTTTACGCCGGTGGTCGTCGTTAACAAGATTGATCGCGACGGCGCGAGACCGGACTGGGTGCTGGACCAGACATTCGACCTGTTCGACCGTCTCGGCGCTACCGATGAGCAGCTCGACTTCCCAATCATTTACGCGTCGGCGTTGGCCGGTTACGCGGGCACCGATGCGGGCACGAGCGGGGGAGACATGACGCCGCTGTTCGAGGCGGTCGTAGAGAACGTGCGCGCTCCGGACGTCGACCTCGAAGGGCCGCTGCAGCTACAGGTATCGAGCCTGGATTACGATGCCTATGTCGGCGTGCTCGGTATCGGCCGCGTGACCCGCGGACGCGTTGCCGAGAACACGGCGGTCAGAATCGTCGACGCCGAGGGCCGCGTACGCGACGGCCGCGTCAACGACCTGTTCGGATTCCACGGGCTCGAACGCCGCCGCGTCGACGAGGCGGGCGCCGGCGACATCGTCGTCTTCAGCGGCATCGACGACCTGATGATCTCGGATACGATCTGCGACCGCGAGCATCCGGAAGGCTTGCCCGCGCTGTCCGTCGATGAGCCGACGATCACGATGACGTTCCAGGTCAACAAGTCGCCTTTCTCCGGGCGCGACGGCAAGTTCCTGACGAGCCGGCAGATCGGCGAGCGCCTGGAACGCGAGTTGAAGCACAACGTAGCGCTGCGCGTGGAAGCGACCGACGACCCCGACAAGTTTCGCGTGTCCGGGCGCGGTGAACTCCATCTTTCGATCCTGATCGAAAACATGCGCCGCGAAGGTTACGAGCTGGCCGTGTCGCGGCCGGAAGTCATTGAGAAGGAGATCGACGGTCAGCTGCGCGAGCCCTGGGAGCAGTTGACGGTAGACTTCGCCGAAGACTGCCAGGGCGCGGTCATGAGCCGGCTCGCTGAACGCAAGGGCGAGTTGCAGGACATGCAGCCGGACGGGAAAGGTCGCGTGCGGCTCGAATACCGTATCCCGTCGCGCGGGCTGATCGGATTTCGTACCGAGTATCTGACGGCGACAGCGGGCACCGGGCTGATCTACCATGTGTTCGACGGTTACGATCGCAAGGTGCCGTCGTCGATCGGCCAGCGCCATAACGGCGTACTGGTGTCGAAGGAGACGGGCAAAGCGCTCGCATACTCTTTATATAATCTTCAGGAACGCGGACGACTATTTCTCGGGCACGGCGAAGAAATCTACGAAGGTATGCTCGTCGGCATCCACAGCCGCGGCAACGATCTCGTCGTGAATCCGACGAAGGCGAAACAACTGACGAACATTCGCACGGTTCTGGCGGACGAAAGCCTGACCCTGACGCCGCCGATACGATTTTCGCTCGAAGAGGCGCTGGAATTCATCGACGACGATGAGCTCGTTGAAGTGACGCCCGCGAGTATCCGGCTGCGCAAGAAGACGCTGTCTGAATCCGATCGGAAAAGGGAATCGCGCAAGAGCGCGTGACTGGCTAGCCGGCTTTTTCCAGCGGCGCGGGATCGGCCGGCAGAGCGACGACGTCATCACCGCCGATGTCAACGACGACCGGGGCGGCGGTCAGCTC
>JBPCXI010000072.1:0-16455 GCA_051008895.1 Gammaproteobacteria bacterium | reverse complement strand
TCGCTGAGATCAAGCAGCGATATGCGGCCGGGTCGGGGCGTCGACAGGAATCCCTGCGGGGACACGACTGCCTCGAATGGCACCACCCCGTCAGGTACGCGAGACGTTTCGTTCGGCCAGACCTGCCGCGGCACGCCGTCCAGGTCTGTGAGGATTTCGATGTCACGACTGCCATCGAAATCGTCGAAATCGATGGCGTCGAGATCCGTGATCCTGGCGACGAGATCCCGCTGCGTGCTGCGGACCACACTGATCCCTTGGGGATCTTTAACGACGTTGAAGAAACTTGATATCAGCAAGCCTTCCCTCGTGCTGCCGTCTTGCTGATTGAAGCCTTGCACATGCAGGAAGGCGACGTTGAAGGGTGCGTGCAACACGCCCTTCCGATGGAGATCGGGGCAGAATTCCGTATCGGCAGCATGGAGGCCGCCGGTCCAGGACAGGACTATAAAGAGAAAGGTTATTCCGCGGTGAAAGCTACGCATATCAACGGTTCGTTATAGACGATAACTCGATAGATTGTCCACGAGAATTGTGAGCGCGATCCGCCGCCCGCGCCGACCTGAACGCAGGTGCTGGTCGTTACCGTTTGCGTTCGGCAGGCCAGAACCGATCGAAGACATAGATCGCAGCGACTGCGTAGAACGTCGCGAGCGCAAACATGACGATGCGGTCATTGAAACGCGCGCCGGCCGCATCGCCACCCGCCGAGTCCATCGCCGCCGGCGCCAGGATCACCATCATTGTCAGCAACCCGTAAGACCACACCGACCCGCGTGGTGCGGCGCCCGCGCCGGCGAAAATCTTCGGGCCCATGACCAGGCCGCACAGCAGGAACAGCAGGCCGTACATGAGCAGCGTCGGCCAGATCTGCAACACGTTCCAGATGATCAATGCTGCGATACCGCCGATCAGCGTCGACAGCAGCAGGTCGCGCGCGGCCGCGCGCGTGTCGGCGAGGCTGCTTTGCTGACCCATCGTCGCGACTTTCAAAAGCACGATCGCATATGCGGACGAGTCGCTCGAAAACAGCAGCCAGAGCAGCACCGGGACCGTGATGGCGAGCGAGCGCAACGCGCTGTGCCGCGCCATCTCCAGGGGCGGAGGTTCGGCTTTGACCGGCGCTGGCCGCGGCCCGGCCTGCGCGTCCGGGAACAGTGCGAATGCGAGCCAGACGAACAGGAACGCGGCAATGGCATTGAGCGCGAGCCCCCAGATGATCGCGATCGCGGCATCGATCGATTCCGAGCCGATAACGGGTACCAGTGACAGACCGAGCAGCAGAAACGTCGTCAGCAACGGCGAACCGCCGCGCGCGCCGAAATAAAAGCACCAGAACAGCGCGAGTATGATCAGCAACACGCCGGCGGCCGGTTGATTGTGCAGCATGGGTACCAGCTGAAGACCGAGCAGCATCGTGATGACGATCACTGCCACGAAAGCGATGCAGGACTTCACCGTCGGTGCCGGCGCCGGCAGGCACAGCAGTACGGATGCGAGCACCGGCGCAATGAACGAAGCGGGCCAGTTTGCCGCTTGCGAGAACGCGAGGGCCAGCGCGATGCCGACCGCCATGCGCAGGATTCTGACCTGCGCAATGGCGATGCCGGGATCGCAGGTTGGCGCCGCGGCCGTCATTCGTCAGTACAGGTACGAGAACCAGCTGACGAGGCGCATATAGACTTTGCCAAATGGCACGAGCAGGAAGCTCGGCTCGGTATACACCAGCACCGTCGCCTGCGCGCCGACCCGCAGGCCGAGCGATGCCGGATCGTCCATTTCGATGATCACCGGGAAGCGCTGCGCCTCGCGCAACCAATTGCGGTCGTTGCTGATCTGCGGGAGGTTGCCGAGCGCCGTCGACGTGCCCGAGTCGACGCCGAATCCGATGCTACGAACGCGGCCCTTGACGATTCGGCCCGGCTGCACATCGAGTGCGATATCCACCGGGTCACCGACCTCGATGTGCCCGAGATTGTTCTCACGCAGGTCCGCCTGGATCCAGACATCGTTGATGCCGATGAACGTCATTAGCGGTTTGCCCGGTTGCGCCAGGTTGCCGACTTCGAGTTGCAGGTCCGTCACGAGTCCACCGGCCGGCGCGCGAACGCGCGTCCAGTCGAGTTCCAGTTCGGCCTGGTTCAGTGCCGCGCGGGCCGCCTGAATGCGCGAGTTGTCGGCGCCTTCCCGGCCACGGCTCTGGCGCGCGCGCTCCAGCTCGGATTGGGCCGCCGCGACCCGGCTCTGCGCCGCGGTCAACGTGGACTGCGCCATGTCCAGCCGACGTTGTGAGATCGCGCCCGGTTCTTCGGCGCGAATGCGCTCCATGCGCGAGAAGTCTTTCTCCGCGCGTACCAGTTCCACCCGCGCCGCGACGACGCCAGCGGTCGCCGATTCGACGCCGGCGCTCGACGCGCCGAACTCCTGTCCCGCCGCCTCCAGATCCGCACGCGCGCGGGTGACGGCCAGTCGATACTTCGAGTCGTCGAGCGTCAGCAGAACATCACCCTCCTGCACCAACTCGTTGTTTTCGGCGTCGACGGCCAGCACGTTGCCGGTGACCTGCGGCGCGATCGGGATGACATAGGCATCGACCCGGGCCTGGCTGCTGAACGGCGTGTAGCGATCGGCGCCGAGGTACCAGGCGAGCAGTAGCACGACGACGCCCAGCGTAACCAGCGTCCACTTCCGCACCGGATCCGTGCCGGTGTTCTCCGCATCACCGTTGTCGGTCTCAGCTGGCTCCGGATGATCTTTAGTTGGTTCGTTCATGAATGCATGTCTACCAGTCGGGATTCGGCAATACCGTGTCGGTCTTGTCCGGGTTTTCGATCGCTTCGACCTCGAGTAGTTGGCCCCAGTTGGTGCGTTCCTGCATCGTCGTGATGGTGTCTTCATCGACAAAGTTGCGCGCGCCGCGCACCTCCCAGCCGCCGCCCAACGCTTTATATAGCGCCGTCACGCTGCGCACGGTCTCACTGCGCGCCGTGATGTAGCGTTGTTGCTGCCCAAACAACGACTGCTGCGCGTTAAGCACGCGCTGGTAGTCGGAGAACCCTTCCTTGTAGCGCAGCATCGAGATATCGGCCGAGCGTTTCGCCGCCTCGACGCCGCGCCGCAGGATCTCCTGCTGGTCCAACCCGCGCACGTAGCCGGTAATCGCATCTTCGACCTCGCGTGCCGCGCCGAGCACCTGGTTTTCGTAGTTCACCAGCGTCTGCTGGAAACGGGCATCCTGCACACGGACATTGTTCTTCAGCCGGCCATAATTGAAGAACGGCCAATTGAATGCCGGCCCGCCGGTGAACTGCAGGTTGTCGGCATCCAGGAACGAGCCGCCCGAAATCGCGTCCGTCCCCGACGTCGATACGAGACCCAGCGACCCGGTGAGGACGAAGCTTGGATAAAGATCGGCCGATGCGACGCCGATGCGCGCGCTCTGCACCGCGGCCTGCAGTTCGGCCTGGCGCACGTCCGGACGGCGGCGCAGCAGGTCGGCCGGGATACCCACGGCGACCTCACGTGGCGACTCGGGTATGGCGGCTGTCGTCCCGATCAGTGTTTCGATGTCGCCGGGTGGCCTGCCGAGCAGGATACTGAGTGCGTTGCGCGCCTGGTCGAGTGCCGCGAGCAGCCCGGGAATCGTAGCCTCGGTGCCCAACAGCAGCGTTAGCGCCTGCTGTCTGTCCAGCTCCGATTGCTCGCCGTTTCGATACAGCGCGTCCGTGATCTCGTAACTCTTGCGCTGCAAATCGACGTTGTCGCGCGAGATAGCGAGCTGCGCCTCCGTCGCGCGAATGACGATGTACGTGTCGACGACTTGCGAGAACAGCAGTACGAGTGCGGCATCGTAGCCGGCGATCGACGCGAATAGCGCCGCGTCCGCGGACTCGACGCCGCGCCTGAATTTGCCCCAGAAATCCAGCTCCCAGCCTACGCCCACGCCGAGGCTGTACTGCCACGAGCTCAGGTCGGTTCCGGGGCCGGCCGAGTTGGCGCTGCGATCGGTGTAGATGACGGCGCCGTCCACGCTCTGTTGCTGGGGGTAGAGGCCGCCGACCGCAATTCCCAGTTGCGCACGCGCCTCGAGTACGCGCAGCCCGGCCGTCTCGAGCGACAGGTTATCGGCGAAGGCGATGTTGATGAGCTCATTCAGGCTCGCATCGTTAAAGACGTGCCACCATTCGGTTATGTCGGGCTGCTCCGGATCCACGCGTGCGCTCTCGAACGTCTCCCATTCAGTATTGGTCGTCGCGTCGGGCCGCTCGAAATCCGGCCCTACCTGCGTGCAGCCCGCCACAATGAGGGCGCACGCAATGAGCGAGATGCAAAAGCCATAATGGCGCATCGGCATAGCGTAGCAACTAAGGACGCAATTTGGATAGACAAGTTGACCGCTCGCAGCGGACGATACGACGCAAAGCCACGTTGCGGCACAAGTGCCGCCACCTTGAATTCTGGAAGCGATGGAAATCTTCATGTCACGCACGACGATCGCCGCACTGATTTTCGCTCTGCTACTGCCGGTGGCGGTAAACGCGCAGCTGAACGGCCACAACTCGCGCGGCGATTTCGGTCTGCAGTCGGGCACACAGGCGCCGCCGGGATTCTACGTTGTGCCGCTGCTCTACGATTATCGCGCGGATACGTTACGCGACCGAAGCGGCGACCGCCGACCGGCGCGGCCGGGTGGCGGGGAGATCGAGGTTCAGGCCGGCATCGTCGGCTTGCTGTGGACCTCGGAAACGAAGGTATTCGGCGGCACCTACGGGGTCGAGATCTGGCCCGGGGTCACCAACAACGCGCTCGAAGCACCTTTTCTGGGGGTGGATTCGAGCACCAGCAACGGGTTGGCGGATCTCTACGTTCGCCCCGTTTCGCTGGGATGGAACACCGACCGCGCGGACTTCATCGCCGGCCTCGGCTTTTACGCCCCGACCGGCGACTGGGAGCTAGGGGGTGACAGCAACCGCGGCCTCGGCATGTGGGGCTACGAGATATTCGGTGGCACGACGGTATATTTCGATGAGGCACACACGTGGCATCTGTCGGCGCTCGCATCCTATGAAATGCACGACAAGAAAGAAGACACGAACATTCGCGTCGGCGACGTGCTGACGATCGAGGGCGGGCTCGGCAAGTCATTCATGGACGGCGCACTTGCCGTCGGCGTTGCGTATTACGCCCAATGGAAGGTGACAAAGGACGACCTCGGCCTGAGCTTCAGCACGCCAAACGCGCCGTTGAGCAACAAGCACCGCGTGTACGGATTCGGCCCCGAGGTCATGCTGCCGATCGCGAGCAAGAGCACGTTATTCGGTTTCCTGACGCTGCGCTATTTGTGGGAGACTGGCGCGCGGTCGACGCTGGAAGGCAACACGTTCGTCGCCCTGTTGTCGTTCCCGGTTCCGAGTATCCCGCTGCAATGAACCGGCACCGATGAGCGAAGCATTGGGTTTCGAATTTCGGGTCGCCACGCCGCGGAGCGGAAACAAATAAGTAAAGACAAGTACCTGTATATTTGTGGCGTAGACGCTGGGCCGAAGAAGCAATAATGAAACCGGTGCTTTCGCTGAAAAAACGACTGAACACGATAATTCCACCCCTGATTCTGGCCGCCGCATTAGCAGCCCCATCCGCAGCGTCGCCCGGGGCGGAGCTGGTGAGGGCGATGAGAGGCGCCATTCCCTGGCCGTTTACCTGTGGATAGAATGTAGCGCGCTACTATGAAGAACATCCTCAAAGATCCGCTCGTACACTTTCTGGCCATCGGCCTCGGCCTGTTCGTATTATTCGAGTTGGTTGCCAGTGACGACGCGGCCTATGACAGCAAGGTGATCAACGTCGATCGTGACGCGCTGCTGACCTTCGTGCAGTATCGGCTGCGCGCGTTCGAGCCTGGCATGGCGGCGGCGAGACTCGACGGCATGTCGGACGAGGAGCTGGAGCGTACGATCGCCGAGTACGTGCGCGAAGAAGCATTGCATCGCGAGGCGATCGCGCTCGGCGTGGACAAGAACGACTACGTTATCAAGCGCCGTATGATTCAGTCGGTCGAGTTCGTTACGGACAATTTTGTGAATGCCGGTGTGAAAGTCAGTGACGAAGACGTTACGGCGTATTACGACACCAATCGAGAGGACTACTACGTCAACCCGTATGTCACGTTTACGCACGTGTTCATCGACGGCGAGCGTCACGGCCGCGATGAGGCGTACGCGCTCGCGAATGCCAAACTCGAGGAGCTGAACGAGAACGGAGCGGCGTTCAGTGACGCGCCGCGACACGGTGACCGATGGCCGTTCTTCGTCAACTACGTCGAACGCGATCCGCGATTCGTTTCCAGTCATTTCGGCGCTGCGATGGCTAAGGAGATTTTCGAATTGCAGTCGAGCGCAGAGACCTGGCGCGGACCCTTCGTATCTGAAACCGGTCTGCACCTGGTGCTGCTGACTAAAAAGGTGGAAGGACGCTATCCGGAGCTGGCAGAGATTGAGCCTGCTGTTCGTGCCGATGCCGAGCGCGAAGCGATCGTCGTGCAGAAAGACAAAGCGATCCAGGCGATTGTTGACACCTACGAGGTGCGACGTAGTGTCGAACGTCAACGCATAAGTCAGGCGAAATGACCGCACGCCGGTTGTTCCCGATCGTCCTGCTGTTCGTTTCGGTGCTGGCCGATGCGCACGATGCGCGGCCCAATTTCGTGCAGATGACCGAAACCGATGCGAACACGTTCAGCGTGTCATGGAAGGTGCCGGCCAGTGTGCCGGGTAATTCGTTACCGTACCCGACGCTGCCCGACGACTGCGTGGCCGAGCGTCAGCCGGCCTGGCAACAGGCGGGCGCCGAATACGTCGGCCAGCAGGTCTTCCGCTGCAAACAAGGTCTGGCGGGGCGTGTCGTCGGTCTCGAGTTTCCGACGATCAACCCGTCATTGTCGACGCTATACAAGATCAGGCTCGCGAACGGTCAGGAGCACCTGCGTATTCTGAAGCCCAGCGAGACGGAGTGGACGGTACCCGAAGAGGAGGATCGATTCGCGATTGCAAGCGAGTACACGTGGCTCGGCATCGAGCATATCTGGATCGGCATCGATCATTTGCTGTTTGTCGCTTGCCTGCTGTTCATCGCCGGCACGTCGCGACGACTTTTGATCACGATAACCGGCTTTACGATCGCGCATTCGATCACGTTGGCGTTGTCGGCGCTCGATATTGTGCGTATCCCCACGCCGCCGGTCGAGGCGGCGATTGCGCTGTCGGTCGTGTTCATGGCCTGGGAGATCGCGAAAGGTAACAAGGAGTCGCTCGCCTATCGGTATCCGGTCGCCGTGTCGTCATCGTTCGGTCTGCTGCACGGCTTCGGCTTCGCGGCGGTGCTCAGAGACATCGGCTTGCCGCAAACCGAATTGCCGACGGCATTGCTGTTTTTCAATGTCGGCGTCGAGATCGGCCAGATCCTGTTCGTATTGGCACTGCTCGCGGGTTTCTATGCGTTGCGCCCGGCTATCGCGCGCTTGCTGCGGTCGGCACGGAACGACGAGGTGCACTGGTCGTCGCTCACGGTGCCGGCAAGTTACGTAATCGGGGGGCTGGCGAGTTTCTGGATGTTCGAGCGCATCGCCGGGTTCTGGGCGTGACTGCCATCATATAATTCGCGTTGATCACATCCGCCCAGTTGCAGACGAACGCTATTTAAAGGATACCCATCATGGCCAGCGCAGACGCCCCGAGGCCCGATCCACAGTTTCTCGCCAATTCGATGGCATCGTTTATTCGAATTGGCGCGATGCTGGTCCTGCTGATCTGGTGCTACCAGATCATCGAGCCGTTCGTGAGCATCATCATCTGGGCGCTGATCATCAGCGTCGCGTTGTACCCGGCGCACGTGTCGTTGAGCGCACGACTCGCTGGGCGGCGGAAGCTGGCGGCGACGCTGCTGGTGCTTATTGGATTGGCCGTTATCGCGGTTCCCGTGTGGCTGATCGCCGATTCGACGATCACCACCCTTCAGGAAGTCGGCGCGAAGCTCGACGACGGCACCGCGCGCGTTCCGGCACCGGCGGACAGCGTCGCGGAGTGGCCGGTAATAGGCGAGCGCGTTCACGCGATCTGGAGTCAAGCCGCGACGAACCTGGAGGCAACGCTGAAGCAGTACGAACCGCAAATACGGGCGGCCGGTCAGCGCGCTGCCACGATGGCGCAGCAGACGATCGGGTCGACTTTGCAGTTCGCCGTTGCCATTATCGTCGCCGGCGTGCTGTTCATGACGGCCGAGGGGAGCTACTCGGTGACGCGCAACGTTGCGGCGAATCTCGTCGGCACAGAGCGCGGGCGCGCATTCACGGAGCTGTCGATCCTGACAATACGCAGCGTTGCCAAGGGCGTTATCGGCATCGCGTTCTTGCAGGCGCTTTTGTCTGCGATCGGGCTCCAGGTCGCGGGCGTTCCCGGAGTCGGCATATGGGCCGGCCTGATCCTGATGCTCGCGATCGTGCAGCTGCCGCCGCTGCTGGTGCTCGGGCCGATTGCGATCTGGTACTTCAGCGTCGCCGACCCGGTGCCGGCAACGATATTTCTGATCTACGCGGCCGTGGTCAGCGTCAGCGACGCGTTCTTAAAGCCACTGTTGCTCGGTCGTGGTGTCGAGGTGCCGATGCTCGTGATCCTGATCGGCGCAATTGGCGGCGCGATCACACGGGGGATCGTTGGTCTGTTCGAAGGCGCGGTTATCCTCGGGGTAGGCTACGAGCTGTTCGCCGCGTGGCTCGCGCCCGCCAGCGCCGATGCTCAAGCCGATTCTGGTGACGCGACCGATCGATGACGACGCTGTTCGAACGACGCCCGTCGGCGGTCATCATAAATCCGGCAACAGACCCGACTGTTGTTGTCGCCATACCATCCGGGTTAAAACTAGCCCATGGAGCGCGACGTCTATCAGCACCAAGGGGACAACCTGCCGCGGCCGGGCGAGCATGGCCGTGAGGTACTCAGCGAAACGACCGTGCATCGCTACTGGCGCGCCAACCTGCGCCTCGTCCTTGGCCTGCTGTTGCTGTGGTTCGTCGTGTCGTTCGGCTTCGGGATCCTGCTGGTCGAACCGCTGAACCGCATCCCGTTCTTCGGCTTCAAGCTGGGCTTCTGGTGGGCTCAGCAGGGCGCCATCTATGTATTCGTCGCGATCATTTTCGTCTACGTGATCGTTGCCCGCCGCATCGATCGAAAATTCGGCGTCGACGACGACGAGCCGCCGCAAGCATGACGACCCAGACCCTGACGTATCTGTTCGTCGGCCTGACCTTCGCGATCTACATCGCTATTGCGATCTGGTCCCGCGCCTCGTCGACCAAGGATTTCTACGTCGCTGGCGGCGGGGTGCACCCGATCGCCAACGGCATGGCGACGGCGGCCGACTGGATGAGCGCTGCGTCGTTCATCTCCATGGCCGGCATCATCGCGTTCATGGGCTATGACGGATCGGTCTACCTGATGGGCTGGACCGGCGGCTACGTGCTCCTCGCTCTGTTACTCGCGCCCTATCTGCGCAAGTTCGGCCAGTTCACGGTGCCGGATTTCATCGGCGAGCGGTACTACTCGCGGGTCGCCCGGGTCGTCGCCGTCACCTGCCTGATCTTCGTATCGTTCACCTATGTGGCGGGACAGATGCGCGGCGTCGGCATCGTGTTTTCCCGCTTTCTCGAAGTCGACATCAATCTCGGCGTGTTGATCGGCATGGCGGTGGTCTTCGTCTACGCCGTGCTCGGCGGCATGAAGGGTATTACCTATACGCAGGTCGCGCAGTATTGCGTGCTGATTTTCGCGTACCTTGTGCCGGCCATATTCATTTCCTTCATGGCGACCGGAATACCCGTGCCACAGCTTGGTCTGGGCGCCGAGGTTGCCGACGGATCGGGGATGGCCGTGCTCGAGAAACTGGACTTCACGTTGCAGGAGCTGGGATTCGGGCCGTACACCACCGGCAGCAAATCGACGATCGACGTCTTCGCGATTACGCTGGCGCTGATGGTCGGTACCGCCGGTCTGCCGCACGTCATCGTGCGGTTCTTTACCGTGCCCAAGGTGTCCGACGCGCGCGTGTCGGCGGGCTACGCACTCGTGTTCATCGCGTTGCTCTACACAACCGCTCCGGCGGTAGGCGCATTCGCAAGGCTCAATTTCATCGATACGATTCACGAGACCCGCTACCAGGACGCGCCTGCCTGGTTCAGTAACTGGGAAGACATCGGGCTGATCGGTTGGCTGGACAAGAATCAGGACGGGGTGATGCAATACGGGCCCGGCGCCCCATTCGCAGGCCGACCGACCTTCGACGATGGCGAGGGAAAAAGCGGCGAGCGGTTGATCGGCAGCGAGCCAACGGCCGCACGCAACGAAGTGTATGTAGACCGGGACATCATGGTGCTGGCGAACCCGGAAATCGCCAACCTGCCGGGCTGGGTTATTGCGCTGGTCGCCGCCGGCGGACTGGCCGCCGCTTTGTCGACCGCGGCGGGACTGCTGCTGGTGATCTCGACGTCGATCAGCCACGACTTGCTGAAAAAAACCTTCCTGCCGCGCATCACGGAAAAGCAGGAGCTGCTCTATGCGCGCCTGTCTGCCGCGACGGCGATCGGCGTAGCCGGCTACCTCGGCATCAACCCGCCCGGTTTCGTCGCGCAGGTCGTTGCCTTCGCGTTCGGGCTCGCCGCGGCTTCGCTGTTCCCGGCCATTTTCATGGGGATTTTTTCCCGGCGCATGAACACGCTCGGTGCCGTGGCCGGTATGTGCACCGGCTTGTTGTTCACGAGCGCCTACATCGTGTACTTCAAGTTCGTCCGGCCGGAATTGAACAATGCCGAGCATTGGTTGTTCGGAATTTCACCGGAAGGTATTGGCGTTGTCGGCATGTTGCTGAACTTCGGCGTCGCCGCAGTTCTTTGCCGGCTGCGGCCGCCGCCGCCGTTCGAGATTCAGGAGCTGATCGACGACATCCGGGTGCCGGCCGGCGCCCGCGTGGCGCACGAACATTAGTTCGGTAGCTCATCACTGACCTGGTGATCTTATTATGGCTGCGTGAGACATGCGCGTTTGAGGCTGCCCGAAATAACAGTGTTACGACGAGATTCGCTGTTTGGCGTATTTCTCGTAATTTCGCTGGCAGTGTTCCCGAGCCTGTTATTCGCGGAGACGATACCAACCGGCAAGACTTTCTGGTTGTTCGAGAGTGGCCAGGTGCGCCCCCTCGCGCTGTCTCCCGACGGGACGCGGCTATTTGCGGTCAACACGCCCGATAATCATCTGGAGATTTTCGACGTCACCGCTCCGGGTCTGGTGCATGTCGGTTCGGTTCCCGTAGGTCTCGAGCCCGTGGCCGTCGCTGCGCGCAGTAACAGCGAAGTGTGGGTCGTCAATCACCTCTCCGACAGCATCAGCATCATCGATGTTTCGACGACGCCGGCGATCGTTACACGCACGCTACTCGTGGGTGATGAGCCGATGGATATTGTTTTCGGGGGGACGCCTCCGGTTCAGGGCGCGCCTTTTCCACGTGCATTCGTAACCACGGCGCATCGTGGTCAGGCACATAACCCGATCCCGTTTACATCGGGCGACAAGTACGGCGAATTCTTCACGCCGAGTGTTGGTCGGGCCGATGTCTGGGTGTTCGATGCGAACAATCTTGGTTCCGGACTCGGCGGATTGCCGGAGACGATCCTTACGTTATTCGGTGATTCGCCGCGGGCGTTGGCGGTGACGCCCAACGGTGACACGGTGTACGCCGCGATATTTCATTCGGGAAATAAAACCACCATCTCGCCCCAGAATCTGCAGGGACCCCAGGGTACGGCGGGTTTCGGGATCACGCCCAATATTCCCACGATAGTGAAGTTCGATGGTGCGGATTGGCGTGACTTCAGCGGGAATGTATTTGGCGATATTCAATTGCAACTTCCCGATATCGATGTTTTCGAAATCGATGCAACTGCCGCGACGCCGGTTGAAATCGGCAATTTCGCAGGTGTCGGCACCATTTTGTTCAATATGGCTGTCGACCCATCAACCAGTAAGCTGTATGTGACCAATACAGAGGCCAATAACCACGAACCGAATGAACCTGATATTACCGGTGAATTGCATCGTGCCCGAATTACGGTGATCGATCCTGCGGGCAACGTATCGCCGCGGCGACTTAACAAGCATATCGATTACAGTATTGTGCCCAGCGCTCCGGCAGTGAAGGATGCGACTCTTGCGAATCCGATGGGCATGGCCATCTCGAATGATGGCAATATTTATGTCGCGGCATTCGGGTCCTCGAAGATCGGGGTTTTCACGGCAAGTTCCATCGATGATGACAGCTTCACCCCGGGCGCCAGCAATCATATTGCCGTCAGCGGTGGCGGGCCGTCGGGCCTTGTTATCGATGAGACGAATAACAGGCTTTATGTTCTGACCCGGTTCGACAATGGCATCTCTGTCATTGACAGGGCCACGAACTCAGAGATTTCACATCAGACGATTCATAATCCCGAGCCGCCTTCGATCGTCAACGGCCGCCCTTTCTTGTATGACGCACAGAACATGTCGAGCAATGGCGAGGCGTCCTGTTCTTCCTGTCATGTTTTTGGACGTATGGATGACTTGGCCTGGGATCTGAGTGAGACCGGCGGCACAGAAATTCTGGACCCTAACCCGTTCGCTAATCCAGTACCGCTACTCTTTTTCAGGGATCCAGCCTTCCATCCGATGAAAGGACCGATGGTGACCCAGAGCTTTCGCGGCATGGCTCACCACGGACCACTGCACTGGCGTGCCGACCGCAGCGGCGAATTGTCGGGATCGGATTTTGAGGATACACCAGCCGCTTTCGCTCAGTTCAATCCGTCTTTCGTCAGTCTGCTCGGCCGGGATACGCAGTTGAGCGCTGCAGAAATGCAGGCGTTTTCCGACTTTATTCTCCAGTTATCCTATCCGCCGAATCCGATCCGGAACATAGACAATACGCTTACGGATTCAGAGGCTGCCGGGCAGACGATTTTTTTCAATCAGGGCGGTATTGACGACACCCAGAACGCTTTCACATGCGGCGGATGTCATTCGATTCAGACACAGACCGGAAATTTTGGTACACGGGGGCTTTCCAGTTTTCAGGCCCAGCCGCAGAACATGAAGATCCCCCATCTCAGAAACATGTATCAGAAAGTAGGCATGTTCGGCGCCGTTCCGATCACCAGTCACACGCACCGGCCCCGAAATATTCCATCTCTCGGAGCGCCAGATCAGCCGCAGATTCGCGGGTTTGGCTATACGCATGACGGGACGGTAGATAGCTTGCTCAGTTTTACCCGGTCCTCTTTATTTTCATTTAGTGGAGATCTGGAGACCCAGACGCGGCAGGTCTCCGAGTTCATGCTGACATTCAGGACCGGGCTAGCGCCTGTCGTAGGGCAACAGGTTACGCTATCTGCAACCAACGTGGCGGCGGCAGGTGCGCGAATTGACACGTTGCTCCAGCGCGCGCAGGTGGCCAATCCCGGATTTGAGGCGCCGTTGCAAATGGAATGCGACCTGATCGCGCAGGGTGTCATCGGTGGTGCTGAGCGTAGCTGGTTGTTCAATATTGCGACCAACATGTTCGAATCCGATTATGGAGCCGAGAGCCCGTTGACCGATGCGCAGTTACGGAGCTTGGTAACCGGCGTCGACCGGGTGACATATACGTGCGCACCTCCCGGATCCGGCACGCGGATGGCGCTCGATCGCGATTCTGACGGGTTGCTCAATCGCGATGAAGTGCTCGACCTCAACAGCGACCCGGCCAGCGTTGATAGCGACGGTGACGGCCTCGGTGACAACGACGAGGTCAATATTCACGGGACCGATCCCGGCGACGCAGACACCGACGGTGATGGGCTCGACGATGCGACCGAACTGGCTACCACGTTGACCGATCCGCTTGACCCCGACAGTGATGATGACGGCATCAGCGATGGCGATGAAGTCACTGCCGGCAGCAACCCCAACGATGCGGCTCCCCAGTTGACGATACTCTCACCGGCTGACAATGCATCTCAGGAACCCGGTGCGCAGATATCACTGTCGGGCAGCGCGATTGACGATGAGGATGGAGATATCAGCGCGAACATCCAGTGGGCATCCGATGTCAGCGGTGTGCTTGGCAGCGGCAACAGTGTCCTGGTATCGCTGGATCCGGGTGCTCATGTCATTACGGCAACGGTGACCGACAGCGAGAACGGCGATGCGACCGCCAGCATCAATGTGCTCAGCTTGCGCATCGGTGATATTAATGGGGACGGCGCAATCGATGTGATCGATCTGATCATTTTGCAGAATCACCTGATCAATATCGAGGCGATCGGACCGCCGGAGGAAGCCCGTGCAGATACTTATCCGGCGGGGGCGGGTGATGGACAGCTGGATGTCTCAGATCTGCTGCGGCTCCAGCAGCTGGCCCTATAGTCGCAAAGTCGGCGCGGTAATGGGGCGCTATCCGTCCACCCTCGATCGGGTTACTCAAGCAAAAAGCAGGCCTCGCGCATCAGCGCGAGGCCTGCTATTGCGAGTAGGGACGGATACTACTGGCAGGGGGGAGCGGAACCTAAGATGTTCTGACCCGGCCCCGTGCCGGCCATTCTGCACGTCACCATCAGCACGTTGTCGTCTTCGGTTGTTTCCCGGACCTCGCCACCGCTCTGGAAGTTGGTGGAATCCGCAGTCACCGTCATGTGTACGTCGTAGGCGTATTCGCGACTCGGCGGGTTGATCCAGCCAAGGTAATCATCCCAGCTCTGGCCAGGCGCAAGGGAAGGGATGCGTGCCTGTGCCGTGAACGGTCCGGCCGTCGAGCCGTCGTCGACTTTCACGAACGTCACCACCGCTTTGTAATCGAAGTCGCCTGAGTCGACGGTGCCATCGTTCTTGACTTCAGCCTTGATGCCCACGCCCGCGCTGCGAATCTTGCCGTCGACATCCATCGCGACGAGATTCGCCATATCGAATTGCAGGACCGGGATCACCCGATATACCTCGACGTTGATAAAAGGAAACCACCACGGCGCCGGTTCCTGGGCGGCCTTTTCTTTCTCGATCTGCTCTTCTTTGTAGCATTCCCACGAGTTGCTGCAGCGAGACAGCTGATCTTTGGGGTCGCCGGACTTTTGCAGCATGATTTGAGCGCTGACAGTCGAGGTCGCCAGCGTCGTGAGGCCGATCAGAACGCAGCCGATCGCGCGAATGTTGAGTGATTTCATGTGAGTGACTCCTGATGAATGAACGCATGTAAATGCCGTCATGCGGACGGCTGTCGTTCATGAGTCACGGTCGGGCCGCGAACCGTTCAATTCTGGCGAGTTTTTTTTCGCCGCTACCGGCTGAGATGGCGTCGGAGCGTGCCGCCGGTTGCCGCTCCAGGCGCATTCGCGGGCAAAAACCGGTAAACCTGCTCAGCTAGTAGCGATTATCGGTACGCGAATGCCGAGAACCAGCAGAGTCAGTCAGGTGTCGGTGTGTCCGGCCGGCCGCTTCCAGATTCCGCGTTCGAATACACGGTCTACAGCGGTGCGAACCACTTTGTCATTTTCGGCGTGCTTGAGCGGTGGCGTCGTCAGACACCGGTTCTTTTCATACAGCGGCTGATCGTAGATCAGCCGATATTGTTCGGTCCGCAGGTCCTTGATCCAGTTGCCCCACAGCGTCCGCTCACGATACTCGCGCAGTCCCTCGATATTGATGATCGCACCGGCGTAAGATGCCGCGCCCCCCGCTTCGTGCTGGCCGATGACGCGGCCCTGGTAGTCGACGATCATCGATTTGCCGCCGAACATATCCAGCGGATAGGGGCTTTCGGCCGAAGGTGCGTACGACGCCGGGTTCGGGCAAACCATGTAGCACGTGTTGTCCAGCGCTCGCGCGCGATTCTGCACTTCCCAGAGACCGTTGCCGACATAGGGCTCGGGATAGCTCGGACGATAAATCAATTCCGCGCCGTTCATTGCCAGCCCGCGCGTCGTCTCCGGATAACTGCCCTCCATGCAAATGATGCAGCCGATGCGGCCGATCTCCGTTTCGGTGACCGGGAAGAACGCGTCCAGTCCGGTACCGTACAGCTCCGTCCATTTGTCCCAGACGTCGTGCGGCACGGTCGAGTGCTCGCGTGCGAATACCTGCATCTTGTAGTGACGATGCACGACCTCTCCCTGCCGGTCGATCACGAAGGCGCAATTGAAGAAGCGCTCCGGAAACTCCGGGTGGGTCACCTTCGCCTGTGCAATGATGAAAGCGTCCAGGCCGCGAGCCAGCTGACTCAGGTACTCCGTTTCCTTACCGGGGACATCAATCGCCAATCGGTCGATGTAGTCGACATGGTCCCAGTCGAAGATCTCGTCGGTGAAGCCCTGCAGCGCTCCCTCGGGAATCGTATACAGGCGCACGGGCA
>JBPCXI010000071.1:0-19866 GCA_051008895.1 Gammaproteobacteria bacterium | reverse complement strand
TCGAGTCGCGCGATTTTTTCCGGAAGCTGGGGTAAAACCTGGAGCGGGAACGATTGCCCGGACATTTTATTGTTGTCTGCCTGCGTCAGTTCGGGAACCCGATGCCCCCGGTTGGCGCCGATTATGCAGTTTGCCTATCGGTCCGGCAATCGGTCGTTATACGGACGCGTTTGCAGCGTCGACCGCGCTGTGCCCGCTAAACAGAGGATTCCAGCTGCGATACAGTAATATAGGTCGCCTGTTAGAGGGGCCTACGCATGTCGAAATCTATGGATCGGCGCCGAGCGCTGAAGCTGCTCGGCTCCGCCGGCGCCGCCGCTGCGCTGCCGGCGGCGATGTCCGGCTGCGGCCGGCGCGCGCCGGACGCTCAGGTGATCGTGATCGGCGCGGGCCTCGCCGGCCTGAACGCAGCATTGCTGCTCGAGCAACAGGGCGCGGACGTGCTGGTCCTGGAAGGCAGCGATCGCATCGGCGGTCGCGTCTATACGCATCGCGACGGTCCGGACTACGTCGACACCGGCGGTAGCGAACTCAGCGTGAAGTCTTACGCGCGCGTCCTGGACATGGTCGAGCGACTGGAAATCGAGATGCTGCCGTGGGCGGGCAAGGGCATCGAGTTCGCTTATCACGTGAACGAGCAGACGGTGGCGCCGGCCGACTGGCCGACGTCGCCGGCGAACAAGCTCTCGGGCCCTGCGCGCAATGCGCCGCCACTGTTTCTCAATGGCATGCTGCTGCCGCGGCCCTCGCCGCTGGCGCATCCGGGCGCGTGGCTCGAGCCGGCCGCCGCGGAGTACGACGTACCATTCGGTGCGTTCCTGCGCGAGAACGGCGCGGACGCGGAGATGCAGCGACTGATCGGGTCCAGCTTCGAGGCCGACGCGCTCGACGACGTGTCGCTGCTGTGGCGGCTGCGCGCACAGAAATTCAACGAGGTGTCGGGCGGGCTCGACGACCTGCGCAATATCGACGGCGGCATGGGCCGTGTCACCGACGGCATGGCGGGCCTGTTGCAACGGCAGGTGCGGATGAACACCGAGGTCGTCGGCATTCGCACGCATCGCGACGGCGTCGAGATCGAAGACGGCGCCGGGTCGACGTATCGTGCGCAGTTCGCCGTATGCACGATACCGATTCCGTTGCTCCGCCGGGTCAAGCTCGATCCGATACTGTCCGGCGCGCAGGAGACTGCGGTGCAGAACATGCCATACGGCAATCACACGGACGTGTTCCTGAACATCGTCGAGCCGTTCTGGGAAAAAGACGGGTTGCCGTCGTCGCTATGGACGGACACGTCGATCGGCACCGTGCTGCGAATGTCCTGGGGCGATATCGGCTACCTGTGGCTGGCGATCAACGGCCCGGCGAA
Source organism: Gammaproteobacteria bacterium (assembly GCA_051008895.1). GTDB lineage: Bacteria > Pseudomonadota > Gammaproteobacteria > Steroidobacterales > SMWD01. Next base: position 18,497 of record JBPCXI010000071.1, on the reverse strand, counting down.
CATGCCGTGGCGAAACGGCAGCGACGAAGATGTGATGCAGGGCGTAATGGCGGAGCTCGGCCGGATTCGCCCGAGCACGGTCGGCAGCGTCGAGCCGATCGTCGTGCAGAACTGGAGCCGCGATCCCTGGACGCGCGGTCATCTCGCGTACATGGGGCCGGGCCAGGTCACCGAATTCGGGGCCGCGCTGACGCAGCCGCATGGCCGGGTCTATTTCGCCGGCGAGCATACGTCGCAGACGGCGTTGGGCATGGAAGGCGCTATGGAGTCCGGCGAGCGAGCTGCCGTCGACATACTGCTGCAGCTTTGATCGTCATGCGTTATCTGCATTGACACAACGTACTTATTAAAGGAGTGTTCGCCCGATGCGGTCGCATCGGTTCGATCGAACGGGAGGAAGATGATGAATGGATCGATTAATTCGGCGTCGCGCGGCGCCATTCGCCTTTGGCTACGGCTCGCGGCGACGGGTTTCCTGCTGACCTGCGTCGCCACGACAGGCTGGCCGCAGGAGCTCGATAAGGAAGAAATGATCGTTTCGGTGCGCAAGCGCGATGAGAGCCTGCAGGACGTGCCGGTGGCTGTCGGCGTGTTCGACGAAGAGTCGCTGCTGAAACTGAACATCACCGGTCTGCAGGACCTCACCCGTTTCGATACGAGCGTCACGTTCGACCAGGGCTTCGCTGCGCAGGACACGCGCATCACGATGCGCGGCCTGCACCCGACGCGCGGCCGGCAGAAAGTCGCGGTGCTCGTCGACGGCATCGACGTCAGCGGCCAGGCGATACAGACGAACGGCGGTTCGCTGCTGATCAACCCGCGCCTGTTTAACATGGAGCGCGTCGAGATCGTCAAGGGCCCGCAGAACGCGCTCTATGGCCGCGCGGCGTTCAACGGCGCGATCAACTACATCACCAGGAAGCCGGCCGATGAATTCGACGCGAGCGTCTACGCGGACGTCGGCGACAACTCGCGTTACGATCTGCGCGGCGCGGTTTCCGGTCCGCTGATCGGCGACACGCTGTTCGGTGGACTCAACATCGCCGGTTGGAACGACGACGGCTTTTACAAGAACTCGGTCACCGGCGGCGACGTCGGCGGCAACGAGGGCTACGGTATCTCCGGTACGCTCGCATGGACGATCACTGACGCGTTCTCGGCGGACCTGCGACTCGAGCACACCGACGACGAGTTCGCGCAGTCGCCGTACACCAGCATTACACCGATCGTGCCGGTACCGCTGCCGGCAAGCGCACTCGGCACAGTCCTCGCACCTTCGGTGACGACGATTGATTCGGTTCGCGGCACGATCCCGGACGGCGATACGCTCCAGGTCACGCTGTCGGAGGATCCGCGCACCGGCGGCGACTATCCGGGCGTCGATCGCGAAGTGACCCGTTTCGCGCTGACGCTCGACTATGATTTCGGTCCGGTCACGCTCGTATCGCTGACGGGCTACACCGATGCCACGGTCGACAGTTTCGAGGATGCGCGCCGCGAGGGCAGTATCTCCGATCCGAGTCGTACCGTCGGCGGCGAATTCCTCGCCAAGGACGAGACCGAACAGATCAGCCAGGAGCTGCGCCTGCAGTCGAACGGCAACGAGCGCTTAGACTGGGTCGTCGGCGCGAATTACTGGGAGGAGAACGTCGATTTCACCGACGGCGGTGTGAACTGCGTTGCGAACGCCACGTTCGTACCGTTCCCGCCGCCCGGGTTCTTCGCGCCGGGCGTGAATTGTGCCGCGGCGATAGCCGGGATAACCGGCGCCGGCCGTTTTCCGGACCTGTGGACGCGCGATCAGGAGCACTGGTCGATTTACGGACTGGTTGATTTCGAGATCGTCGACAACTGGTCAGTTATTCTGGAGGGTCGTTATTCTGACGAAGAGATCACCGTCTCGGGTCCTGACCGCGCCGGAACGCCGAGCCCATTCGACGATCGCGCAAGGGCGATCGATCCGCGCGGTATTCAATTCGGCTCAATGCTGTTGCCGGCGTACGGCACGATCACGTCCTCGGTATCGGATGATTTCTTCGCGCCAAAGGGCACGTTGCAGTGGCAGGCGTCAGATTCGAAAATGTGGTACGCGTCCGTGGCGCGCTCATTCAAGCCGGCCGGTGTCTCGATCGTAGGCGCGCTGTCCGGCTTTGATCCGGAATCGAGCAAGTTCGAGCAGGAGGAGCTGACCGTCTATGAGCTCGGCGGCAAGACGGCGTGGGCGGACAACAAGATTATCGTTAACGGCGCGCTGTTCTTCCAGGACTTCTCGGACAAGCAGTTGACGTCGCAGAAGCCCGACGCGAGCGGCATTCTGTTTGCAGCCCCGGTCAACGCGGCATCGGCCGAGATCTACGGCTTCGAGGTCGACGCCTCGTGGCTGGCAACGGACGATCTGAATCTGTACGCATCGTGGACATTTCTGGAATCTGAGTACAAGGACTACAGCCAGATCAGCGCGGGCCCGGCCCCGATCGCCGACGCAGGCAACTGCACGGTCACGACGCGGCCGCCGGATCCGCAGCAGTTCTGTGACCTGAACTTGTCCGGGCGCGATCTGGAATTCGTGCCGAAGCACGCGTTCATCACCGGATTCGACTGGACTCCGGAGGTCGTGCGCGGCATCGAGGCGCTGCTCGCGGTGAACTATATTTACCAGAGCGAGCGCTGGACGAGCGCGTCTAACGTCGTCCAGCTGCCTTCGTATTCGATCTGGGATTTCCGCTTCGGTTTCCAGAGCGAACGGTGGTCGGTGATCGGCTACGTCGACAACGCGTTCGAGGACACGAAGGTGAAGTCGACATTCGCGAATACGTATAACCAGGGTATCAGCGTTGCGGCGCCGCCGTTTACGTTCATTCTGCCGCTGAACCAGACGCCGATCCTGCCGCCGGAGCGCTCGTATGGCGTGCGCATGGGCTATCGGTTCGGCAACGCTCGGTAAGCTCAGTTATTTCTGGCCGAAAAACGGGGCCGCGAAATCCGCGGCCCCGTTTTTCCCTGATCCCGTCGACTGGATTCCGCTTGACTATTAGACAGGGTCCGACTTGAATAGGCGAAACGCTTCCGCTTCGCCGCACGAATGCCAATAAGAACAAGAATCAAGCGTGGTCTGAATATTCCGATATCGGGTGCGCCGAAGCAGGTGATTACGCCCGGGAATCCGGTCCGTCGGGTTGCGCTGCTCGGTGAGGACTTTGTCGGGCTCAAGCCGCGCATGCGTGTCCAAGTTGGCGACGAGGTTGCACTCGGGGATCCGCTGTTCGAAGACAAACACGATTCCGCCGTGCGTTTCACCGCGCCGGGCGGTGGGCGGGTCGTCGAGATTAATCGCGGGCGGCGACGCGTATTGCAGTCTGTCGTCATCGAGCTGGACGACGCGGCACAGCCCGAGCGAACGTTCGCGTCGCATCAGCCGGCTGCGCTTAACGCGATCGGTCCGGACAAGGTGCGCGAACAGCTGCTCGCTTCCGGCGCGTGGGTCGCATTTCGCGCGCGCCCGTTCAATCGCGTACCCGCATCGACCGCGCAACCGGCGTCGATATTCGTGACTGCGATCGATACTCGACCGCTGGCCGCTGACCCGCGCGTCGTAATCGACGATCAGCGCGACGCGTTCGTCGCCGGCATGCGCGTCATTTCCCAGCTGACCGAGGGTGCCGTCTATCTCTGCACGGGCCCTGACTGGTCCGGGCCCGACATCCACCTCGGCCGGCTCCGGCACGCTGAATTCGAAGGCCCGCATCCGGCGGGACTGCCGGGTACGCATATCCATTTTCTGGACCCCGTCGGAGCGGACCGGTCCGTCTGGCACATCGGTTACCAGGACGTGATCGCGATCGGCCACCTGTTCGTCTCGGGCAGGATCAGCAACAAGCGCGTCGTCGCGCTCGGCGGACCGGGCGTCGTCGCGCCGCGACTCATCCGCTCGTGGAAGGGCGCGCTGACCGGCGACATCGTCAAGGGCGAACTGCAGCCCGGCGTGCGCTGCCGGGTCATCTCCGGCTCGGTGCTGAGCGGCCGGATCGCGGCGGGGCCGACCGGCTATCTCGGGCCTTATCAAAGCCAGGTGTCGGTCGTGCCGGAGAATGGCCAGCGGCGTCTGTTCGGTTGGGCGCGGATCCGGTCCGAGGCGTACTCGTTCGCCGGGTTGCTGATGTCCTCCGACAATCCGCGCCGGCAGCAGCTGAACACGTCGCGTCATGGGCGGCTCGCGGCCATGATCCCGGTCGGCGCGTTCGATCGCGTGATGCCGCTGGATATTCTGGCGTCGCCGCTGCTGCGCGCGCTGATCGTGCGCGATACCGACGCGGCACAGGCGCTCGGTTGTCTCGAGCTCGCGGAAGAGGACCTCGCGCTGAGTTCCTTCGTCTGTCCGGCCAAGCAGAACTACGGTCACGCGCTGCGCCGGAATCTCGAGCAGATCGAGAAGGAAGGCTGATGAGTCTGCGTCGCCGCCTCGATCGATGGCAGATGCGCGCGCGGTCCGGCGGGCCACTGCATCGCTATCGCGCGCTGATCGAGATCCTGGATCGCTTCGTTTTTTCGACCGGGGCGACGACGGTCGCGGCGCCGCACGTGCGTGACGGCAACAACGTGCAGCGGCTGTTCAACACATTCATCATCGCGACGCTGCCGTGCTGGCTGATCGGCCTGTGGAACGTCGGCCTGCAGACGAGCCTCGAGATGGCCGAGCTCGGGCTCGCGACGCTGCCGGGCTGGCGCGGCGAGGTTCTGGAAGCGATCGGCGTCGACTACGACGCCGGCAGCTTGATCGACTGTTTCACGATCGGTTTGCTGTATTTCCTGCCGATCTTTGTGGTCACGCTCGTCGTCGCGACATTCTGGGATGTCGTCTTCTCGACGGTCCGTCGCCGATCGCTCGACGAGGGCATGCTCGCCACCGTCTGGCTATTCGCGCTGATCATGCCGGCGAACGCGCCGCTGCTGCGGGTCGCGTTCGGCATCACGTTCGGCTACGTGGTCGGCAAGGCGATCTACGGCGGCTCGGGCCGCTACCTGGTGTGCCCGGCGTTGCTCGGCTTTGTGTTCCTGCTGTTCGCGTACCCGGACCTGATGTTCGGTGAGACCGCGTGGATCCCGGTGCCGGGCGTCGAGCGGACGCCGCCGGTCGAACTGGCCGCGGCCGGCGGCATCGAGGCGGTGCTCCGGGAAGGTTACTCGCTGTGGGACCTTTTCATCGGTCAGCGACCCGGCGCGATCGGCACGCCGTCGGTGCTCGGCTGCCTGCTCGGCGCGGTCTACCTGGTGTTCAGCGGCGCCGCGTCGTGGCGCATCATGCTCGGCGCGCTGGCCGGCATGATCGGGACGGTGCTGTTGTTCAACGGCATCGCGTCCGACGGCGACGTGTTATTCGAGATTCCGTGGACCTGGCACCTCGTCATCGGCGGCTTCGCGTTCGGCGTGGTGTTCTTCGCGACCGATCCCGTCACGGCCGCAATGACGAACCCGGGCCGCTGGTTCTACGGCGCGCTGGTCGGCGTGCTGACCATCGTGATTCGCGTCACGAATCCGTCGTATAACGAGGGCGTGTTGTTCGCGGTGCTGCTGGCGAGCCTGTTTTCGCCGGTCATCGACTTCGTGTTCGTCGAAATGAACGCGCGGCGTCGGCGCCGGCGGCTCGCGGAGGATCGCGCGTGAATAACGACAGCCCGGCCAAAGCAGTCCTCGTCGTCCTCGGCACCGCGTTGGTCTGTTCGCTGCTCGTGACGACCGCGGCCGTCACGCTGAAGCCGATCCAGCAGGCATATAAGGATCTCGAACGCAATCGCTTCATCGTCGGTATCAGCGGTCTCGTCGAGCCCGGTGCCGAACTCGCAGACGCGGAGGTCGTGGATGTGTTCCAGGATCTCGAAGTGCGGCTGGTCGACATCGACGCCGGCCGCTTCGATCAGCGCATGAACCCGTTGACGTTCGACCAGCGGCAGGCGGCGTCGGATCCGGAACTCGGCGTCGACATTCCGACCGATCTCGACGCAGCGGGCCTAGGGCGGCGTTCGCGACTCGCGACGGTGTTCATCGTCGGTGATCCGAACAGTCCGGAGCGAATCATCCTGCCGATCCGCGGGCAGGGCATGTGGTCGACGATTTACGCGTACCTCGCGCTGGACGGGGATCTGAACTCGATTGCCGAGGTCACGTTTTACGAGCAGGGCGAGACGGCCGGAATCGGCGACAAGATACTCGATCCCGGCTGGCAGTCAGGCTGGCGCGGACGGACGCTGTTCGATGCGAACGGCGTGCTCGCGTTTCGCGTCGCCGCCGGTGCGGCGACCACGCCGAATGACGTCGACGCGATCGCCGGCGCGACGCAGACGACGAATGGAGTGACCGCGATGGTCCAATACTGGTTCGGGCCGCACGGTTACAAGCCGTTTCTGGAAAACCTCGAGGCCGGCAACGCCGGCCCCTGATTTTATGCATGGACTACGACGATGAGTGAAACCCGGCAAGCACTGACAAAACCGCTGTTCGACGAGAATCCCGTTACGTTGCATGTCCTCGGAATATGCTCTGCGCTGGCAATAACGAATTCGGTGTACAACGCGCTGATCATGAGCCTGTGCCTGACGTCCGTGCTCGCATTCGCGAACGTATCGATCAGTATGATTCGCCGTCACCTGCCGAGTTCGGTGCGGATCATCGTACAGATGACGATCATCGCCACCGGCGTCATTGTCGTCGACCAGTTGCTGAAGGCGTATGCCCCGGACACGGCGCGCACGCTGTCGGTGTTCGTCGGCCTGATCGTGACCAACTGCATCGTGCTCGGCCGCGCGGAGGCGTACGCGGTGCAGAACAATGTCGGCCTGAGCTTCATGGACGGCATCGGCAACGGACTCGGCTACGCGTTGATATTGATTGCGACCGCGACGATCCGCGAGCTGTTCGGCACCGGCGGACTGCTCGGCGTCAATTTCTTCACGCTGGCCGCAGACGGCGGCTGGTTCCACGCGAACGCGATGATGCTGTTACCGCCGAGCGCATTTTTCATCATCGGCTTCTTCATCTGGGGTCTGCGCAGCTGGAAGCCGCAACAGGTCGAGAAGCGCGACTTCGAGCCGATTCCGGTCGGCGAGTCGGGAGGCGACTAGTGGAGCACCTGTTCGGCATCTTCATCAAGTCGGTGTTCGTCGAGAATCTCGCGCTCGCGTTCTTTCTCGGCATGTGCACGTTCCTGGCCGTGTCGAAGCAAATCAAAACCGCGCTCGGCCTCGGCGCAGCGGTGATCCTGGTTCAGGTCATCACGATTCCGGTCAACAATCTCATCTACAACTACCTGCTCCGCGAAGGCGCGCTCGCATGGGCAGGCCTCGGTCATCTCGACTTCAGCTACCTGAGCCTGATCAGCTACATCGGGGTGATCGCGGCGATGGTGCAGATCCTCGAGATGGTGCTGTCACGTTTCTTCCCGGCGCTGAACCATGCGCTCGGTATTTTCCTGCCGCTGCTGACCGTGAACTGCGCGATTCTCGGCGGTTCCCTGTTCATGGAACAGCGCGGCTACACGTTCGTCGAGAGCGCGGCGTACGGCTTCGGCGTCGGCGTCGGCTGGGCGTTGGCGCTGGTCGCGCTCGCCGGGCTGCGCGAGAAAATGCGCTACAGCGACGTGCCGGACGGGTTGCAGGGGCTCGGCATCACGTTCATCACCGCCGGCATGATGTCGCTGGCGTTCATGGCGATGGCGGGGATTCAGTTGTGATGGATTGCGAGGCGTTGCGGGGCTGATGCTGGAAATTCTGCTCGGCGTACTGTTATTCACCGGCATCGTGCTGGTGCTGGCGCTCGTCATCTTGGTGGCGCGTTCCTGGCTCGTACCGAGCGGCAGCGCGCACATCGTCGTCAACGACGAGCGCGCCCTCGACGTGCCGGTCGGCGACAAGCTGCTGACGGCCCTGGCAGCACACGAGCTGTTCCTCCCGTCCGCCTGCGGTGGCGGCGGTTCGTGCGGGCAGTGCCTCGTGAAAATCACCGACGGCGCGGATCCGCTCCTGCCGACCGAGGCCTCCCATATCACGAAGCGCGAAGCATCCGCGGGCGAGCGGCTCGCCTGCCAGGTTGCGGTCACGCACGACCTGCAGATTCAGGTCCCCGAGACCGTATTCGGCGTCAAGCAGTGGGAATGTGCAGTCCGTTCCAACGACAATCGCGCGACGTTCATCAAGGAGCTCGTCCTGGAACTGCCGCACGGGGAGACCATGGACTTTCGCGCGGGTGGCTACATCCAGATCGATTGTCCGGCGCACCATGTCGCGTACAAGGATTTCGATATTCCCGAGCAATACCGCGAGGACTGGGAGCGCTATGGCCTGCTGGCGCTCGAGTCAACGGTGACGAAGCCGGTCGTGCGTGCGTATTCGATGGCCAATTACCCCGACGAGAATGACATCGTGATGCTGAACGTCAGGATCGCGACGCCGCCGCCGAACGTGCCGCCCGGCACCCCTCCCGGGGCGATGTCGTCGTGGCTGTTCAACCTGGCCCCGGGTGATTCGGTCAGCGTGTCCGGCCCGTTCGGCGAGTTCTACGCGCGCGAGACTGACGCCGAGATGATCTTCGTCGGCGGCGGCGCCGGTATGGCGCCGATGCGCTCCCATGTGTTCGACCAGCTGAAGCGCTTGCGTAGCCCGCGTCGGATGAGCTTCTGGTATGGCGCGCGAAGTCTCCGCGAGGCGTTTTACGTCGACGAGTTCGATCGGCTTGCGGCGGAGCACGACAATTTCGATTGGCACCTGGCGCTTTCCGAGCCGCTCGACGAGGATGACTGGACGGGCCCGACCGGCTTCATTCACGAGGTCCTGTACGAGCAGTATCTGAAAGACCACCCGGCCCCGGAAGACTGCGAATACTATCTGTGCGGACCGCCGATGATGAACTCCGCGGTCGCGCACATGCTGGATGATCTCGGGGTCGAGGCAGAAAACGTGATGTTCGACGATTTCGGATGACGAGCGAAATGGATCTGTTTATTGGCACCTTACTCGTATTTCTCTGCGCAGCGCTGGCGATGGGGCTCGGTTTGTTGATCAAGGGCAAGCCGATGCACGGCGGGTGCCGGTCGCTGCCGGCGGATCGTCATTGTCGGTTCGAGATGCTGTGCGGCGGTGCGTGCCGGAGGAAGGCGAAATGAAATCGATTTGTGTGCGCGACTACATGGCGACTGAACTCGTCACGCTGAATCCGGAGATGGAAATCCTCCGGGCGGTGCACATTCTGCTCGAGCATGAATTTGGCGGCGCCCCGGTCGTCGACGATACAGGGCGGTTGATCGGCATCCTGACCGAGAAGGACTGCATGAAAGTCGTACTCAATGCCGGCTATCATGCCGAGTACGGCGGGCGTGTGACTGAGTTCATGAGTCACGAGGTCGAGACGATGCAGCCGGACGACAGCATCGTCGAGGCGGCGCAACGCTTTCTCGACGAGAACTTTCATCGTTACCCGGTTGTCGTAGATAATGAGCTCGTCGGCCAGATCAGCCGACGGGATGTCATGCGCGCCCTCGAGCACCTGTGGTGAGGCGCGGCTCGGGACCAGAATTAATAGAGACTAAGGAGTTAAATATGCGTGCAATGTCGATACTGCTCATGAGCCTGGCGATGAGCTTGGCGATGGGCCTGAACGCCGCGGTCGCCGGCGTCGCGGACGGGTGCATGGAGTGCCACGATCCGGCCGATTCGGCGGGCTTCGCCGGCGAGGACGTCAACGAGCTCGTCGAGTGGATCAAGGAAGTTCGCAGCGGCGCTGTTCGGCACCCGCAGGCGGGGCAGGCGGACCTCAGCGACGAGGACATCGCCGCGATCGCCGCAGAGCTCAGCGGCTCCGGCTGACCGGCCACTTAGATTCAGTCTTCTGATCGCCTGACCCGCTCCGGGCCGCCCGGAGCGGGTTTTTTCGTGCCCCGCTTTTGAACCGCGTTTCCCGACCCCGTGACCTACGGGCAGAGGGAAACGCAATGGAAGTCATCATCAGCATCGCCGTCGTTTTTTACCTGCCACCGCTGGTCGACATCGTGCGCACCAAGATCGCTCGCGAACGTCGGCTGTATCGCGCCTGACGCAGGTCCCGAAACGCACCGCACGCCCGCGGCTTGGGCAGGAAACAGCAGGTTTCATGCTATAGTTTCGGCCACAGGGCGAAGAATTCCGCCTGATAAATAAGAAGTTACAACGGGACGGAACCCGTCGACTGCGTCGATTCGGATCGGGCAGCGATTACCAAGAATAAAGGCCCATCGTTCCGACCTTGGCTGCCCGCGCATTCGTTTTCGCGAATGACCGATCGATCGTCCGGACATTGAACCGGAATCCGTGTCGGCGTGACCTACCGATTGTGGTCCATCGTCCATTCATGGGAAGCCAGTTAATGTCGGTTACGCAGTTATTCTTCTTGTCGCTCATCTCGAGCATTGCCGTCTCGAGTATTGGCATCGTCGCGCAAGCGGGCGAACCGAATGATCCCTATTTCGCCAGCAGTGGCACCTGGCAGCAAGCTTACGACGATCAATGGGCGCTGAAGCGCATCGGCTTCGGCGCCGGCGACGGACAAACCTCCGCCTGGGACCTGGAGTCCGGTGCCGTGACCCCTGTCATCGTTGCGGTCATCGATACCGGCATCGACTACCTCCACCCCGACCTCGCGAAGTCGAACGTCTGGCGGAATGTCAACGAGAAAGAGAACGGCATCGACGACGACGAGAACGGCTACGTCGATGACCTGATCGGCTGGAACTTCGTCGACGACGACAATAACCCGTGGGACCAGGCCGGGCACGGCACTCACGTCGCGGGCGTAATCGCCGCGAATTCGAACAACGGCGTCGGTATTGCGGGCGTGAATCGCGGCGCGCTGATCATGCCCCTGAAAGTCCTGAATTTCGTCGGCCGCGGGCGCAGCAGCGGCATATCCGAGGCGATCTACTACGCGGTTGCGAACGGCGCACGCGTCATCAACCTGAGCCTCGGCGGCGCCGAGATCTCGCCGATCGAGGAGCGCGCGCTCGCCCACGCATGGCAAAACAATGTGCTCGTCGTCGCGGCGTCAGGCAATTCGGGTGTCGACACCGCCGACTTCGGGCCCGCCGCGTCGGCGACGGTGCTGACCGTCGGGGCTGCGGACACCGAGGACGGTCACGCGGGATTTTCGAACTGGGGCTCGAGCGTCGATCTCGTCGCACCGGGCATCGACGTGCTGTCGCTGCGCGCGCGCAACACTGATTTCGCACTTGTCGCCGGGCTTGAAGACTATTCGCCGGGCGAGTGGTTCGTCGGCGACGATGCACTGCTCTACCGTGCCAGCGGCACGTCGTTCGCCGCGCCGCTTGCGACCGGCGTAGCGTCGCTGGTCGTCGCGAAGAATCCCGACGTCACGGCGGAACAGCTCCTGCGCATCCTGAAACAATCCGCCCGCGACATTCACGTGCCGGGCGTCGACCAGTACACGGGCTACGGCTTGCTGGACGCGCGCGCCGCGCTCGCGCAGTCGCCGGACTTCTTTCTCGATGTCGCGATCGCGAACGTCGCGGTCGTGCAGAGCGGCGGCAAACCCCTGTTGCGGATTCTCGGCACTGTCGATGCCGACCGCCTGGACCAGGCCTGGATCGAGATCGGCGAGGGTGAGAACCCCGAGTCGTGGAAAAAGGTGTCGAGAAAGATCAAGGAGAACGTCGCGGCCGGGCCCCTCGATGAGCTCGAAGTGAAGCATTTTGCGGGGGCCACGAAGTGGACCTTGCGTTTGATCGGCAAGCACAAGAACGGCCAACAGCGGGAAGCCCGTTTTTTACTGGAACTGGGCTAGACCGAAAGACAGTGGCCGATGTTCGCGCTTGCGTATTTGGTAAATCAGTACACGGAACCTCAGAACGTAAAGCTAGGAGATATTGAAATGAAACAATTACAGACACTGATGGCGCGCTGCCTCGTTCTGGCGCTGGCCGTGTGCCTCGCCACCTTTGTGCCGGCAACTTACGCGGTCGTGAAGGACCTGAGCATCGTCGACGGCGAGGGCAAATCGCTCGCGAACACGAAGGTCACGATCGTGTTCCCTGACGGGACCGAGGTCGACGAAGAGACCGACGACGACGGCATGCTTTATTACGACTTCCCCAAGGACGGCGAGTACACCGTCCGTTACCCGGGTGGCCAGATGGCCGTGAATGTCGGTGGCGGTGGCGGCGGCGGGCTGTCGACGGGCCAGATGATCGGCGCCGGCGCGGCAGCGGTCGCGATCATCGGTATCGGCGTGGTGGCCAGCGACAGCGGTCGCAAGAGCGAGAGCAGCAGCTCGTCGAGCTCATCGAGTGACCCCGGTGGTTCCAGCGGCAGCTCGGGAGGCACGACGTCCGACGAGGCGTGCCAGGGCGACACGTTCAATTTTATTGGCGGCTTAATGACATCGGTCTCGTCGAACCCCGGCAATCATCCGAACAACTTCGACGGCGATTGGGAAATCTTCTGCGATCCCGGCGTGGAACCCCGGGTGCTCTACGTCGGTTCGAACCAGCTGAATGTGTCGTGGAACTGCACCGCCGGCACCAGCGCCGACTGCGTCGCGACGACTGACTGCTCGTACCAGGGGATTTCGACGGTCTGCCAGCTCGACAGCAGCTTCTTTGCGACGCCACCGGAATGGAACGGATCGATGACGGCGGGAAGCGACGGCAACCTGCCCGGCGGGCAGCCGATCACGGTGAATTTCAGCACGCCATTGTAGTTAAACGACTCTGTTTGAGGGGATGACTAGCAGAGAGCAGTAAGTGATCTGAATCAACATGCAGACAGGAGATATAGACATGAAATGCATAAAGATGATTCTTGAACGCTGTCTCGTATTGGCACTCGCAATGTGCCTGGTAGCGTTTATCCCCGCGGCGCATGCCGTACTCAAGGACCTCAGTATCGTCGACGGCGAGGGTAACTCGCTGGCGAACACGAAGGTCACGATCGTGTTCCCGGACGGCACCGAGGTCGACGAGGAGACCGACGACGACGGCATGCTGTACTTCGACTTTCCGGACGAAGGCGAGTACACGGTTCGCTACCCGGGCGGCCAGATGGCCGTGAACGTCGGCGGCGGTGGCGGCGGCATGTCGACGGGCAAGTGGCTCGGCGCGGGCGCCGCGGCTGCAGTGCTCGTCGGCGTTGGCATAGCGGCCAGCGACAGCGGCAGCAGCGGCGACAGCGGTTCGCCGAGTTCCTCGAGTCCGAGCAGCGATCCGGGCAGCAGCGGATCGAGCGGCTCGGGCGGCTCGAGTCCCCCGAGCTTCGACGTGTCTGTCTGCAACCCAGCCGTCTACAGCGTCACCGCAACTTTATCGGGTGACGATCCGGGCGGGCACGCGCAGGCCGACTCGTTCAACGGCAACTGGGAGGTCAGTTGCCCCGGTGGGTCGGGTTCGACACAGGTCGACATCAGGAGCCAGTCCGGTAGCGGGCCCGATCCCGCGTGGACCTGCACCGTCGGCACCGGCGGGGACTGCATGGCATTCGATGCGCCTTGTGTTTGGGGCGGCATGTCGACGGCCTGCTCGATCGAAGCGAACTTCACGTCGGCGAGTCCCGGCATGAACGGCATCTTCATCATCGGCCAGGACGGCAGTCTGCCGCCGGGTCAACCGGTGTTCTTCGACATGGTCGGTACACGTCAGTAGAGAGGCCCCGTGTCGCCCTGTCCACCGATGGGGCGACACGGGTCAATAATCAGCACGAGACAGTATGGTTTTCGGGGGATGATGAAAATGTTTCGACAAGCAAGCGTAGCGGCAGCCCTGTACGTGCTCATTGCGCTGACCCCGTCGTGGTGTAACGACTCAACGCCATCGATGTATTCACTGCAGGACGCGATCGACCAGGCAATGCTCAAGAACCATCAGTTCCGCAGCCTCGTGAACGGCGTCGAGGTGGCGGGACTCGACTACGAGATGGCGCGCTCCGTCTTCAAGACGAAGTTGCGCGGGCAGATGAACTCGGATGCACGCAACGGCGCCGACATCGGTAGTACTTACAACCTCGGTTTGTCGAAACGCAACGAGTCCGGGTCGGCATACGGCGTCGGGCTTTACTACTCGCAGTTCGGCTTCAAGGAATTGTCCGAGCTGAGGTTCTCTTACACGCTGCCGTTCTTCCAGAACCCGGTCACGTCGGGCAAGTTCGATTCGGACAAGGCGTCGCTGGATTTCCGGCACCGCGAGCGCATGGCGAAGATCGGCGCCGAGGAGCTCGTGCTCAAGGTCGTGTCCGCCTACTACCGTCATTCGCTCGCCGGCGATCAGGCCGACGTTGCGGCCGGCGAGGTCGCGATCGTACGCAAGCTGCAGCAGGCGACGCGTATCCGCGCGAAGACCGGCCGGTCGTCGGAGATGGACGTGCAGTGGGCCGACCTGCGCGTCGGCCAGGCGGAGCAGCGGCGGGAGATGGCGAAATTTCAGCGCGCGAAGTCCGAGAACGATCTCAAGCTCCTGCTCGGCCTCGAACTCGACGAGTCGATCGTGATCGATGAGGACATCCCGCCGGTAGCGAATCCGGATCTGATGCTGATGTCCGCGGCCGAGGTCGAGGAGCTCGCGCTGAAGAATCGTGCGGAGCTGATCGGCCTCGGCGAGGACCTCGATCTCGCTCGCCGCAAGCTGCGGGCCTCACCGTCCAAGCGCATGCCGGGTTTCGACGTCAGCCTGCAATACGCGGTGGTCGGTGAGGGCACGACGTTTTCCGATTCGCTGCAGTTCGACGACACGCGTGTCGGTCTCGGCATCTCGATGGACGTTGACCTGATGGGTAACCCGGACCAGACGTATCGCCGGCTCGCTCTGTTTTACGACGACAAGCGTCGCGGGTATGAGCAACTCGAGGGCGAGATCCGCGCCTCGGTTAAAGATGCGGTGTTCCGGATGCAGGACGAGGGCGGGAAGCTGCGCCTCGCGCGGCAGTCGCTGAAGCTCGCGGAGCAGCAATTCAAGATGATGGAACTCAAGTACCGGGCCGGCTCCGCGAGCACGCAGGAGATGCTCGAGGCCGAACAGGCAATGAGCGACGCGCGGTATACCGAGATGACGTCACGCGTCGATTTTCTGTTGTCGAGTTACCGGGTCAGGCTCGTCGCGGGGACGCTGATGGATGAACTGAATGTCAACGAACCGGAGATGGTGCAATGAAAAGGATTTTGCTTACGCATGGCACAGCCTGCGCATTGTCGCTGGCGTCGGCGTCGGCCCTGGCGGCCGACGAGAAGCCGTTCACCGTCGAAGTCGAGAGTGGCGGTTTCGACGTATTCGTCGTCGAATCCGCGCGGCTCGACGCCCGCCAGTCCGTGACACTCGCATCCGAGTTGCCGAGCAACAAGGGCAAGATCATCTGGCTCGTCGAGGAGGGCACCTACGTAACCGAGGGCAACCCGGTCGCGCGCTTCGACCCCGCGCCGTTCGAAGAGGACCTGGCCAAGCTCGATCGTGAGTTCCGGGACGCAAAGGCCGGGCTCGCGCAGGCCGAGGCCGAGCTGCAGATCCAGATCCAGAACGGCAAGGCGCAGGTCCAGCAGACCGAGCACGCGGTGCAGGTCGCGCGGCTGAAGCTGGACAACCTGAAGAAAGCCGATCAGCCGCTGCGCGTCAGCAGCGCGAAGATCGAACTGCAGACCGTCCGCATCGCTTTGGAGCGCGCGAAGCAGGAACACGCCGCGCAGAAGGAGATGGTCCAGGAAGGCTTCGGCAACGACAACATGCTGCAGGAGGCCGCAGCGATCGAGCAGGAGCAGCAGAGCGCGGTGAAGCTCGCGGAGCAGAAGCTCAACTTGTTGCAGTCGATCATATTGCCGGCCGAGATGCGCCAGGCGGAGCTCGAGATCGAGAATCGCACGCGCGAACTCGAGAGTTCGAAGCAGCTGCACCTGCATTCGCTGGCCAAGCAGAATAACGTCCTCGTGCGGCTGCGCAATCAGCGTGAGACGCTCGGCGAGGCGCGCGACCACGCGAAAACAATGCTCGACAAGACCGAGATCGGCGCGCCGGTATCGGGTTTCGTCGTGTACAAGACGATCCCGGTATCGAACGAACGGCGCAAGGTGCAGGTCGGCGATTCAGTGTGGAACCGGCACGGTTTCATCGTGCTGCCGGACATGTCGGCGATGGTCGGCCACGTGAACATTCGCGAGCAGGACATCGGCAAGCTCGAAGTCGGGCAACCGGTCACTCTGCAACCGGAGGCTTACCCCGGCCTCGTGCTCGAGGGCAGCGTCGATCTCGTCGGTACGCTCGCGGCCGGCAGCGAGGATCGCGACGAAAACCTGTTCCAGGTGCGCATCGCGCTGAACGAAGTCGATCCGCGACTGCGGCCCGGCATGCGCGCGAAAGCGTCGATCCTGGCCAGCCGCTTCGTCGACGTGCTGCGTGTGCCGATCGAGGCCGTGTTCTACGAGGACGGCGAGGCGGTCTGTTTCACCTGGGACGACGACGAGGCGACCCAGCAGCGCGTGACGCTGGGTTCGAGCGACGGCGAGTACGTCGTCGTCGAGGCGGGACTCGACGCGGGTCAGCGGGTGTTGCTGACGTATCCACGACAGGCGTTCAACAGCGGAGCGGGCGAATGATCGTCGCCGAGAATCTGCGCAAGCGATACGAGCAGGGCACGCGTTGCGTCGAGGTGCTCGACGACCTGAGCCTGAACGTGCCGGCCGGCGACTTCGTCGCGATTACCGGCAGCTCCGGCGCCGGCAAGTCCACGCTGCTGCAGCTCCTCGGGTGCCTCGACAACCCGACGTCCGGCCGCTACTGGCTGGCGGGCAACGAGGTCTCGAGACTGACCGAAGGTGAGCTCGCACAGGTGCGGAATAAGCGGATCGGATTTATTTTCCAGACCAGCCACTTCATCGACTACCTCGATCTCGTCGACAACGTCGCGCTGCATGGATTCTACGGCGGTGACTATGACGAAGAGGCTTGCCGCGAGCGCGCGCGCGAGTTGCTGACCGACGTCGGGCTCGGTCATCGGCTCGAGCACAAGCCGGCCGAACTGTCCGGCGGCGAGCGGCAGCGCGCTGCGGTCGCCCGCGCACTGTTCGGCGGCCCGGACCTGATACTGGCCGACGAACCGACCGGCAACCTCGATCAGGCCAACGGCGCGGTGTTCGCTGACCTGATGCGGTCGCTGAATGCGGACGGCATCACGATCCTGATGGTTACGCACGACGCCGCGATGGCGGCGATCGCATCGCGGCAACTGTGCCTGCGCGACGGTCGGCTGGCGGAGGCGGCATGAACGGTCTGCGCTGGCGTTACGTGATTTCCGCCGCGAGAATGTGGCGGCATCATCGCCTGCAGGCGCTGTTGTCGATTCTCGGTGTCATCGCCGGCGTCGGCGGTCTCGTCACCGTAATGGCCGTCGGGCAGGGCGCCCGGCAGGAGCTGGAGCGCGCAATCAGCCTGCTCGGCGCCGGCACGATGGTGGTCAAGAGTATCGTCGACAATGAAACCGATTCGCGGATCACGATGGATCGCGTGCAGGCGGTGCAGAGAATTTTCGGCTCCGAACTCAAGAGTCTCGTGCCGATCTCGACGTTCCAGCGCAACATGCTCGCCGGCGACCGCAATCTCGATGACGTCAAGGTCATCGGCACCGACCGCGACTACGAGCAGGCGTATCAGCTGCGCCTGCATCGCGGCCGCTTCATCACGTGGTTCGACATCGAACGGACAGAACGAGTCTGCGTGCTCGGCTGGGCGCTCGCGCGGGAGCTGTTTCCGCGCGGCCAGCCGGTGGGCCAGCAGGTCAGAATCGGACGCCACTGGTATACAGTCGTCGGCTGGCTGCAGGCCGACGCGCAGTCCGGCGCAGACCTGGCCGACTTCGACCTGCCGGACATCGACCGGGCCGCGTACGTGCCGATTTCCGCGATCACGAACGAGGCCAGCCGCATCCCGCTCGACGAACTCGTGCTGAGCTTCGCGGCCGAGGCGGACATGATCCGGGCGAGCGGCGCGGTGCAGCGTATTCTCGAATTCGACGCCGACGGCGCGGCTTTCGAATACACGATGCCGATCGAGCTGCTGCGGCAGAAGTTGCGCATGCAGCGCATCATCCAGTATCTGCTCGGCGGCGTGACCGTGATCATGCTCGCGGTCGGCGGTATCGGGATCATGAACATCATGCTCGTCAACGTGATCAGGCGGCGGCCGGAGATCGGCCTGCGCCGCGCGGTCGGGGCGACGCCGCGCGATATCCTGGCGCAGTTCGTGACCGAGTCGACGCTGGTCGCGGTCGCGGGTGGCGTTGCCGGCGTGCTCATAGGCGCGCTCGCGGCCTGGGGCATCTCGGCGATGTTCGATTGGCCGGTCGTCGTCGGCGCCGGGACGCTCGGCGCCGGCCTGCTCGTGTCGGCGGTCGTCGGCATCTGCTTCGGCAGCTACCCGGCGATGCAGGCGGCGTCGGTGACGCCTATTAAGACTTTGAACCAGACCTAGATTTCGACGGGCCGGGGACAGTGACTGC
>JBPCXI010000070.1:0-12713 GCA_051008895.1 Gammaproteobacteria bacterium | reverse complement strand
CTTCTGGGTCGTGCAGATTTGGCTGATGGTCTGCTTTCTTCTGTTCTGCACAATCAGAGAATTTGGCCGGGTCCTCGGGCGCGAGCGAATAAGTACGATGTTTTTTGGCCCTGGTCGTTCAGGTGTGGCCTGAGAATATTCTGCGGACATCATGCCGGACGATCCGAATTGCGCTTAGAATAGCTCACGAACTGTCGCGAAATCGGGAATCATTTATCCCGGTGAATTGAGGAGAAGCGAGTGGCGAAAACCAGGCACAGGTACTGGGGCGATCAGCTCGACGGCATGGCTCACGAATTGTCGAAACTGGCGATCGCCTGCGACATCAAGATGTTCGAGCCCGGCATGGCAGAGCGAATACTGAAAAACGACGAAAACGTCTGTGGCCGGAGTAATCCCGAGGCCTTCAAGAAACTCCGGCGACACTTGATGGCGCTGTTTCCACTCGAGGAGCGCGCGATCGAGCGCCTCGGCGCCGACGAAACACAGGAGATCCTCGATCAAGTGCGGGCGAAGATCATTGCGCTGCGGGATGCGGGAAAACCCGGCCAGTCCGATCCGTTGGACGACTAAGCGACCGAAGTCGGATGACCACGACCTTCGTCATCCTCGGCATCACGATCGTGCTGTTCGTGTGGGGGCGGTGGCCAGCTGACCTGGTCGCGATTCTTTCGCTCCTCGCTCTCGCGCTGTCCGGCGTGATCGACACGCGCGACGCGCTCGCCGGGTTCGGCAACCCGACCGTCGTGATGATCGCGGCGCTGTTCGTCGTTGGCGAAGGACTGTCGCGCACCGGCGTGACCGGCTGGGGCGGCAAGCGGCTCCTCGACGCGGCGCGCGGCTCCGATATCCGGCTGCTCGTCGTCGTCATGGCCGGCACCGCCGCCCTGTCAGCGTTCATCAGCAACACCGGCACGGTCGCGACGCTGTTGCCGGCCGTCGTCGCGGCGGCGTGGACGGTCGGCAGCGTGCCGTCCAAGTACCTGATGCCGCTCGCGTTCGCCGCGAACACCGGCGGGCTCCTCACGCTGACCGGCACGCCGCCCAACATCGTCGTCGCGCAGACGCTGGAGCAGTCGGGGCTGCGCCCGTTCAGCTTTTTCGAGTACGCGCTGATCGGTGGGCCGCTGTTGATTACGGCCGTTGTCTACATGAGGTTCGTCGGCCGCAGAATTCTGCCATCCCGGTCCGCGGACCAGCGGCCGGTCGACGCCGCCACCGACCTGGCGGACCTGGCCGCAGCGTATTCGCTCGGCGAAAACCAGTACCGCTTGCGCGTGCGGGCCAATTCGAGCCTCATCGGGAAGACGGTCAGGAACGCAGCGCTCGGCCCGACCTATGGCGCGCCGGTGTTGCGCATTGAGGGGCGCGGCATCGCGCAGGACACCGTCCTGCAACACGACGACATCCTCGTCGTGCGCGCTCCGGGCGAGATCATCGACAGGCTCATGCACGAGCTCGGCCTCAGCCTGCAGCCGCCGGCCGACTCGCCGGGCGAGTTCGTGTCCAGCGAGATCGGGTTGGTCGAGGTCATCCCGACGCCGCGGTCGGAGTACCTCGGACAGTCGATGGCGCTGGGCCATATTTCCGACCGCTTTCAGGTGCAATTGCTGGCCGTCCGGCGGCGCGGCGAACCGGTCGTCGATCGCGATATCTCGCTGGAGTTCGGCGACTCCCTGCTCATGCGCGGTACCTGGGATGCGATCGGCCAGTTGCAGAGCGAGCGGCGCAACTTCATCGTGGTCGGCGCGCCCGAGGCGATGGCCAGCGAGGTCGCCGGACTACGTCCGCGCGCAGGGGTGGCAGTGGCCGCACTGGTCGGCATGATCGTGCTGATGGTCACAGGCATCGTCCCGACGGTGATCGCGGCGCTGATCGCGGCGGTGGCCATGATCCTGGGCGGCTGCCTGTCGACGCGGGAAGCCTACCGTTCGATCAGCTGGTCGAGCGTCGTGCTGATCGCCGCGATGATCCCGATGGGCCGGGCGCTTGAGACCACCGGCGGCGCGAGCGTCGTCGCCGAAGGCCTCGTCAACACCCTGGGCGACCTGTCGCCGGTGGTGCTGATGGCCGGCATCTTTCTGCTCACCACCGGCTTCAGCCAGGTGATCAACAACACGGCCACCGCTGTGTTGGTCGCACCGATCGTCATCCAGGCCGCGATCGACCTGGGCGTGTCGCCCCATCCGCTGCTGATGATCGTCGCGGTCGCCGCGTCGACCGCTTTCCTGACCCCGATCGGGACGACCACCAACATTATGGTCTTTTCGCCCGGCGGCTACCGTTTCACCGATTACGTGAAGGTCGGCCTGCCGCTGATGCTGGTCTTCCTCGCGGTCAGCCTGGTGCTCGTGCCTGTGATCTGGCCGCTTTAGGCAACGGACGGTGCTCGCGCTTAGCGATGGATGATCTCCTCTGGATAGGCCCGGCGTTGATTGCCGGTATTGCCGCAGCACGCTTCGGGCTGCCGCCCATGGTGGGTTACCTGCTGTGTGGCTTCGTGCTGAATCTCTCTGGCATCTATGACGACGACCGGCTGACGATGATCGGCAATCTCGGTGTCACGCTGTTGTTGTTCACCATCGGCCTGAAGCTCGATCTGCGCTCGCTGTTGCGCCCGGTTATCTGGGCGGGGACGACATTGCACACGGCGATCGTTGTCGCGGTCCTCGGCACCCTGCTCTATTGGATGAGCCTGGCCGGCATCCAGGCGTTTGCCGGCATCGATATCGGCAAGGCCATGCTGATCGGTTTCGCGCTTAGTTTTTCCAGCACCGTGTTCGCGGTCAAGACGCTGGAAGACAAAGGCGAATATCATTCCAGGTACGGCCGGACCGCCATCGGCGTCCTGATCATGCAGGATATCTTCGCCGTCGTATTCCTGGCTGCGTCCACCGGCACGCTGCCATCGGTCTGGGCGCTGGCCCTGTTGGCGCTGATCCCGATGCGCTATGCGCTCTTGCGCCTGTTGAGTCGCGCCGGGCACAGCGGCGAGCTGCAAATCCTCTATGGCATCGCACTCGCTTTTGGCGGCTATGCCCTGTTCGATGCCGTCGATGTGAAGGGCGATCTCGGCGCATTGATAGTCGGCGCCATGCTGGCATCACACCCGCTGGCGGGCGATGTCTCAAAACGCCTGCTGGGTTTCAAGGACCTGTTGCTGGTCGGCTTCTTCCTGAGCATCGGCATGTCGGGCGACCTGACGGTGTCGGCGATACTGATCGCATTGCTGCTGACGGTGCTCGTCGTTTTCAAGGTTGTGTTGTTCTTTGTGTTATTCACCCGATTCAAGATGCGCGCGCGAACTGCGACGCTGTCTTCGCTGACGCTGGCCAACTACAGCGAGTTCGGACTGATCGTGGGTGCGATCGCGGTGTCCAATGCCTGGCTGACCGAGGATTGGCTGGTAACGATCGCGCTTGCACTAACGATATCAATCATCATCGCCGCGCCGATCAACATGCGTGCGAATCGCCTGTATCACGGGTTGCGCCCAGTGGCCAGAAAGTTCGAAACAAGATCGATGTTGCCCGAAGACGAACCTGTCGATACAGGCGATGCAAAAATTGGAGTGATTGGCATGGCGCAAATCGGTACTGGTGTTTATGACCAGCTGGCGCAGGACTTCGGCGACCTGCTAATCGGCATCGATGGCGACCCCGACATCGTGGCCACGCACAAGGCCGCGGGCCGCAACGTCGTTCTTTCCGACGCAACCGATGACGAGATATGGGAAAACCTGCCGGTTAGGCGCGGAAAAATTGGGATATTGACGTCGGAGCACCACAAGGAGAACCTGTGTATCGTCAACCGCATTCGCGAACGCAACCCGAAAATTAAAATATTTGCCGTCGCCTTCCACGAGGACGAAGTCGCGGAACTCATCGATGCCGGCGCGGAAGCAGCGTGGAATATTCGCTCGGAAGCCGGTATCGGTCTGGCCTCCGCAGTGATCTCCTACTACAAGAACAATGACACAGACTAAGACGAAACCGCGGGGACACAAATGGCAGAAATCCCATTCTCGGACTATTTGAGCGCGCGCCGCGCTGTGAGGAACGAAGTCAGCGCAAATCTCCTCACGAAGTTGCCGGAGTTCGATGCCGACGGCAAACCGATCCCGATGGAGTGGACACGGTTACGGTTCTCGGCAGCCGAGGTACCCCGGCTGATCCAGCCTTATGTTTCCAGCCGATTCATTGCGCAGGTCAGGGCGGTAGTGCCACTGGCCGTGTACCTGGCCCTGTTCCAGCTGTTGATCCTGAAACAGGTCGTGGAGGACTCGATGCTGATCACGGGCGGCCTGTTCGCCGTGATCATCGGCCTCATGATCTTCATGGAGGGGCTCGCCCGAGGCCTGATGCCGTTCGGCGAGATCATCGGCAGCACGCTGCCGCGCAAGTCACCGTTGCCGCTGGTCCTGTTCATCACGTTGCTGCTCGGTATCGGCGTTACCTTCGCTGAGCCGGCGATCGGAGCCCTGCAGGCAGCGGGGCAGAACATCTCGGTGGCGCGCGCGCCATACCTGTATGCGTTACTCAACGACTGGGCCGATGTATTGGTACTGGTGGTCGGCGCCAGCGTCGGCCTGGCGGCGGTACTCGGCACCGTCCGCTTTCTCTACGGCTGGAGTCTGAAACCGCTCATCTATCTCGCGTTGGCACCGGTGTTGGCCGTGACGATCTATTGCGCCAGCGACCCCGATCTTCGCGTTACGCTGGGGTTGGCCTGGGACGCAGGCGCCGTGACGACGGGACCCGTGACCGTTCCGCTGGTTCTGTCTCTGGGCATCGGCATCGCCTCGGCCGCCGGCAAGAGCGACTCGGGGCTGTCCGGCTTCGGCATCGTCACGCTTGCCTCCCTGTTCCCCATCCTCGGCGTGATGCTGCTGGCGATTTATGTCGCAAGCACCGTGACGCCGGCCGAGATCATCGAAGGCGCGCGGCTCGCGGCCAGTGCCGCTCAGGATGTGCGCTTGCCCTGGTACGAACGCAGCCCGGGCGTGGAGATTGTTCTCGGAATAAGAGCCATCGCGCCGCTGGTGATCTTCCTGTTCCTGGTGCTCAAGCTGGTACTGCGTGAGCGCCTGCCCAACCTCGGCGAGATCTTCTACGGCATCGGGCTCACAATCGTCGGCATGTGCATATTCAATGTTGGCCTGACGTATGGGCTGTCGAAGCTGGGCGGGAATGCCGGCGGCATGGTGCCGGCAGCGTTCATGGGGATCGAAGGCATCGAGGACTCACCGATGTACGTCTATCGGGTCGGCCTCGTCATTGCTCTGGCCTTCGCCTGGTTCCTGGGCTTCGCCGCAACTGTCGCAGAACCTGCGCTGAACGCACTGGGGGTCACTGCCGAGGAGCTGACTCATGGCGTGTTCAAGAAGAAGACCCTGATCAACGCCGTCTCTATCGGCGTCGCATGCGGTATCTCCCTCGGACTTGCCAAGTTGATCTTCGACCTGCCGCTGGTGTGGCTGATCGTGCCCGGGTATCTCGCGGCCATCGTGCTGACGATGTTTTCCAGTGAGACCTTCGTCAACGTCGCCTGGGACTCGGCGGGCGTGACGACCGGGCCGATCACGGTCCCCCTGGTGCTCGCGATGGGCATCGGGTTCGGCAACGCGACGAATGCCGTAGAGGGATTCGGTATTTTGTGCATGGCGTCGATCGGTCCCATCATCACCGTGATGATCACCGGACTGTGGGCGCGGTACAAAGCGAAACGCGAGGCGCGTGCAGCGAAGCGTGAGACCGTAGTATCGAAAGAACAAGAGGTGCGGGCAATCCTATGAGCGAAATCATCTATCTTACCGATTTGGCGGTCATCAATTGCATCGTCGAAAAAGCGAGTTCGGAGGCCGTGCTACTCGCGGCTCGCGACGTCGGCGCGCGCGGCGCAATTGTTCACTCCGCTCAAGGCTGGGGCGTTCGCGAGCGACTGGGAGCTTTGGGCGTGGCCGTAGAAACCGAGCGAGACATCATCATGATCCTGGTGTCTTCAGACCAGCAGGATCTGATTTTCGATGCCATCTACCAGGCAGCGGGGCTGGACGCCCCCGGCCGCGGATTCATGTTCATCAGCCCCGTCGAAAAAGGCGCGGCCTACGTGCCCGCTGAAGTTCGCGAGCGACTGGGCGTGAACCCGGAATGAACACCACGCCCATTCCGGCCTGCAAAGCCATCTACTGTATCGTGCCGAACGATGGCACAGACAAGCGCTTGCTGGTCGAGCTACGAAAGAGACAAGGCATTATCCGTGCCATTAGCGCGACTCGTCGCGGCATCGGCGTCCTTGCCGATGTCAAAACGAAGCGCGGCAAACTGCCGCAGTCGGAATTGGTGAAACAGGTATACGTGCTCTGTTCACAAGATCAGGCGGACGAGATCTTCGATTTCATATTCTGGTTTGCGCAGCTCGGCAAGCCGGGTCGTGGTTTGATGTGGCAGCAGGCGTTAACAGGCTGCACGCCCTATGAACTGCCGGCGGGCATCCCGGACGAGCGGCTGGTGTCCGCTACCGACCCGGAGCGAACGTCCAATGTCGACCAGGCATAACCGGGATGAACACCTGTTATTTCCAATTGCAACGAGCTCTACTGAAGCTTCTGTGTGGCGTGCTCGCGAGTGTTCTGTTCATCGGGCAGGCCTCCGCGCGACCGCGACCGCTACTCACTGGCCAGTCGGCCGCCGCGGATGTTGCGGCGACCGCAGCGACCAATCCGGCCGGCATGACGCGGTTCGACAAGACGCAGGTTCGCCTCGATCTCTATTACCTGCAGTCCGAGAGCACGTGGCGAGAGAATTTCGGCAGCACCGGGTTCGCCAGGGTCACAACGACGGACAGCGATCTCGTCGTGCCGAATATCGCGCTGGCTAAGCCACTGTCAGACAAGTGGTTCTTCGGTTTCAGCATGCTCGGCTATTCGATCTCGGACGACTACGGAGAAGCCTGGGTCGGCCGCTATGTGATAGAGGAATACGAACTGGTCTTCGTCAGCGCATTTCCGAGTGTCGCGTATAAGGTCAACGACAACTGGTCCGTCGCGGCAAGCCTGGCCGCGACCTACACGAGCTTCACGCAGGAAAAATCAGTCTTCAATCTCCCTGAGCCCGGCAATCCGAACCCCGATGACGGCGATCTCGAGATTGACGCAGATGGCTTCACGGCCGGCTTCGGCTTTTCCACACTCTACGAATTCAGCGACCGGACGCGTATCGGCTTCAACTACACGTCCGAACTCGAGCCCGACCTCGACGGCAATCTCGATTATTCCAATCTGACGTCTACGACCGAAATGTTGCTCGATGCTGCCGGTCTCCTGGATGCGCGCGTCGATGTGGACACGCGGTCGCCGCAGAAAGCCAACGTCGGCGTCTACCACGAGTTCGAGAATCGACACGCGATTACGGCTGATATTAACTGGATCGATTTCTCGAGGTTCAAGCTCTCGGAGATCTATATCAACGGCGGCCAGGTAAATGAAAGCGATCTGGACTATGACGACATCTGGACTATTAGCGCGGGCTACTCGTTTCCGGTCGGCGACCGGGTGGTGCTTGCCGTCGCGGGCATTTACGTATCGGATATGGTCGATGACGACAGTCGCCAGCTCAGCCTGCGCTTCGATGACGCCTGGGGCCTCGGCGCCGGGATCGAATGGCGCTGGAGTGATAAATGGCGCGTGGACGCGACCATCGGCTACACGGAAATGGGCGACTCGCCAGTGACGACAGATGACATCGAGGCGATCGGCGGCCCGATCTCCGGCCGCTTCACCGACCGCGAATTCTGGATCCTGCAACTCGGTTTGGAATGGGGCCCGGGACCCCGGTAGAACACCTGTGATGCACCCTCTGTTCCTTCTGTGTTTGTTACTCGTTTTCGGTATTGGTGCCGTGCACGGCGCGGCGCCGGATACCGCGGAGGCCGCGTTTCCCCGTGCCCTCGACAGTTACGCTGATGGAGAGATGGAGAGCGTTCCGTCCATCCTGAACAATCGCGTCCGCCAGGACCCGTTCAATCTGGTCGCCACTCTCATTTTTTTCTGCGCCATCGCGCACACGTTCCTGGCCAGTAAGATCGCCGCAATCGGCAAGAAATGGGAAAACGCTCACCGGGAGAAGATCGACCGCAAGGAAGTGCCGAGCTACTCGGTCAGTCACCGCGCCCAGCTGTTTCATTTCCTCGGTGAGGTGGAGGTGATATTCGGCCTTTGGGCGATACCCCTGTGCCTGTCGATCATCATCTTCTTCGACCGTGCCACGATGATCAGCTACCTGAGCCACGACGTTAACTTCACTGAGCCGATGTTCGTGGTCGCGATCATGGTGGTCGCCGCCAGCCGGCCGATACTGAAGCTGGCGGAATTCCTCATGCAAGGTATTGCCCGGACGATGGGAGGAAGCTTGTCGGCGTGGTGGTTGACGATACTGACAATCGGGCCGTTGCTCGGCTCCCTGATCACCGAGCCGGCCGCGATGACGATATGCGCGCTGCTGCTGGCAAAAACGCTCTACGACCTGGATCCGAGCGAGCGCTTCAAATATGCAACGCTCGGTCTGCTGTTCGTGAACATCTCGGTCGGTGGCACGCTGAGCCACTTCGCGGCGCCGCCCGTTCTCATGGTGGCGGGACCGTGGGACTGGGGTATGACTCACATGCTGATCAACTTTGGCTGGAAAGCGGCCCTGGGCATCGCAATTTCTTGCGCGCTCTATTATTTCGTGTTCAGGCGAGAGCTGGAGCAGCTCGACGGGTTGCATCGCGTGCGCACCCTCAAGGCGCACCTTCAGCGCACGCTCATGCGGCGGGTGGACATGATGCTCGAAATCGAAAAAATCGGTTCGGTCCTGCGTTCAGAGTTGAAGGTCGAAGAGAACTTCGAGCGTCAGCTGGACACGCTGACGGCTGAGATAAGGGATCGCCTCGAAGCGGAATACATGCCGCAGCTCGTTGCGCAAGGTGTCGACCCGAAGCTGGCGAAGGCTGCCTTCGATCAGCGGTTCGAGGAGCTGCGGTTGCTGAGGCTACAGCAGGAGATTCCCCGCGTGCTTCCAGCCGAACAACGGCCCGTCTTCCTTGACCCGAAATGGGACGAGCGCGATGACGAAGTGCCTGTCTGGATCACGGCAATACACGTCGTGGTTTTGGGCTGGATGGTCTGGAACGCACACTATCCCCAGCTCTTTGTCCCGGGGCTGCTGTTGTTCCTCGGATTTACCAAGATCAGCTCCCCCTATCAGAATCGCCTTGATCTGCTGTCGCCCCTGCTGGTCGGGTTCTTCCTCGGCGGCCTGGTGATTCACGGCGGTGTCCAGGGATGGTGGATCGCGCCCGTGCTCGGGAACCTGGGTGAAGTGCCGCTGATGTTCGTATCTACCGTACTGACGGCGTTCAACGACAATGCCGCTATCACTTACCTGAGCACGCTGGTCCCGGGTTTTACCGACGAGCTGAAGTACGCTGTGGTCGCCGGCGCGGTCGCCGGTGGTGGCTTGACCGTCATTGCCAACGCCCCGAACCCGGCCGGACAATCGCTTTTGAAGAAATACTTCGCCAACGGTGTGTCGGCGGGCAAACTGCTGATGGCGAGCATCGCGCCAACCATCATCGTGTGGCTTTGCTATTTCGTGTTTCGCTAGCGAACGGCGATCTCTAGGCTCTCAGGTCGTCGCGGCAAGTCGCGATGGACCCATTCCGCTCTCGATCGCCGCGACGGCTTCCTCGACGGAGTCGGTCAACGTAAAGAGCTCGCGGTCCGACTCGTCGACGGTGCCTTCCCGGAGCATGGAGTTCCAGGCAAAGTCCTGCAGCGGCCCCCAGAAATCGCTGCCCATGGCGATGATCGGAAACGGCTCGACCTTCCCGGTCTGGATCAACGTCGCGGTTTCGAAGACCTCGTCGAGCGTTCCCAGCCCGCCGGGCATGACCACGTAGGCCTGCGAGTACTTCACCAGCATCACCTTGCGCACGAAAAAGTACTCGAATTCGACGAAGCGATCGAGGTAGGGATTCGGCTCCTGCTCCATGGGCAACTCGATGTTGCAGCCGATACTCACGCCGCCCCCTTCTCGCGCGCCGCGGTTGGCGGCCTCCATGATCCCGGGTCCGCCACCCGTCATCACCGCGAACCCACGTTCGGCCAGCGCCCGCCCCAGAGCGCGGGCCAGCTCGTAGTATGGGTGATCCGCTTCGAATCGCGCGGAGCCGAATACCGTGACGCATCGGCCGAGGCCACCCAGGTGCTCGAAACCGCGTACGAACTCGAGAAACACGCGGCCGGCCGTTGCCAACTCGTGCGGGTTGTCGCGACTACCGCTAAGGAACCGCTTCTCCTCATCGGGGTCCGGTCGGTTCAGGTCGGTCGGGGTCCTGGAATCGTGCACGGTCATCTATGGCTCCTCAACGTACATCACGCCTGCGTGATTTCCAGAATCGGTCGGGTGACGATCGGGGTTGCGGGCGTCAGTTCGATGTCTTCGTCGTCGTGCCTGAACGCCAGGCCGCTGCCTTCGCGCAACGAGTACCTGGCACCATCCGGACCCATATCCACGTCGAGTATTTGCCCGTGCCAGGCCAGCGGGAAGCGGATCCTCGCCGGTTGTTCTGCTGAACGCCGCGGCCGAAAGCTCAGGACGCCGTCATAGTCGCGCATGCCCGCCATGCCGTAGACGACCAGCATCCATGTTCCACCCATGGACGCGATGTGACACCCGTCTTTTACGTTCCCGCCGACGTCCGCCAGGTCCATCAGTATCGCCGCGCGGGCGTATTCGGTTGCCGTGTCGGCATAGCCAATCTCCGCGGCCATGATGCTCTGAATGCAGGAAGACAGCGAAGAATCGCCGGTGGTCAACGGATCGTAGTAGTCGAAATTTCGTTTCTTCTGCTCCTGCGAGAACTCTTCCCCGAACAAGAACATTGCCAACACGATGTCTGCCTGCTTGATCACCCGGTGTCGATATATGACCAGCGGGTGATAGAACAACAGCAGCGGATAATTTTCCCGGGGCGTGTGCTCGAAGTCCCAGGCTTCTTTTTCCAGGAAGCTATCGTCCTGCGGGTATATCCCGGTCGCCTCGTCGAACGGCACGTACATGTTGTCGGCCGCCAGTTGCCAAGCCTCGATCTCTTCCAGTTCCAGATTCGTCGTGCTGACCAACGCCGCGAATCTTTCCGGGTGCTCGTCCCGCAGCTGGTTCAGCGTAGTCGTTGCGTAGCGCAAATTATCGCGTGCCAACAGGTTCGTATACGTGTTGTTGTCGACGACCGTGTTGTATTCATCCGGACCGGTCACGCCATGGATGCAGAACTGGCCGCCGTTCTGCGCAGAGAAAAAGCCGAGATCCGCCCACAGCCGCGCCGTCTCGATCAGCATCTCGGCGCCGTATTCGTGGAGGAACGCCTCATCGCCCGTGGCATTCACGTACTTGCGCAAGGCGTAGACGATATCGCCGTTGATATGGTATTGCGCGGTACCGGCGGCGTAGTACGCCGACGCCTCTTCGCCGTTGATGGTCCGCCACGGGTACATCGCGCCTTTCTGGTTCAGCTCCCGCGCGCGCGCGCGCGCCTGATTCAGCATGCGGTAGCGGAACAAGAGCAGGTTCTTTGCTATGCGCGGCGCCGTGTAAGTCAGGAACGGCAGCAGGTAGATCTCAGTATCCCAGAAGTAGTGGCCCTCATAAGCCTGGCCGGTCAGGCCCTTGGCCGGCACGCCGGTGGTGTCGGCACGGGCCGATGCCTGCAGGATATGAAACACGTTGAACCGCAGGGCCTGCTGAACCTCCACGGTCGTGCGCTGCGCACGCTCGGGGTCAACGTCGCTGATCTGCAAATCGCTGCGCGACCAGAATTCGTCCATGTACTGCCGCTGCCCCGCCAGCAAGGCTGCAAGACCTTCTGACCGGGCCCGCTCCACGGTCCGCTCCGCGCGCGCGCGCAGTTCTCCAGGCGATGCGGTCGTGGACGTGTGATAGGCCATGTACTTGCCGAGCTCGATCGCCTGCCCGGGCTGCGCATCCACCGTGAACACCACGCGACCAGCGTCTTCCCAGCAGGCGGCATCGCTGGTGAACCCACAACTGGTGTCCAGCTGGTGATCGATCGCGCAGGCAAGACCCATCCCGCTCTTGTACGTCTCATGGCAAAGCACGACTCGCTGATCCGTCGCGTCGTAGCCGGTTGGGCGCAGGACGTCATCGGCGAATGTCCGCGCGAGCCTGGGATCCGTTTCGTCCTCATCATTGCTGTCGCGGCGAACGACGACTTCCGACGAAATGACCACGGGTGCTGTCGCGTTCAGCACGGTCACGCGATAGGAAATCGCGGCCACGTGCCGGTGCTGGAATGACGCCAGCCGGCGGGACTCGATCAGCACCTGCGTGCCCGACGGCGTCTCCCACAAGACTTCGCGATCGAGCGTTCCGACCCGCATGTTGAGACGCCGGTCGTAGCGCAACAGGTTGGCTCTTGCGAGCCAGAACGGCTCGTCGTCCACGTACAGCTTGATGATCTTGCTGTCCGTCGCGTTGACGATGGTCTGCCCGGTCTTGGCGAAACCGAAGGCTTCCTCGCCGTATACGATTGGCCAGGACTCGTAGAAACCGTTGATGAACGTTCCGTTCTGCACGAGCGGGCCGCCCTCTTCCGTACAACCCCGCATGCCGATATAGCCATTGCCAACGGCATAGATCGATTCCGTCATTTCG
>JBPCXI010000069.1:0-12509 GCA_051008895.1 Gammaproteobacteria bacterium | reverse complement strand
CTGATCACGACGGTGATCAACATCGCACGCAGCGCCGAGGCCAATGGCGTCGAGCTCGACGAATCGGGGCTGCCGGACGGCGCGCGCAAGCTGATCGACCTCGCGTTCGCGGTCAAGGAGCGCGAGGGCGCGAGGCGCGCACCGGAGACCTCATCGTTCCTCGCCGACATCGGCAACGCGTCGGCGGACATCTGGGATGCGTGCGTCGACTTTGTCGAATTTACGGGTCTGACGGTACAGTCTGTCGGGCGCCTTCTGCGCGGCAAGGCCCGGTATCTCAAGTCGGATTTTGTTCTCTATATACAAGAGGCCGGGGCGCAGGCACTGCCGATTGTCAGCCTCGTCAGCTTCCTGATCGGCATGATCTTCGCGTTCGTCGGCGTGATGCAGCTGCGAAACTTCGGCGCCGGCATCTATACGGCGGACCTGGTCGCGGTCGCGATGATCCGCGAGATGTCGCCGATCATGACCGCGATCATCATGGCCGGCCGCACCGGCGCATCGTATGCCGCGCAGCTGGGCACGATGAAGGTAAACGAGGAGATCGACGCGCTGACGACGCTCGGCATCGACCCGATAGACTTCCTCGTGCTCCCGCGGCTGATCGCACTGATCGTGATGCTGCCGCTGCTGACGATGTACGGCAGCCTGATGGGGATACTCGGCGGCATGTCCGTCGGGCTCGTGATGCTGGACGTCAGCCTGCTGCAATACGTGGTGCAGACTATCGATTCGGTCAAACTCAGCTACCTGTTCGGCGGACTGTTCAAGGCTGTGATCTACGGCGCGCTGGTCGCGATGGCCGGTTGCCAGCAGGGCATCGCGTGCGGCAACAGCGCGATGGCGGTCGGGCAGTCGACGACGCGCGCGGTCGTGATGAGCATCGTGCTGATTGTCGTCGCGGCGAGCGCACTGACCGTGATCTACGTGAATCTGGGTATCTGACGTGGCCGGCGAAACGAAAACCGATTCCGCCGCGCATATTCGGGTCGAAGACCTGACCATGGCCTATGGCGATTTCGTGATCCAGCGGGACCTGAAGTTCACCGTGAATCGCGGCGAGGTATTCATCATCATGGGCGGTAGTGGCTGCGGCAAGAGCACGCTGCTGAAAATCATGATAGGCCTGAAGAGCCCCGCGACGGGCGAAGTCTTCTACGACGGCGAGGCATTCTGGGCGCAGCCCGAGAGTGAGCGCGAACTGATGAAACGCCGCTTCGGCACGCTGTTCCAGGCCGGTGCGCTGTGGAGCTCGATGACGCTCGCCGAGAACATCGCGCTGCCGCTGCAGCAATTCACGGAATTGACCGACGCCGAGATGCGTGACGTCGCCGCCTACAAGCTGATGCTCGTCGGCCTCGCCGGGTTCGAGGACTACTACCCGAACGAAATCTCCGGCGGCATGAAGAAACGCGCGGCGCTCGCGCGCGCGATGGCAATGGACCCCGAGATCCTGTTCTTCGACGAGCCTTCGGCTGGCCTCGACCCGATCAGCGCGCGACTGCTCGACGATCTGATCCTCGAGCTGCGCGACACCCTCGATACGACCGTCGTCGTCGTCACGCATGAACTCGCCAGCATCTTCGCGATCGGCGACAATGCGGTGTTCCTGGATGCGGACACGAAGACGCAGCTCGCTACCGGTGATCCGAAGGAGTTGCGGGACAGTCATCCGGATCACGTCGTACGCAACTTCCTGCAGCGCGGGAATGCGAGCCCGGAGACGAACGCGGCATGAGCAAGCAGACGAACCCGACATTGATCGGCGCATTCGTGATCGGCGCGGTCGCGCTGATCGCGGCTGCGGTCGCCCTGTTTGGCGGTAGCGAGCTGTTCAAGGAGACGACGAAGTACGTCACGTACTTCGATCGGTCGGTAAAGGGTCTGCGCGTCGGCTCCAACGTTCTGTTCAAGGGTGTGCGCGTCGGCTATGTGACCGACATCCGCGTCGTCGGCGATATCGATACACTCGATTTCGGTATTCCGGTCACGTTCGAGATCCTGCCCGACGCGGTGTCACTGATCGAAGGCGACGACATCAGTCCGCTGTCGGCGCGGCCCGTGATCGACCTGCCGCGGCTGGTCGACGCCGGCCTGCGCGCGCAGCTGAACAGCGAAAGCCTGATCACGGGCCAGCTGCTGATCGAACTCGACCTCGTGCCGGCCTCCCCAGCAATATTTCGCGGCATCAACCCGCCGTACCCGGAGGTGCCCAGCATCCCGTCCGACATCCAGCAGGCGCTCGAGGACGCGCGGCGATTTATCAGCGAGGTGCAGTCGTCGGTCGACGTGCGCGAGGTGCTCGCGAATCTGCAGAACGTCATCGCGGGCCTGGACCGGATCATCAATTCCGAAGAAGTCGAGAATACCGTCGCCGGCGTCGAGCGCTTCGTCAATTCTGAAGACACGCAGACGCTGGCTGCCTCGATGCACCGAACGATCCGCAGTCTGCGCGTCGCGGCGGCCGACGTCAGCGCTGCAGCCAACACCACAGATACGGAGATCAAGAATCTCGCACAGACCTTCGAGCCGACGCTGCGCAACCTCGACGCAGCGGTCGACGAGGGTGCGCGGGTATTGAAGAAGCTCGGCGATCAGGTCGGCGCAGAATCCGAAATTCAGTATGAACTCGTCAATACGCTGACCGAGATACAGCGCGCAGCAAGGTCGCTGCGCAATCTGCTCGAGTATCTCGAGCGGAATCCGGACGCGTTGCTCAAGGGCAAGAAGGAATAACGGGAGCTACCGATGCATCGAACGAGCCCGACACTCGCAGCACTGTGCCTGCTGGCGGTGGCGATGGTGAGCGGCTGCGGCACTTCGAGTCCCGCGCGCTACTACAGCCTGGTGCCGGTCGCGGCGGGCGGCGAACGGGCGCTAGCGCCCGAAGTCAGCGCGTCGATCGGCCCGATTCGCATTGCGGAGTACCTGAAGCGTTCGCAGATAGTCACGCGCGGCGACGGCGTGCGTACGAACCTCGCCGAGTTCGACCTCTGGACCGAGCCGCTCGCAAAATCCATGCAGCGCGCGATCGCCGACAACGTCGCGGCGCTGCTCGGTTCCGACCGTATCCTCGAGTTTCCGGGCTACAACGTGCTCGACGAGGGCTACCAGGTGCCGGCGCAGGTCACGCGCTTCGACGCGGACGACGCCGGCGACGCGGTCCTCGAGGTGCAGTGGATGGTGCAAGACCTCGACGACAAGCCGGTCGTCGCGGCGCGCAGATCCAGCTACACGGCGCGTGTGCCGGCGCCCGGTGACTACGCTGCGATCGTGAGCGCGCTCAGCGAACTCGTCGGCGACTTCAGCCGCGACGTCGCGACGGCGTTGGCAGAGTTGCCATAATCGTCGCAAATTCCGGATTTTTTCGCCCGGCGGCGCCGCCATTTGGTAGAGTTCTAGCCAGGCTGACGCGCTGGCCTCAGTCGCTGACAGGAAAGGAGACGAAGTGATGATCGTAATGCGAAACACGCTGCTACCGGCAGTGGCGACCCTGCTGCTGGTTGTCTCGACGGCCCAGGCCGCGGAGCAGGACACCGTCCAGGCCGTGATCCCGTGGGAGGCCGAGGGCCAGGTGTTTCAGGTCGACACCAACACAATGCTGTTCCTAGGCTCGCTCAAGGGTGTGATGTACATCGAGTCGTCGCGCGGCGAGATGCACGAGGCTTTCGTGCAGTGCCCGGTAATGCAGGAACTCGACATGGAGTCCGGTAAGACCGAGGCGACCGGACGCTGCGAGATCACAGCGTCGGACTCGAGCGTTGCGTACGCCGAGCTGTCCTGTAAGGGCGAGGTTGGCAACTGTGACGGTAAATTCAAGCTGACCAGCGGCGCAGGCGAGCTGGCCGGAATATCCGGGAGCGGCAACCTGCGCATACGGTCGCCGATGCGTGCACTGATCGCCGACATGGGGTCGGGCGCGATACTCCGCGTCGGTGCGGGGCTGGCCGTAATCAAAGATCTGAAATACCGTATCCCGTAGACCAGAGCGAGAGGAATTCCCAATGACTAACATGTCCAAATTTATTATCGCGCTGGCATTTCTGTCGATCTTCATGATCGAGCCCGCTTTCGCCACCGGGTCGATGCGCTGCGGGACCCACATCGTCAATGCTGGCGGACGCCAGGGCATGTCGATGTACGAAGTCCTGAAGAAATGCGGCGAGCCGACCGAACGCTTCGGCAACACCTGGATCTACGATCGGTCCGGCGGCAGCAAGCGCACATTGCGATTCAACAGCGAAGGCACCCTGTCGCGGATCGACTAGCCGCCGCGGATCCCTGGTTACCCTGACCCTGCCTCAAAGGGTCAGACTCTAAGGACCAGAGTCTAAAGGCCAGGGTCTTCGTTTTTCGCTGCTGGCGATTGAAAAAAGAAGAAAAAAAAGCGGCCCGAAGGCCGCTGAGTAGCAAGACTTTGTAGTCTGTTGTTATGCCGCGCGCTCGATCTTCTTGCGCTCGGCGCGGTTCTTGATCCGCGGGATCTCCTCGATGACCCAGTTGCCGGAGTTGCGCCGGTCCGGGCACGGGATCGCCAGCGCGGCGTCCTTGCCGTTGCGTGCGTTGAACTCGTCGACGTCGATGCGCCAGCCCATGTCGTCGAATTTCTCGAGCCACTCCCGGTAAGCCACGATCGCCTTGTCGGCCGGCATCAGAACCTCTTTGGTCGGGCTCAACGGCGTCCGGTTCGGATTCAGATCGGTCAGCACCGCGATGTCCTGACCCGCGATTATCTTGTTGCGGGCGTGGATCGGGCCATCATGCTTTGGATCGAGCAGGAAGTTCCGCATGTTAAGGAAGAAGATCTTCGTGCAATGCTCGTCGACCGGTTGCTCGAAGAAGTACTGACGAAACATCTTGTCTTCGGTGATGTTGATGTACGTAGGCATGATGTTCGGGCCGTACGTGCCGCCGCCCGCGTAGACGTCGCTGCGCACGGTCTTCGTCTCGCCCCACGGAGTATCCTTCCCGCCCGCGGTCTGGTCATCTTTCTGCGGCAGCGGCGGGGAGTCGAATTTGTGCATGAACCAGAAGCCCCAGCCCTGCCGGTGGTCTTCGGTGTCGTAATCCTTCACTTTGTAGGTGTCACGGTTCATTGTGTTAAAACCGTGCGTCGGGTGCACGAACTCGTTGTGCGCCGGATCGAGGCCGTTCTCGATCGACCGCTCGTAGTAGTAAGGCACTTCGAGAATCAACACCTGGTTTGCACGCCAGCCGTCCTGGCCGAATTCCTCGATGTCCAATAGCGGCGGGCGGCTCTCTTCGGGCTCGTCGCCGAGGAATGCGAACACGATGCCGTACTTCTCCTGGACCGGGTAGGAATCTACCTTGGCCCGCGGCGGCGTTTTCGTGCCGTAGCCGATCGACGGAATGTTCTTGCATTTGCCGTCGCCGCCGAATTCCCAGCCGTGATACGGGCATACGATGCAGCCGTCGACGATGCGCGGCGCCTTGCCGGCCGACCATGCACCACCGAGCGAACCGCCGCGGTGCGTGCAGGTGTCGCTGAGCACGCGCGCCTCGCCTTCGGAGTCGCGGAATGCCACCAGGTTGCAGCCGAGCACCTTGACCTTGGCGGGCTCGTCGTAGCCGAGGTCTTCGCTGCGGACTATCGGGTACCAGAAGTTGATATACATTGTTCGTCTCCCTCTCAAATACGTTGTCAGCTGACGGCCTTCATGTCCGGCTTCGCGCCCGCCTTGCGATCCACGCGATCCGACATGCGTGGCACCTCCTCGAGCACCCAGTTTCCGGATGTGCGCCGGTCCGGACACGGGATCGCGAACGCGGTGTCCTTGCCGTTGCGCTCGCTGAATGCCTCCCAGTCGATACGCCAGCCCTTGTTGTCGAACTTCTCGAGCCACTCGCGATAGGCGACGATGGCCTTGTCGGCGGGCATCAGGACTTCCTTCGTATTGCTCATCGGCGTCTGCGGCGGGTTCACCTCGCGCATGATGTCGATATCCTGCTGCGCGACTGCCTTGTTCCGCGCATGGATCGGGCCGTCGTGCTTCGGATCGAGCATGAAATTGCGCATGTTCAGGAAGAAGATCCGTGTGTGCCCGTCGTCGATCGGCTGCTCGAAGAAGTACTGACGAAACTGCTTGTCGTCGGCCGGCGTGATGTAGGTCGCGAGCGAGTTCGGGCCATGCGTGCCGCCACCCGCCCACAGGTCTCCGCCCTCGGTACGCGTGTCGCCCCAGCCCTTGCTCTTCTCGAGCGGCGGCGCGTCGAAGCGATGCATGAACCAGAAGCCCCAGCCCTGCAGGTGATCCTCGGTCTCGTAGTCCCGCACCTTGTACGTCTCGCGCTTAACGCCGGAGAAGCCGTGCGTCGGATGCACGAACTCGTTGTGCGCCGGGTCGAGCCCGTTCTCGACCGAACGTTCGTAGTAATAGTCGATATCGATCGTCAGGACCGTGTTCGCACGCCAGCCGTCCTGGCCGTATTCCTCGACCTCGAGCAGTGACGGTCGCTC
Organism: Gammaproteobacteria bacterium; assembly: GCA_051008895.1. Lineage (GTDB taxonomy): Bacteria > Pseudomonadota > Gammaproteobacteria > Steroidobacterales > SMWD01. Next base: position 6,031 of record JBPCXI010000069.1, on the reverse strand, counting down.
CTCCTCCGGCAGGTCGCCGAGAAACGCGAAGACAATTCCATACTTCTCCTGCACCGGGTAGGCGTCAACCTTCGCGCGCGGCGGCGTCTTCGTGCCGTAGCCGATCGACGGGATGTTCTTGCACTTGCCGTCCGCACCGAATTCCCAGCCGTGGTAGGGACACACGACGCAGCCGTCGACGATCCGCGGCGCGTTACCGGCGGACCAGGCGCCACCGAGCGAACCACCACGGTGCACGCAGGTATCGCTGAGCACGGCCGCATTGCCGTCCTGATCGCGAAACGCGACGAGATTGACACCGAGCACCTTGACCTTCTCGGGTTTGTCGGGCCCCAGGTCTTCGCTTCTTACAATCGGGTACCAGAAATTGATGTACATGTTCTTGTCGTCTCCGTCGGGCCGCAGGCTAGGTAATAACCCGCATGACGCCATGCTAACGACCGCCCGGCAAGCACCCAATTCGTAGATTTACCTACCGCCGAAGCGCACGTAACCGGCTGATTTTCACTATCGTAGGGATAAATACGCATACCTGATGAGTGACATCTGGACGAGACTCGGGTCCAAGTCTGTCGAATATTGGTAGAGCCATCATGCTGCCCCTGACCAACAAGAAGGGTAAAGGCGCCGAGAGCCCCGCCCGGAACGAGTCATTCGTGCACATTCCGGTACGCGACAATTTCTATCAGTCATCGTCGTTTTTTCCGATGCCGTTCGCGATGATCACGACGATCAACGAGCAAGGCACGACGAGTATCGGGCCGCACTCGCTGGTGTTTCCGTTCGACATCAGCGAGTCACACTCGATGATGCTCGTGAGTCGCGCGAGCTCGAATACCGCGACCAACCTCAGGCGCACCGGCAAGTGCGCGCTGAATTTCATCGAGTACAACCGCGACTGGATGAAGCACGTCGTCGACCTCGGCTGGCCCGGCCAGACGCCCGAAGAGAAGATGGAGGGCAAGCCGTTCGTGCTCGGGAAGTCGCCGACGCCCGAATTCCGCGACGACGACGACTTTCCGCTGATCATGGAGGACGCGTTCCAGGTCTACGAATGCGTGATGGACGGTAAATTCGAATACCATCCGCATCGCGAGGCCGCGGCCCCGCTCGTCGAAAACTTCTTCGCGCTGCGGGTCGAAAGCGTCCTGTTGAAGGAGAGCTTCAAGGACAAGCTCGACAATCGCAGGGAGTTCCCGGACATGCCGCTGTCGTACGGTTTTCGCGGCGGCGAGGAATTCTGGTTTGCGACCCACAATCAGCCGTTCCACATCCAGGTCCCACGGGGCAAGGGCCCGGACCACAACCGCATCTACTATGCCGCCAACAAAGTCGACCCGGACATTCGGTTCGAAGAGGAAGCGTGCAAGCTGCTGACCGGCATCCCGCAGGTCTTCCTCGACGTCGTGCTCAAGGGCATGGTCGACGCCGCCCGGGAACAGGGCGTCACGATGATCGACGCCGATTTCGTCAAGGCGGTCGAGGCTCAGCGCAAGACCGCCTGACGCCCGCCACTCCCCCGCGCCGGCCCGCAATGTTGCGGGCCGCTCGCGCGCCCAATACACTGATATTCCGCCTGAATTCCCGACCGACACCGTGAACCTGAAGCGCAAACACAAAGCCGTACCCGAGTTCGATATCACCGCGCAGGATGCGCTGATGAACGCTTTTGTCGAGGCGATCATCGTGATGGACGAGGACGGGAACATCGAACGCTTCAACAGGACGGCGGAGGAGATGTTCGGCTACCAGGCTGCCGAGGCGATCGGCAGCGACATCTCGATCCTGATGCCCGATCCCGATCATTCCAACCACGCGACATACGTCGATAACTATATGACGACGCGGGTCGCGCGCATCATCGGCATCGGCCGTGAACTGACGGCCAGACGCAAGGACGGATCGCTGTTTCCGATTCACCTCGCGGTCGGCGAGGTCTTCTGGCACGGCAACCTGCGCTTCATCGGCCTGATTCGCGACCTGACCAACGACAAGGCGGCGGAGGAGCGAAGGCTCAGGCAGCACACGGACATGCTGGCCGCGAGTCGGCTCGCGACGATGGGTGAGATGGCCGCTGCTATGGCCCACGAGATCAACCAGCCGCTCGCCGCGATCGCGACCTACGCGTCGGCGAGCGAGCGACTGCTCGAAGGCGGCACCGAGAACATCGACGACGTGAAAGCGGCACTGTCCAAGGTCAAGGACCAGTCGCATCGTGCCGGCGAAATCATTCGCAAGCTGCGGACGTTCGTCAAACCGGAAACACTCGAACTCGAGGCCACGAATATGAAAGCCGTGATCGACGAGATCGAGTCGCTGGCCGAACTCGACGCACGCGCGAACAACATTTCGCTCGAGGTCGATATCGCCGACTCCCTGCCGGAGGTCATTGCGGACGGCCTGCAGATCCAGCAGGTCATACTGAACCTGCTCCGCAACGGCATCGACGCGATGCAAGACTGCGATCCGGACAGGCGGCGGCTCGAACTGCACGGCTATATCTCGGCGCCGGACGAGATTCGATTCGATGTCATCGACCGGGGCCACGGGATACCTGAATCTTGTCGACAAAACCTGTTCAACCCGTTTTTTACGACGAAATCCGGGGGCATGGGAATGGGCCTTGCGATCAGTCAAACTATCGTAAAATCACATGGGGGCAGGCTCGGGTTCGAAGACAACCCGGGCGGCGGAACGACGTTTTACGTCACGTTGCCAACGAAGGTCGCCTAATTTATGTCAGAACAATCAGAATCAGTATTCATCGTCGATGACGATGCAGCCGTCCGGGATTCGTTGTCCCTGCTGCTGAAAAGCGTCGGCATCAAGGCCAGCGCGTACGCGTCCGGGGACGAGTTTCTCGATGCGTATCAGCCGGACTGGGCCGGCTGCATTCTGCTCGATATCCGAATGCCGGGGATCAGCGGCATGGAGGTACAGCGCCGGCTCGTCGAGCGCGACTGCACGCTGCCGATCATCTTCATAACCGGGCACGGCGACATTCCGATGGCCGTCGAGGCGATGCATCTCGGCGCGCACGATTTCGTACAGAAGCCTTTCCACGACCAGGAACTGCTCGACCGGATCCAGGTCGCGCTCAACGCGAATCGCGAACAGCAGGACGATATCGAACTAAAGCGCAGCGTCAAGGAACGCTTCGACTCACTGACGCCGCGGGAGTCGGAAGTGATGAGCGCGGTCGTCAAGGGTCATGCGAACAAGGTCATTGCGATGGATCTCGACCTGAGTCAGCGCACCGTCGAAATCCACCGCGCCCGCGTGATGGAAAAAATGCAGGTGCGATCGCTGGCCGAACTCGTCAAGCTGTCGGTACTGCTCGATTCCTGAGTTTTCGCCGCCGGCGAGCCAGCCAACCCGGTCGGTTCATCCTATGGATTTGACGCGCCCGTTGTCGATCGCGCGTAACGCTTCCCGGACTCGCGCGATCAGGTCGCGCTCGACCACGGGTTTAACCACATAATCCGACACCTTGCTGCGCAGCGCATCAACCGCGCGCGCGACGTCCGGGTCGCCGGTCAGGATGATGAACGGCAGGCCGACGCGGCGCTCGCGGAGCGCAGCGTACAGTTCCACCCCGCTCATGCCGGGCAGACGCATTTCCGAGATAATGCAGCCCCGCAGGGCGGGTGTAGCGAGCGACTCGAGCAAGTCCTCCGCCGCTGGGAAAGTTTCGGTGCGGTAACCGAGGCGCGACATCAATGCGGCAACCGAATCGCGATGACTCACGTCCGGATCGACCACGTAGATGGTTGGATGATCGTCGACGGTGTATTCGGGCACGTGCGGCGTCTCTGAATCTGGCGTCGTGTGAGTTCGCATCGGCTGGGCGAGCATCCTTGCTCCCACGGCTATGACAAAAAGATAGTTCCAGATCATAGGCCGGCCGCGCGGCCAGACCATACGGAGATTTACCTAAAACGCGGCCGGAACCGGGAATGGTTCGCGCTTCAGGGAATAGAACCACGACAGACCGACTGCGGCCGGGCCGGCCGTGACGTGAGCTGTAGGTGTTGCCCGAGCTTGTCGACGCGTCAGTTGGCGGCCGCCCGTTCCGTGCGGGCCAATTCCTCGCGCACGGTCTCGCCGATCCAGGTCACGAACAGGTCGTGCTGCACCAGACCTTTCGCATTGAACGCGTAATCCAGTCCGGCGAGATCCTTGCGCAGCTTCTTCTGAATCGTGCGGGCGCCGATCAGGCTCGTGACAATAATCGGTCGCTTGCCGTCGGCGTGGGCTTGTTCGACCATAGCCCGCAGCTTCGCGACATTCGCGTCGCGCATTTCGGGCGGCGCGTCGTCCTGCAGCGTCGCGGAGTAGACCGCCGCGAACCCGCCGTCATCCTTCACGAACTTCGCGAGGTTGTCCATTATTACGAGTTGCTTCACGTTGTCCGCCGGCAGGCTCGGCCCGTGCGCGACGACGATCACGACCTCTTCGGCCGGATTCTCGCTGATTTCCATTGCGTGATCGAGCAGCATCTCGGCGACGATCGGATCGTCGTTCGGCGGACTCATGAATGAAATCTCCGCCGTCGTCGACACCCGCGGCACCGACGCGTAAGACGGTTGATCGAGGATGCCGAAGATGTACTGCCACTGGCGGATCATCGTGTTGTATTCGGTGGAGACGATCGGGATCACGATGATGCGCTCGGCGCCCGCGGCTACCAGGTCGTCGAGCCCGAGCTGGATGTGCTGCGACATCATCATGCTCATGCCCATCGACAGGGACATCGGGAACGCGCTCGCGAACGGCTGCAGCTGATCCTTGAAGATCTTGTCGCCGCGATCGCCGAAACCGTGCAACAGGATCAACACCCCGGTCTTGCCCGACACGTCGTCGTTCGACAAGTACCACTCGTAGTTCGAGCCCATCATCTGCATGCTCAGCGCGATCTCGGCATCGGAGACATTCTCCCAGCCGTAGATGTTCTCGCGCAGTTGGTCGGCGATTTCAGGCGACACATTGTGTTTCATGCCGTGCAGACGACGGCCCATTTCATCACGGTCCGTGCTGTGCCCCGCCATGTCATGGCCGGACATGTCGTGACCGGAGTGATCCATCTCAGCCTGTTTATCGTGGCCGCCGGCCGTGGCGGATACCGCCACCAGTCCCAGAATCAGGCCACAGATCGGGCCGCAGATTACTTTTGCGTGTCGCGCGAATTCCATCGATGTACTCCGAATGCCGTTCCAGGAATGGAACCCTGATTTTATTGCCTGACGGGGAATCGGGAAAACCGGCCAAACCCGCCCCGATCCTGTGCAGTTTTCAGTAGTATGGCCGATTCCCGTCAGCCTAGCGACACCCAAGATGATCCGATTTCTCATATTTTTCAATGTGTTATTTCTTTTCGGTTGTACCGAAAATGGCCCGAGCAACGTCCCGGACGCGCCGGCCCTCGGATTCGACCCTGTCGAGCTCGCGGCCAGCACGCGGGCGCGCGATGACTTTTTCGAGTTTGTAAACGGCGCCTGGGCCGAAAAAACCGACATTCCGCCCGAATACTCGCGCTGGGGTTCAATGGAGATCATCCACGAGCAGAACCAGGCGCGGCTGCGCGAGCTGATCGAGGACATCGCCGCGCTCGATAACCGGACCCCAGGTACCGACGAACAGAAGATCGCGGACCTGTACCTGGCCTTCATGGACGAGTCCCGGGCCGACGAACTCGGCCTCGCGCCGCTGGCCGACGAATTTGCGCGCATCGATGCGCTCGAGACGCACGAGGACGTCATCGAGTGGTTCGGACATGCGATGACGATCGCGGTCACGGTGCCGGTCAACTTCTACATCGATGCGGACGGCGCGAATCCCGACAGGAATCTTGCCTATCTCTGGCAGGACGGCCTCGGGCTCCCGGATCGCGACTACTGGCTGGAAGACACCGAGGAATTGGCGGCGGTGCGCGAAAAATACGTCGCCCATATCGAACGCATGTTCGCGCTGGCGGGCTGGCCGGACGGTGCGCAGGCTGCAGAAGCGATCGCGGACCTCGAGAAACGTATCG
>JBPCXI010000068.1:0-12951 GCA_051008895.1 Gammaproteobacteria bacterium | reverse complement strand
CTGCGCATCTTCTTGCGCACGTCATCGCCGCTGAAGCGGCCCGGCAGGATGTAGGTGCCAGACTCAGGGAAGTGTTCGCGCAGCGCCTCACCCGCGGCGATGTCGTCGGCCGTCTGCGACATCGTGTAGTACGGGATCGGCAATATGACGTAAAAGAGCGTACTCCAGACCCAGAGCACGACCGCGACGCACAGCGCGCCGAGAAACATTCGTGACATCGAAACTCGCGCCGCCATCGTCAACTCCTGAATAGCGTTTCGATGAACGCCTTGTAAAGGCGCAATTGATCCGCCGTAATCTGTGGTTCCTGCAACGCTTTCGACAGCACGAACGCACCCTCGAAGGTCGACAGGAACATATCTGCCAGCGCGCTGGAATCGATCTCGGTGCGGGGCGGATATCGACTCTTGATGCGTTCGATCAGCGGGATCAGCGCTTTGCGCCAGTGGATCATCTCTGAATTGATGATCGGGCGAACGTCGGCGTCGAATTGCTGCAGCTCGTATACGTAAGATGCCAGCAGGCAACCTTCGTAGGGTTCGGTCAGGCCATCGAACGCTTCGATGTACAGGCCGATCGCGATCAACAATTGCTGCAGCGGATCGTCACTCAGCTTGCGCGCCCGCTCCATCGTCTCGTTGAACGTCTGCACGCCGTCATCGGAATACCGCTGAATCAGCGCCTTGGCGAGATCGCTCTTGCTGTTGAAGTGATGAAAGAACGCGCCCTTCGTCAGCCCCATGCTCTTGATGACGCTGTCGACGGACGTTCCGCCGTAGCCGCGCTCGAGGATCATGGACTGCGCGGTATCCATGATCTGCTGCCTGGTCTCGGTGCCTTTTCTGCCCATGCGGTGATTAAAGCATACTAATTGGTATGGCGCGAACGCGTGCCTCGATGTGCTCGAAGTATCTCTCTAATATCTTGTTTTAAAAACATTTAATAATTTTATTTCGAAAACATACCAAAAGGTATGTAATCGGAGTTTCTCCTTGCCTACGATATTTACATACCGATTGGTATGCCACATAAACGGAAAGGGAGATCATCATGTTCGACACTATCGCAACCTATATGCCGCTGCTGATACCGGCGTTCCTGCTGCTCGACTACGTCGTACAGAAGCGCCGCTACTCGAAGCCGCGTTTCTGGCGGGCGCGCGCGCTGCTGGTGACGATTGCCATCGTGCTCTGGACCGGCGAAGTCGCCATGTTCTGGGCGAACCTGCTCGGCGACTACACGCTGTTCGATCTGAGCGGCCTCGGCATATTCGCCGGCGCAGCGGTCGGCATACTCGTATACGAGTTCATCCATTACGGGTACCACCGCGCGGTGCACGCATCGGACTGGTTATGGAAGGGGTTCGGCCACCAGCTGCATCACAGTGCGGAGAGCATCGACGCGTTCGGCGCGAACTACCTGCACCCGATTGACGCGGCAATGTTCGTGACCGCGGGCAGCCTGGTGTTCATTCCGCTCCTCGGCCTGACCGTTGAGGCAGCGATCATCGGCCATTTGTTCCTGCTGTTCAGTGCAATGTTTCAGCACGCGAACATCGCGACGCCGCACTGGTTGGGCTACGTGATTCAGCGACCCGAGAGTCACAACCTGCACCATGCGCGCGGTATGCACCGGTACAACTACGCCGACCTGCCGATCATCGACATGCTGTTCGGTACATTCCGCAATCCGCGGTCCCTGGAAGATACGGAATGCGGTTTCTACGACGGCGCATCAAGCCGGATCGGCGAGATGCTGATCGGACGTGACGTGACGACTCCGCCCGAACCGGCGCCGTCCGACACGCGCTACGCGTAACGCAACTGGAGGCGTTAAAGAGTTGTCGGGTTGGTGTTGCCAGGCAACACTGACCCGGCACCTCGTTCCTTATCTCTCGATATCGAAGCGGCGCACCCTGTATGCGAGCGTCGAAAGATTACCCGGATGCAGGAAAATCCGGGCGGACGTTCTTGAGGTAAAGGTCCGCCATGTACAGGATCGGCGCGTCCGGCGCCTCGACCCACGAGACCAGGCGCCAGTCACCGTCGACTTTCTGCAGAACCGCGGCGACCGAATTGTCACCGCCCATCGTTTGTCCGGCCCACGCGAACGCGCTGCCGTCGATCTGCTTCGCGTCCTGCGCAAAACGGATATCCCAGCGCATCTTCAGGCCGACCAGCAGATGCGTATCACCGATCGGCCGGGTCACGATGTCGGCATACGACAGTTCATTGACCTCGTTGAAACCTTCGTTGTGCTGCCAGTACGCCCGCAACTCATCCCAGTCGGTGATGATGTCGCGGATCTCTTCCGCTTTATAGAAGGGGCCCGGCGCGCTCGTATCCCAGTGGGATTCGATCTGCGCCGCGGAGTTCGCCCACCAGGCGCTTCGGTAGCGCCTAAGGAAATCGTCAACGTCCGTCATCTCTGTGCCTCGCACCTCGTTAAAAGGATTCGACCGGGATCAGGTCCAGCACCTCGTCGATCACAAGCGGCGAGAACCGGTCCTGGATCTCGATCTCATATAACGCGATGTGATCGATGCCGGTCGCCGGGATCGGGAAACTGCCGCCCTCGACGAACACGCTGATCGACAACGTGTATGTGCCCGGCAACGGCACGCCGGGCGACGGCTCGAAGATCCGGATCGGCACGTTGTCGTAGCTCTGCACGGTGCCGGGCGTCGCCGGCGCGAACGGGATGCTGGTATTCAGGAACCACAGCGGCGCGTTCAGGATCGGCTGCTGCGTGCCGGCCGGGTACAGCACCGCGGCGAGCAGCGTCACCGGGTTGATGTCGGCCGGATAGCGCACGGTGAAACTGAGCGTCGCCGGAAACTCATCGAGCACGCGGTCGTTGCCGCCGCCGGGCGGCGGCTCGACGGTCGGCACCGCGGTCGGCAGGCTCGAGAAGAACGCCCAGACCGCCTCGTCGGCGCCGTCCCACCACTGGTGGCCGTTGGCGCCGGTACTCGAATGCTCGCACCACTGCACCGGATACAGGGACGCACCGAGCGAGTAGTCAACGCACGGCGGCACGATGCCGTCGGCGAACGTGTCCAGCTCGAAGCCGTTGTACGCGACCCAGAAGTCGCGACTCGGCGCGACGATGCCGATCGGCGTGACCATGTCCTGATTGCTCTGCATCTGCATCACCGCGACGGAGCCGACGCATTCGCGCGCGACCAACGCGCCGGAACTCGGCGCGATCGCGCGGATCACGTCGCCGAAGGCGCAACCGAGCTGATGCGTAAAGCCGCCGCCGGCACTGTGGCCGGTGATGAAGACGCGGTTCGGGTCGATCAGCAGCCGGTCCTGTACCTCCGCGAGCACGTTCTCGAAATAGGCGAAGTCCCGCGCCGGGTCCCATAGCGTGATGCCGCCGCTGCCGACCGCCGCCTGACCGAACACCATGATCGCCTGGTCGCCGACCTCTTGCTGCAGGCCGTCGCCCTGGAACCCGCCCTCGAACCAGTCGAAGTAAGTACCCGTCGCGCCGTGCAGCGCGAAGATAATCGGCTGCGGATCGCCGTATTCCCGGTAGTTTTCCGGCACGCGCAGGTAGTACTCGCGCTCGACGCCATCGATCATGATCTTGTATAGCCCGGTCGTCGGCGGCTCGATCAACAGCAAGTCGATGATCTCGTTCGTGCGCGCGACGATCGCGTCGGCGTCGTCGCCCGGGATTTTCCAACGGCCGAGGTAGTCGACGATCGCGGCGAAGAAACGCAATTGCCGGACGGCTACGTCCTCGCCGTCGTTGCGGCAGATACGCGCCTGCCGGCTCTGACGCCGCCAGCGCCGCGGTTGCGCCTGCGCTTCACCCGCCTCCGCGTTGCACTTCTCCAGCGGCGCCGCCGCGCTGCGTAGCACGCCGACGAGGAATCGTTCGAACCAGAAATGCAGACCCAGCGCGCGCACGTCATCGGCGAGTGCATCGATCTGCTCGGGAATCGTCAGCACCGGCAGCGGGCCGAGCGACACGACCAGGCTCACCGGGTCGTTCAGCATGGCGCACTCGGTGCACGGCAGCGGGTTCTGGCTGATGACCTGACCGGCCGGCACGACCGGGTCGTTGGCCATCGCGATGCTACCGACCGTCAGCCCCAGCGCGACCAGCGCGTCTGCCGCCGCCGACTGCTCGAGGCCGATGACATCGGGCACGTCGAGTAATTGCGGCGCACTGGTCACCAGGAACTCGAGCTGAATGCCGGCGACGCCAGGATTGCCGCTCCACGCGGGCGACTCGATGACCAGCATGCTGCCGTCGAACATGTTCAACGTCGATGCGTAGTCCGCCAGTTGCTGCTGCGGGCCGACCGCAGCGTCGTCATTGCCAACGACACGCGTGCCGGGCACCGTGCCGTAATCCAGCATCGTGTCGTTGACGAAGTCGCCGCCGAACCCGGTATTGGCGCACAGATTGGCGCCGACCTGGCCGCCGAACTGCCCCTCGATGCACTCATACGCCGCGCCGCTGATCGTGGTCGCGCCGAGTTCCATCACGACGTCGGTAAATGCGTGACTGAACAGGCTACCTGTCGGCGCCGGGCCGATGCCGAAGTCCGCCCGGAAGCTGCCGCTCAGCGTGACGGTATTGGCGACGTCGTCGTAGACCCAGCTGCCGGCATTGGTCAGCGTCAGCGCATTCGACGCGCCATTCGGGCTGCCGGTCGTGACGCGAATCGGCTCCAGGTTGAATTCGGCTGCATCGGCGACTGGATGCGCGCCGATCAACAGCCCCGCAACGGCGCCGACGAAGATCGCGGTGCAAGTACTCGACCTGATTGTCCTTCCCCTGTCTCTAGATGAAGATCAGTTCCTGCCAGTCGTAAGCGCGCTGGGACTTGCTGATCTTTTTTGCTTCTTCTTGGCGACGATTGTGCAGCCCCGGCAGCTCACTTGCATCCCAAAGGCGCGTCATGCTCCGCACCTCGGCCGCGATGCCGTCGATATCCCCTTTCTTGACCAGTGATTTGATGTTCTTCATCTCCCGGCGCCGCGATCCGGACATCCGTGCGCCGCGGTTGTAAACGAGCGATAACAGCATGCTTTGCGCATCGGCAGGCAGTTTCTCGATACCGGCGTAAGCGCGTCGCGTCTTCTGCGCATACACGGGCAACGTCGACCGGTAAAACACCGTTCGCGCCTGCTCCAGCGAGATCGATACATTGCGTAAACGCCACAATGCCGCCCGAGCCGCCTTACCCTTCAAGCCGGCGACGCCGGTTATCAGGTCCAGCTTCCGGTCCGGAATGACGCCGCGCCAGTCGCGGCGAATTTGCGCGACGCTGCTATAGCCGACGTCGTAGCCGATGCCAATCGTGATCCCGCTATTGCCGCCCGGCCAGACGGGATGGGTCAGGTTGCGCCGGTAGTACGCCGGCGTCGAAATCTCGAAGCGAATCAGCGCGCCGATACCCGACCGCGACGCAATCACGCTGAAACCCGCGTGAGCTTTCTCGTCGTTCGCGCCGGACACGACTCGTTCGAGCGCGGTCAGCGTCGCCGGCCCGATGATGCCGTCCTGATCGAGATTCAGCTGACCCTGCAGCCGCCTGATGCGATCCGTGACCGAGATGCTCATTTATCGTCGCGCCCTGCCGTAACGCTCGACGAGACCGTGCTTGCGCAGCAGCGCGCGCAACTGGTTGTACGTGAGGCCGAGTAGCTCGGCGGCCTGCGGCTGGCGATACCGGCTCGCCTGCATCGCTTCGTCGACCAGTCGTTGCTCCAGCGTCGCGACTTCGCCTTTGAGGTCGGTCGGCAGGCTGGTCGCTGCCGGCACCGGCTCTGAATCCGTATTGCCAGCCTCCTCCGTTGCCGGCGCGGCGGCCGCGCCCAGATACGATGCGGCGAAAGGATCGAACACGATATTTGCAACGGGTTCATCGGGATCGGCGCTGCGATACACCGAGCGCTCGACGGTGTTTTTCAGACCGCGCACGTTGGCCGGCCACGGATTCGCCAGCAACGCGTCGCGACACTCGTCGGTGAAACCGGGAAACAGCTCGCGTCCGAGTTCGCGGATCACGTTGATCGCGAAGTGTTCGGCCAGCGGTATGATGTCATCGCGACGCGCGCGCAGCGGCGGCACGTTGACGACGTCGAACGCGAGACGGTCCAGCAGGTCGGCGCGAAATTTTCCCTGCCGCGCGAGCGCCGGCAAGTCCGCGTTCGTCGCGCCGAGAATACGCACGTCGACACTCACCGTTTCCGCACCACCAACGCGCTCGAACTCGCCGTACTCGATCACGCGCAGGATCTTCTCCTGCATCCGCACCGGGATCGTCGCGAGTTCGTCGAGCAGCAACGTGCCACCCGCAGCACGCTCGAACCTGCCGACGTGGCGCCTGGCAGCGCCGGTGAATGCACCGGCCTCGTGGCCGAACAACTCGGAGTCGAGCAGGCTTTCGGTCAGCGCCGAGCAATTCAGTTTGACGAATGGTTCTTCCCAGCGCGGCGACAGATAGTGCAGGCGCGTCGCGACGAGCTCCTTGCCGGTGCCGCGCTCGCCGATGATCAGCACCGGCTTGGACAGCGCAGCGACCCGGGACACGTCCTCGAGCATCGCGACGAAGGCCGCGGATTCGCCAATGATCGGCGTGGTCTCGGAGATCGGCGTGGCCACTGGTCAAATTCACCAATAAGAAGCGGATTCCGCCTTATCTTAGCATTTATAACCAGTAAATCGAGCGACCGGCGCGCACGGATTTCAGCACTTCTTTATCGAAATCAGAGACTTACCTCGATTCCGCTAATCTGGCACGGCTTATGCAATACCTGTGGCAGACCCGGAAGAATCAGACGAGGACCGAACGATGGGCATCTTTTCCCGCATGAGCGACATCATTAATTCCAATCTCAACTCGATTCTGGAGAAAGCCGAGGATCCCGAGAAGATCGTGCGGCTGATGATTCAGGAGATGGAGGACACGCTGGTCGAGGTGCGTTCCGCCGCGGCCCGCACGATCGCCGACAAGAAACAGCACCGCCGCAAGCTAACCGCGATTCGGGCAGAGGCCGGTGAGTGGGAAGCCAAAGCCGAGCTCGCGGTATCGAAGGGACGCGACGACCTGGCCAAGGCCGCGCTACGCGAGAAGGCATCGGCCGAACGCATCGCCGACTCGCTCGACGAGCAGCTGCAGCAGATCGACGAGGGCCAGGCCAAACTAAACGACGACATTACGCGGCTGCAGGCCAAGCTCGCCGACGCGAAGGCTCGCCAGAAGGCACTCTTGACCCGGCACGAGACGAGCAGCCACCAGCTGCGCGTGCGAGAGCAACTGCATGAGGGTAAGGTCGACGATGCGCTGATGCGCTTCGAGAAGTTCGAACGCAAGATCGAAAACATCGAGGGTCGCGTCGAGTCTTACGACCTCGGCGAGCGGCCCGACCTTCGGCAGGAGATCCAGAACCTCGAGGGCGACGAGAAAGTCGAACAGGAACTTAACGAGCTGAAGAAGCGCATGAACGCCGGCTCGGCGCAGGGAGATGCGACATGAAAACCGGATATGTCGAAGGCACCGCAATCTCGCTGATATTCGTCATCGCCGGCCTGGCCTATTTCGAATTCGTCGTATCGACCGGTTGCCTGATGACGCTCGCGGCGCAAGTGTAGATACGACCGCGCCGGCAATCGACAAGAGCAACGACACACGGGAAACCGCACAAGGGAGACTGCAAGAACATGGGCGAAATAACCGCGATTCTCGCACTGACCATCGTGGCACCGATCTGGATCGTCAGCCACTATGTTACGAAGTGGCGGACGGCAAAGGGTCTCAGCAACGACGAGGCGCAGACTCTCGAAGACCTGTGGCAAATTGCGCAGCGCATGGAAAAGCGCGTGAAGACACTGGAATCTATCCTGGACGAGAACGTCGAAGGCTGGAGGAACAAATCATGACGACCGGCGAACGCTTTTTCCGCCCCGCCGAATTTCGGCGCAGTTTTCGGCGTCGCCGCCGCGATGCGATCGTGACCGGGGTTTGCGCGGCCGTCGCCGATTATTTTTCGCTGGACCGCACGGTCGTGCGACTCGTCGCATTGTTGCTGCTGTGGTTCTTCACGATACCAACGCTGCTACTGTATCTGCTGCTCACGTGCTTGGTGAAGAGCCAATGAACGCCGACATGTACCGCGACCCGAACCCGCGACGTCTGTACCGCGATGTCGAGCACGGCGTGTTCGCCGGCGTCTGTGCCGGTATCGCCGACTACTTCGGTTTCAGCGTCAGAGCGCTCCGATGGATCGTCGCGCTCTCGTGCTTTTTCATGCTGCCGGCGGTCATTATTTGCTACGTCGTCGCAGCAATCCTGTTGCCCCGCAAGCCAGCAGGCCTGTATCGGAGCCCGGGCGAGGAGACTTTCTGGCGCACGGTCCGGCGCGATCCGCACTATGCCGTCGGCGACATCCGCGGTAAATTCCGCGATCTGGACACGCGGTTGCAGAATCTCGAGCAGTACGTGACGTCGCCGCGCTTCGACCTGGATCAGGAATTCAAGAAGCTGTGAATCGTTGTCAGACGCCAGACTTGTTGCCCAGCTGATTCAACCCGCGACCCGCCCGCGTCGCCTCATCCAGCCAAGTAGCGCCAGGGCTGAACCGAACAGCCAGACAGAGGCAGGAACCGGGACTACGCTGAAGCTACCGTCAGATTGCAGCAGCAACCCGAAGCTGCCGGACGAAGTCTGACCCATGAACGTCAACTCGTTAAACAAACTGGCGTCGGTCAACATCGTTGGCATCTCCTGCGTACCACCCAGGACGAAGTCGAAAATCGAGATGTTGTCAACCAGCTCGGCAAGCGACAGGGCGTCCAGCAGGTTGAAAACGACCGAGCCGCCGGGATCGACGCCGGGTAACAGGCCCACCGGGCCTGCCAGCAATATATCGCCGGTCACGAACAACCGGTCGAATTCACCTGCACCGGAGCCAAAGACGTCGAGACTAATAGTGCCGGCGATGTCCTGAATCAGGTTACCGTCCAGCGTCGTCGACAGAACATTGCCATCGCCGCCGGGCGCGAGTTTGCCGTAATTAAAGAATAATCCACTCGCACCGAGGCCGACGAGCTCCGCTGCGTTCACGGTACCGGTACCCTCGTTGACGAACAAATCGCCGCCCGTGCCGAGATCAATCAAACCGGTCACTGTACCCCCGTTCAGCACGAGCTCGCGGCCGGCGCCCCCGATAATCGCAGCGCCGTCTATTCCGTCCACCGACGTCACGGTGCCGCGGTTGTCCAGCCTGTTGTTGGCACCGTTGGCGATCCGCACGCCGGCACCCGCTAAGTCCTCTACCCCGCCCGCGCCGTCGGAGACTTGACCGACGGTGCCGCCCGTGACCGTACCCGCGGCGATCGTCAGTGAAATATCGCGATTGCCGGTCAGGCTGACGCTCTCCGCGAAGATGCCGTTCGCAGCGGGGCCGCTCGCGGTGATGTCGCCAGTCACCGTCACGGTTACGTTGCCTGAGGCGAATTCGGCGTTCGGCTCGCTGTTTGTGCCGCCCGCACTCTGCGCGAAGATACCGTCGGCTTCCCGACCTTCGGTCGTGATGTTGCCGACATGGGTGACCGTCACATCACGGCCCGAACCGCTACCGCCGACGCTGCCATTGAAATGAAAGTACTCGAATTCGTCGGTGCGCCCGCTGGCGGAGCCGCCACCGCCGCCAATGCTCTGGGCCTTGATTCCGTGGGAATCATCACCGCGGGTGAGAATGTTGCCCGATCCGTCAATACGAACAATGCCGCCGTCGCCGGCGCCACCACCATCCTGCCCGATGGCTACATTGATGCCCGTGTAACGCGCGTATTGCACGACGTCGAGATTCGGGAGATCGGGGTCGTAAAAATCGAAATTCTCGTCCACAACGTCGGCCAGCTCCCTGAGCTGGCCCCGATCGATGTTACCGGCGATACCGCCTCCACCGCCGACGCTCATGGCCTGTATGCCGTATGCCTGGGCGCCGCTCGTATTGATGTTGCCGCCATAGTCCACGCCGACGTCGCCGCCGTCGCCCGCCGCACCGCCCACGCCACCCAAGCGGACGTTGGCCGCGGTGGCCCCGGCGACCGACGAGCCGCCTTCTGCCTCACCCTTGTAGTAGTTCTGCGCCTCGCCACCGCCGCCGCCGATGCTCTTCGCCAAGATTGCGGTGGAAGCCCATCCGGTGGTAAGGATGTCGCCCGTGCTGTTCACGTTGACGGCGCCGCCGTGCCCATTGTCGCCGCCGTCGCCACCGACTGCCACCGACAACTTGCGGGTCTTCTTCATCATCCTCTGTTCCGCGCCCCCCTTGCTGAACCTCGACTGGCCGGCGGTCCCACCGCCGTAGCTGTTGTCGAGTTCGAGAAAGTCCAGGGCCGTGCCGGTGCCCTTAGCGCCGTCGCCACCGGAACCGCCGCCGCCGCCGATGCTCTGTGCGACGATGCCGCGCGATTGCTCCCCGGCGGTCGTAATCGAGGCTTCATTAATAATGTCAACAACGCCACCAATATTTCCGGTTCCGCCGGCGCCACCGACGCTGACGCGGAAGTCAAAATTCTTCCCTACCGGACTGTTCTTGGTGGCTTTTGCGCCAAACTTGTTCGTCAGGATAGAGAGTCCCTTGGCGGTGCCGCCGTCGCCGCCACCACCGCCGATACTCTGGGCGTGGATCGCATCGCTTTTGTCACCGGACGTCAGAATCG
The DNA here is from genome assembly GCA_051008895.1 of Gammaproteobacteria bacterium. Taxonomy (GTDB): domain Bacteria; phylum Pseudomonadota; class Gammaproteobacteria; order Steroidobacterales; genus SMWD01. Next base: position 2,253 of record JBPCXI010000068.1, on the reverse strand, counting down.
CGGCCTGACTCAGAATGGACACATCGCCACCGACGTTGTTGTCACTCTGGCCGCCGCGACCCCCGACCGACAGCTGGCCGTTCATCACAGACCCTTGGGTTTTGGCTTCGCCACCGAGCGTGCCCGAGAAACTGCTGCCGCCGGTGCCGCCGCCGCCGCCGATGCTCTGCGCCAGGATGCCGTGCGAGTCGTCGCCGGCAGTAGCAATCAGGTCGCGATTCGTCACGTCTACGACGCCGCCGCGATCGCCGCTGCCACCGGCGCCGCCAATACTGACCGCAGTATTCACGTTCCATGACGTCGACGCCTTGCCGCCGAAGCCGGCGCCAACGGAATAACTGGCGCCGCCGTTGCCGCCGCCGCCGCCGATGCTCTGCGCGACGATACCGTGCGAGTCCTGCACCAGCGTATCGATGCGTCCATCATTGATCACGCTCACGGCGCGACCTTCCCCGCCGTTGCCGCCGGCGCCGCCGACCGATACCGACACATTCTTGGCCTCGGCGCCCGAGAAATCGCCAGAGAAACTCATACCGCCGTTGCCGCCGCCGCCGCCGATGCTCTGCGCGAGGATGCCGACGGCGCCATCGCGGAGAGTGCCGAGCCGATCCTCGACCATCGGCTGGCCGGCCTCGCGGAAATCCGTCGCTGCAGTCATCAACCCTCGCGTCGTAACATTGCCGGCGTTCGTGACGGTCACCGCACTCGCTCGCGCGCCGGTTCCGCCGCCGCCGCCGACGCTGACTTCAAGCGATTTCGTGTTCTGGCCCCTGACGATCGAACCGGAAGCGCTGAAGCCGCCGTTACCGCCGCCGCCGCCCACGCTCTGCGCGACGATGCCGTGCGACTGGGCGCCCTCGGTCCTGATCGAACCTTTGGCATCGACCGTCACGATGCCGCCGATTCCGCCACCTGCGCCATCACCGCCGATCGACACATTGCCGTTCCAGCTCTTGTCCGTCTTGCCGAGCGACGCCGACAGGCTGAAGCCGCCGTCGCCACCACCCCCGCCGACGCTCTGCGCGAAGATGCCGTAGGCAGCCTGCTGGCGAGTCGTGATGGTTCTCGATGGACTCGTCACGCTAACGTTGACGGCCTTGCCGTCACCGGCCACGCCACCCTCGCCACCGATGGAAACGCCCAGCTTCGAGCCGTTGCCGAAACCGCCTGCGATCGCTCCGCTGAAACCACCGGATCCGCCACCGCCGCCGACACTCTGCGCGACGATCGCGTGCGAGCCCGCGTCGCGGGTCTCGATGTTTGCCGTCAATTGAAGATTGACGACACCCGCGTCGCCACCGTCGCCGCCCTTGCCGCCGACGCTCGCGCTGATGCCGCTGCTCTGTTTCGACAGGCTGGCGCTGACGCTGAAGCCGCCCGATCCGCCGCCGCCGCCGACGCTCTGCGCCAGGATGCCGTACCCGAGCTGACCGTTCGTGATGATGTCGCCACCGATGTTGACGTCCACGAGGCCGCCTGCGCCACCCGCGCCGCCGGAACCGCCGATGCCGAATGTCAGGGCCGGCCCTTTGCTGACCGAGCCGGCAACGCTGAAGCCGCCATCGCCGCCGCCGCCGCCGACACTCTGCGCGAGGATGCCGTACGAGTGGCTGTCCCGTTGCATGAACTGCTTCGCTTTTGACACCGCGTCGTCGGCCGTGGCCGCGTCGATGCCGACGATATCCTGCAGGCTGTCCGGCGACGCGGCGGCCAGTTCGGCGATCGTTTCGTAACCGGCTGCGCTCAAGGTTGCCAGCACGCCGGCATCGATGAGTTTGAGCGACTCCGTTGCCGCGGTGTACTTCCCGGTAACGCCGGTCTGGATGTTGTTGAAGGCGCTCGCCAGCGTGACGGACTTCGCATCGCCGCCGGCTGCACCGCTGCCGCCGAGGCTCGCGGCGAGTCCCGTGTTGCCGGACAAACCGCCGGCGACGCTGAAACCGCCGGAACCGCCACCGCCGCCAACGCTCTGCGCGACGATGCCGTGCGCGTCCTTGCCGGTCGTCGTGAAATTCGCGATCGTCTTCACGTCGACCGTACCGCCGGCTCCGCCCGGGCCACCGCTGCCGCCCATGCTGAACGCCGCGGCCGAGCCTTTCGACAGTGTTCCGGCGACGCTAAAACCGCCGTCGCCGCCACCGCCGCCGACGCTCTGCGCCAACCACCCATCCGCATAGTCGCCGGCCGTAGCGATATTGCCGAACAGTACTACTGAATCGGTGCCGGCATACCCGGCACAGCCGTCGCCGCCAA
>JBPCXI010000067.1:0-18552 GCA_051008895.1 Gammaproteobacteria bacterium | reverse complement strand
CGCGAATCGCCAGCGCTACCGATTTCGCGCAACTCGCGGAGAAGCGCCCGACTTCGATGCCAGAGCGAATCATGTCCACCAGCGGATCGTTGGCTGCGGAAATCACGGCGGAACGCAGCGCGGAACTTTTGATCAGCGTCCACGCGATGACCGGGTCAGTCGTCGCAATCGACAACGTATCGACCACGTTGATCGCGATCGCCTCGGCGGGATCCGCGGTCTTTGCGAACACGGCGCGCTTGGCCCGACGATCCGCGTGGAAAAACTCGGCCGCGATCTCGCGCGCGAGCGCGTCTTTCGATGCGAAATGGTTATAGAAAGACGGCTGCGACACGCCGGCGGCGCGCACGATATCGAGTACCGACGCCCCTTCGACACCGCGGCTGGCGAACGCTTCGCGCCCGCCCTCGATCAGCCGCTGCCGGGTGCGCGCCCAGCGGGCGTCCTGCTTGCTTGCCGTCGTAGCCATTTGACTATTTTGCAGATTGCAAAATAAAATGCAATCCTGTCAAGGCCCCGCAGATTCAGGGACACAGCGCGATGAACAACGACGATTACCAAAAGACCGTGCTAGTGACCGGCGCCAATCGCGGCATCGGCTTCGAATTCGTCAGGCAATATGCGGAGCGCGGCTCGCACGTGATCGCCGGCGTCCGGTCACCCGACTCCGCGGCCGACGTGCAGGCACTGGCGGCGAACCGCCCCGCCATTGCGATCGAACAACTGGACGTCAGCCACCCGGCGTCGATCGATGCGCTCGCGGACAGGCTCGCGGGCCGGCCGATCGACATCCTCATCAACAACGCGGGTGTGTTCGGCGATTTTGCGACGCAGACCTTCGGTGCGATCGACTTCGACCAGTTCGACACGTTCATGCGCACCAATGCGCTGGGCCCGCTGAAGATGTGCGAAACCTTCGTCGAGCACGTGAAGAGCAGCCGCGAACGCAAGATGGTTTCGGTCACGTCCCAGGCGGGCTCGTTCGGTTTGAATAGCGGCGACCTGCCCGGGATGTACTTCTATAAGTCCAGCAAGGCGGCGCAGAACATGATCATGCGCAACGTCGCCAACGACGTGCGCCAGCATGGAATTGCGGTCTGCGTGTTATCCCCGGGCATGGTAAACACCGCGGGCGAGATTCCGCCCGAGCGACGTTTCCCCGGACTGATCGAACCGCCGGAGAGCATCGCCGGGATGATCGACGTCATCGACAACCTGACACTCGACGTTTCCGGCAAGTTCATTCGCTATACCCGCGAAGAGCAGCCGTGGTGAACAAGGTGCCGGTTCAGAAAATCGACCCGGCACCTTTACCCTTCTTTAGTGTGCCGCGGAACGAGGTGCCGAACGCCGGCGCCGGCGTTTGCGACCGCCGCTACCCGACTTTGGACCGGACTTGCCAGTGGTTTTGGGCGGCGGCTTCGGCCCGCGGCGACGCTGGCTCGTTTTCTTGCCCGCAGCAGGCTTGCCGGCCGGGGCGTGACTCCAGTGCTCCGGCTCGTAGCCGTCGAGGAATTCCTTCGGTATCTCGGTCCGCAGCAGCCGCTCGATATCGCGCAGCAGACCCTGCTCGTCGTGGCTGACCAGCGATACGGCGTGGCCGTCCTGCCCGGCCCGCGCCGTGCGGCCGATGCGGTGCACGTAGTCTTCGGGTACGTTGGGCAATTCGTAGTTCACGACATGCGGCAGTTTGTCGATGTCGAGGCCGCGGGCGGCGATATCGGTCGCCACCAGCACCCGCACCTTACCGGCCTTGAACTGCGCCAGCGCCTTCGTGCGTGCGCCCTGCGACTTGTTGCCGTGGATCGCTGTCGCGCGGATGCCGTCCTTGTCGAGTTGGTCGGCCAGGCGATTGGCGCCGTGCTTGGTGCGCGTGAACACCAGCACCTGTTGCCAGTTCTCGGCCCCGATGCGGTGTGACAACAGCTCACGTTTGCGGCGCTTGTCGACCGGATGCACAACCTGGCTGACTTTATCGACCGTCGTATTCTGCGGCGTCACCTGCACTTCGGCGGGTTGGCGCAGCAGATCGTTCGCGAGCTTGCGAATGTCCTTGCTGAACGTGGCAGAGAACAGCAGCGTCTGCCGCTCTTTGGGCAGCACTTTGAAAATGCGGCGCATGTCGCGGATGAAACCCATGTCGAGCATGCGGTCCGCTTCATCGAGCACGAGTATTTCGACGTCGGACAGGTCGACCGTACCTTGCTGCATGTGATCGAGCAGCCGGCCGGGCGTCGCGACAATGATGTCCGTGCCCTGCCGCAGCTTGGCCTTCTGCGGATTGATGCTGACACCGCCGAATATCGTCAACGACCGGTACGGCAGATGCCGCCCGTAGTCGCTAACGCTCTGCTCGACCTGTGCCGCGAGCTCGCGCGTCGGGGTCAGTATCAGCACGCGCGGATAATCGCCCGACGGGCCCGCCAGTTGCAGGCGCTGCAGAATCGGTAACGTGAAACCGGCGGTCTTGCCGGTGCCGGTTTGTGCGCCGGCGAGAATGTCGCGTCCTTCGAGCACGACGGGAATAGCTTGCTGCTGAATCGGCGTGGCTTCGTTGTAGCCCTGTTCGTCGATTGCACGCAGCAGTTCGGCCGACAGGCCGAGGTCTTTGAATAACATTTAGATTGTTGCTCCGAGTCGCCTGATCCAGTCGCATCCCCCGTGATTGGGAGGCGCGTGGTTCGGTCCAGGCTGGAATTTGGTGTGTTTCGGGCGCCGCGAGATTGCGGGCCTTCGTAGAGGCGCAGACCGAAGTGCGCCTGAGACGGGCGGACTATACATCAATAACCGCAAAGATGCGGAATTTATTTCTGCGGCGCCGGACCCGCTGATAGTCGCATGGGGCGGGCCTTTATCCCGAATCCCGCACTCGCCTGCGGTCTAGCCGTCGAGGTACTGCTGCAGTCGCTCGATCTCGAATTGCTGCTCGGCGATGACCGCCTTCACCGCGTCGCCGATCGAAATGAGGCCGATCACGCGCTTTTTGTCCACGATCGGTATGTGGCGCGCGCGTTTGTCGGTCATCAGCGCGAGGCATTCCTCGACCGTCCGGTCCGGGGGCGCGCAAAGCACGCGGCGAGTCATCAGGTCCTGCACGCGCGCCTCGCGGGACGTCTTGCCCTCCAGCGCGACCTTGCGCGCGTAATCGCGCTCCGTGATGATACCGACCGGCTTTTCGCCCGCCATGACGAGGACCGCGCCGATCTCCTTGTCCGCCATCAGCGCCAGAGCGTCGAATACGGACTTGTCCGGATCGATGCTCCAGATCTCGTGTCCCTTCGCCTCCAGAATATCGTTTGCTGTTTTCATTGGCTCGACTCCCGATACGTTTTCCGCGAGTTACGTGCAGCCAGTCTACCACCCACCGTGTCTCGGTTTCGCGTGCCGACGGAGACCGAACCGCGACGAACGTGACCTGCGCAGTTGCACCGTCGACGCACCCGGCTAGTCTTGCGCCATGACCCTGCTTCGCTTCGTTTTCGTCGGGCAGCTGCTGGTGATGCTGCCGGCGCTGGGCCTGTTTCTGGGTACGCCGTCGAGCCTCGGCACGGTGTACCTGGTGGTCCTGCTGACGCCGGTGGCGCTGGCGACCAGCATCTATGCGTTATGGCAGGCCTGGCACTATCCGCCCCGGCGCGCGCTGGCGCTGGGCACCCTGGCCACGGCAGTTGTCGTGATGGCGACGCCGTTCGTGCGCGACGCGCTGGGGCTCGGAACCCTGCCCGGACCGGCGCTGGCGGCGGGCGTGGTGGCCGCAGCGGCGGTTGGTCTGATAATGCTATTGGCCGCTCGCCGGCGCTGGGACAATGAACGACTGTTTCGCGCGTCCGGGTTCAACTACGCGCTGCTGATCGCCCTCGCCGCCGCGCTATTGCTGATCTGGGTGCCGCCGATCGCCTGGCTGGCCAGCCGGGGCACGGCAGCCGAACCCGTCGACGTCGATGCATTGCGCCTGGCGGCAATCATGTACTTGCCGATCATGTCGACGCCAGGACTGATCGTGATGATCTTCAGTTTGCTGTACGCACCGGCCGGGCTGTTTCGTAACCCGTCCGCGCGACTTCTCCACTTGGGCCAGCTGGCGTTGGCGCTGCTACTGATGGCCTCGCTGGGCATTGCCGCTTTCGCCCTGTTACTGGCGGTGGTGAACCCGGGCTAGGCGAAGTAGCTGACGCGTCGCCGCAGGGATGTCGGCAGCCGGGCAAAAAGACTGCGGGGCGAGCGATGGCGTGCGAGCGTTCGCTCGCATTTTACGCCGCGCAATCGGGCCTCGCGCGCCTTATTAAGTTGATCGTCAGCAATGGCCGGCGCGGCGAAGAACGACGAGATCGTCTTCATGCCGCCGAGGCTAAAGGTGAATGCATCGCGTGCAGGTTTGGCTTGATTGAACATGGTCTGGTCTCCAGAGGTAATTGCTCTGTAAAAGCCTGCCCGGCCACAGGCGCCGGATCGACACGCGCACGATAGGCGCGCGGAGACAGGACCACAAACGAAAAAACTTCAGCTGCCGGTTGAGAAAAACTCAGCCGGGCGGACTGGAAAATTGGGCGAAAGCTCTCATTTACGCAACCGACGTTCCGGTACCGCCGCCGCCGGAAAGAGCCGGGTTCAGACCCCGAAAATCACAGCCGGATCGGCAGGTCGCGGGCGCGCGTGCCGGTCGCGGCGTAGATCGCGTTGCCGATCGCCGGCGGTACTGAGATCAGCGGCGGTTCGCCGAGGCCGGTCGGGAATTCGATGCTGTCGATGAACGTGATGTCGAGCTCGGGTACATCGGCCATGCGCAGCGGCGTGTAGTCACCGAGGTTGCGTTGGCCGACCTGGCCGTCGACAAATGACGCCCCCTCATGCAGCGCGAGGCTCACGCCCCACAGCGTCGCGCCCTCGGCCTGCGCCATTGCGCCTTCGGGATGCACGACGGTGCCGCAGTCGATCGTCTGCCAGATTTTTTTGACCTGTACTTGCTGTGTGTCTTTGTCCACCGCGACATGTGCAACGCAGGCACACCACGTCGGCATCGTGCGCTCCTGGCCGGCGCAGACCGCGACGCCCATGCCCTCGCCGGCGGGTAACTCGCGCCCCCAGCCCGAGCGCTTGCGGACATCGTTCAACACGTTCGCCAGCCGCGCCGCGCCGCCGACCGCTTCGGGTGCTTTACCGGCGTTCTTGCCGGTGGCGTCGAGTCGCGCGAGCCGGAACTCGACCGGGTCCTCGCCGGCGATTTCCGCGAGCTCATCCATGAACGTCTCGACGCCCCAGCCAACCCAGCCGGGACCGACGGCACGCAGCCAGCCCGGCAGGAAGGTCCGCTGCGCGAGTTCGTTATTGATCGCGCGCACGCGGTGATTGGGCAGCGTGTACCAGTGGTCGCCGCCGCTGATCGAGAACGTGTCGTACTTGCCGTTGCCGTCGACGCCGTCGGCCAGAAAACCCGGGGCCAGCGTCAGCGTCGGCCAACCGGCCGCGGCCGCATGTTCGATGCCGGTCAGCTGACCGGCGGCATCGAACGACGCATCGAACTGCTGCACCGAGGCCGAACGCACGCAGTCGAAGCGGCTGTCGTCTTCGCGCTGGAACACGAGCTTGACCGGCTTGCCGAGCTCCTTCGCCGCGAGCGCGGCCGGGATCATCGGGTCACCCCACAGGCGCCGGCCGAAGCCGCCGCCCAGGTAGTACTGGTGAATGATGATGTCGGTCTCTGCCATGCCCAGCGACTTCGCAAGTGTCGGCAGGATAAGCGACTGCCACTGGTTGCCGGAATGAACATGGCACTTGCCGTCGACGAACTCGACCAGCGCATTCGCCGGCTCGAGCGTGAAATGCAACGCCGTGCTCGTCGTATACGTCGCGTTATGCGTGTTCGCCGCGTCTGCATGCGCGGCCGTCACATCGCCGTCGTCGACGACGAGCACGCCGGCGTTCTTGTCGGCGGCCAGTTTTGCGCCCTCGCCGGTAATGTCGGCCTCGCCGATATTCGCGGTCGGCCCGGGCGCCCAGTCCACCTGCACCGCAGCGGCTGCTTTCATCGCGCTCGGATAATCGTCGGCGATCACGACGGCCCAGCCCTGCAGCACCTCCGCCGAATCCGTCAGCGCCAGCGTCTGCTGGTAACCGGGGATGTCTTTGGCGGCCGTGTCGTCGATGCCGTTGATCGTGCTGCCATAGCGCGTCGGCGGGATCAGCGGATGCGCATACACCATGCCCGGCAATTCGACGTCGAGCCCGTACTCCGCCTGGCCACTGGATTTCGTCGGCACGTCGCGCGCCAGCGTGGGTTGGCCGACGAAGCGTCGCTCCGCCGCGGGCAGCAGCGGCAACGCGCCGAGTTCTTCCTCGGTGAACGTGCGACTGATGTCGCCGCGCTGGACGATGTCGGCGAACGAGACCTGCGCGCCGTTCGCGGCAACCTTGCCGGCTGCCACTGTGCAATCGGCGGGGTCGACGCCGAGCAGCGCGGCGCCGGCGTCGCGCAATACGATGCGCCCGGCCGCGCCCGCCTGCGACAACATCGCGAAAGTCGTGAACACCGACCACGAGCCGCCGGTCACCATGTAGCCCCACTGCGGATCGCTGTCGACGTGTTTGATCTCGACCGCGTCCCAGTCGGCGCCGAGCTCGTCGGCAATGACACGCGCCAGCGCGGTGCCAACGTGCTGGCCCATCTCCGCCTTGGCTATATTAATGAGTACGCCGCCGTCGCCGTCGATCTCGAACCACACGGTCGGCGCGAAACTGCGGCTGGCCCCATCTTTGCCGATGTCGCTCGCGATGTCGGCGGTCACTTCTTCGCGCCCGCAGCCGGGCAGCACGACACCGAGGCCCATGACGAGGCCGGCGCCCGCGCTGTTGGCCAGGAAGGTGCGGCGGCTGATCGCGTTCGTCAGGTCTTGTTTGCGCATCGCCATGCCTACGCCTCCTGCTCAGCGGTACCCGCGGCGGCCTTGATGGCCTTGCGGATGCGCGTGTACGCCATGCAGCGGCACAGGTTGCCGTTCATCGCGGTGGTGATCTGCTCGTCGGTCGGGCTGGGGGTCGTCGCCAGCAGGCTCGCGGCCTGCATGATCTGGCCGGGCTGGCAGTAGCCACATTGCGGGACCTGCTCGTCGACCCAGGCCTGTTGCAGCGCCTCGCCGACGTCGGTTGCGAGGCCCTCGATCGTCGTCACCGCTCGCCCGGCCACGCTGCCGACCGGGATGACGCACGAACGCATTGCAGCGCCGTCGACGTGCACCGTGCACACGCCGCACTGCGCGATGCCGCAGCCGTATTTCGTGCCCTTGAGTTTGAGTTCGTCGCGCACCACCCACAGCAGCGGCGTATCGGGATCGCTTTGCGACGCTACCGGTTCCCCATTGAGTTTGAATTCGATCACGGCGACTGCCTCCGGGTGCTCGGGATTATTGCGGCAGTGTAGAGCAAATCCGCGGCACCCGCAGATGCCGCGCCGCACGCATTCGTTTTTCCCGGTAACGTTTTTCCCAGTAACGTTTTTGGAGGGTCTGCGTATTCGTTCGGGTAAGCGATCTGTTTGTCCTCACCCAAGGAGACCCACAACGTGCTCAAGAATACAACAATCACGCTGGCCGCCGCGGCCGCCCTCGTCTTCGCCGCGACCCCCGCCGCCGCGGACCGCGGCGTGTATTACGAGGTGACCATCACCAACATCACGCAGGGCCAGACGTTCACGCCGTTGCTGCTGGCGACCCACAAGCCGTCCGTCGGCCTGTTCGAGGTCGGCACCAAGGCCGGCGTCGAGCTCGAGCAGCTCGCCGAAGGCGGCGCGACCGATCCGCTGGCAGAAGTGCTGAAGAACGCCGGCAACGCGGTCGGCGATATTGCACAAGGCGATTCGCTGCTCGTCCCGGGCGATTCCATCACCTTCAAGCTCCGCGGCGACCCGCGCCGGCAGTTCCTGAGCCTCGCGGCGATGCTGATCCCGACGAATGATACGTTCGCCGCGCTCGACACGGTCAGGCTGCCGTGGCGAGGTTCAACCAGCTACTACGCGCGCGCCTATGACGCCGGCACCGAAGCGAACGACCAGTCCTGCGCTAATATGCCGGGACCGCGCTGCGGCGGCGAGGGCTACTCCCCGGTGCCCGGTCCGGACGACGAGGGTCACATCCATGTGGGTAACGGCTTCCACGAACTCGGTGACAAAGACGCCGACGGCTTCGAAGTGCTCGGCCCGGCGACCTACGACTGGCGCAACCCGGTCGCGAAAGTCACGATTGTCGCCAAGCGAGGCCGCTACCGAGGCGATAACTAATCGGTACGCCGGCGCCACGCCGGGTCAAACCTGCCGGGCAACCCGCCGGGTCGATCGCCGCGTCACTCGAGCGATCGGCCCGGCCTGATGTCGTGACGCGCGACTGGCAGGACGACGACGCACGCTGGGCGACCTGGATGGCCGCCGCGCAGCGCGGCGACAAATCCGCGTACGAACAACTATTGACCGAAGTCGCGACGACGATCCGCCGCTACCTGCACGTGCGCTTCGGCCCGGCCGACTTCATCGACGACATCACGCAGGAATGCCTGCTGAGCATTCACAAGGGTCGCCATACATACGACGCCGCGCGGCCGTTCCGGGCGTGGCTGTTCGCGATCGTCCGGCACCGGTCGATCGATCACCTGCGTCGCCGCGGCAACGACCACGAACAACTCGATCCGGACCGCCAACCGCACACCGCAACCAACGCGGTCGCCACGGCGGCGGAGGCCAGCCTGATACTGTCGCAGCTCAGCCGCGAGCATCGCGACATCATCGTGCGGACGAAGTACCTCGGTTACAGCGCCGGCGAAGTCGGCATGCAACTGGGCATCTCGGTCGCGGCCGTCCGGGTGCGGCTGCACCGCGCGCTCAAGCATGCGCGGCGATTGTTTCTTGTTTAAGACGGAGGCGGAGGATCACACGGCGAAATGAGTAAACTGGATCGCACAATAGAAAACCTGGTCGACGACCTGACCCCGACCGGCCGGCCGTCCAGGCCGGGCCGCAGCGCGCTGGCCTGGTGGCTGCTGGCAATGCTGAGCACGGCCGCGGTGATGGCGTTGATACAGCCGTTCCGCCCGGGTTTCGTCGGGCAACTCACCGCGACGCCGCGCTTCGCGCTCGAAACAATACTCGGCGTGATCGCGTGCTTCGGCATGGCATGGACGGCGTTCGCGCTCGGGGTTCCCGATGTACGCAGCCCGTGGCGCCGCGCGCGCGTACCGCTGGTGCTGCTGGCGATCTGGTTCGGTTTGTTCGGGGTCGCGCTGCTCGCGCCGGTGCTGACGCCGTCGATGGCGGGCAAGCGCCCGCACTGCGCGCTGGAAGTACTGCTCTACGCGGCGCCGCTGACGCTCGCAGGATTGATGATGATCCGGCGCATGCTGCCGCTGCATGCCGCGTCGACGGGCGCATGGACGGGCTTTGCGGCCGGGCTGATCCCGGCGTTTTTGATGCAGCTCGCGTGCATGCACGAGCCGTTGCACATCATCAAGCTGCACCTGGCGCCGACGGCGGGCGCCGCGATGGTCGGGGCGGTGCTCGGGTATCGGTTGTTGCGGCGGCAGGTTTAAAAAGGTGCCGGATCAATTTTCGTCGCCGATAAAATAATCCTGCACCGTTTGTAGTCACAGCGACGCCTCGACCTGTGAACTTCATCACGGTATCGGCTCATCGGTGCACCCACAGTGATCGGCACTGATTAAGTCACATCGAGGCAAGCCATAATGAAGAGTCCTGGAATAGCCAAAGCGGGCGCCGGCCTGCTGCTGGCGGGCTTGCTGGTCGGCAATGTCGGGCAGACCCACGATAGCGAGGTATTCGACTGCGAAGCGACCGCGCGGCAGGAAAGATTTGTCGCGACCGCAGTGGAAATGGGCCTGTCGCGAAAGGATTCACTGGTCCTGTATGGCCTCAGCGGGGCCGAATCCATCGATGGCGTGACCGGCTTCGCGCCGGCGAAAGACCGACGGCCGACCGTCGCACGAGCGATCGAAAGCGTCGGCGCAAGCCAGTTTGACAGTGCGTTCTACGTCGAAGTCGACATTCAGAATCTCGGCGGCTTGAACGCGGTGCTCGGCCACACCGGCGCAGACGACGTCTACGGCCGCATGGCACGTATCACGGAGCAACACATCGAGAGCCTGCGCACGGACGACCACACGTGCAGTTTTCGGCACGGTGGCGACGAGTTCAGCTTCGTCGTCGTCGGCGCGGGCAATACCCAGGCGCAGGTCGAGGCCGCGCTCGCCGCGGCCGACCGGGAAATCCGGCAATACATCAAAAGCGAGGGCCTCGCGAAGATCGAGCACCCCAAGCATCGCGGCGACAAGTCGAAGTCGGGCGCCGGTATTGTTTTCGGTGTGAGCCGGATCGGTGGACAGGATCAGTTAGCCGACGTGTTCAGCGCCGCAGACAAGGTGGTCGAGAAGAAGAAAATGTAAGAAGAGCGCCCGGAAAAGGTGCCGGAAGTAGATCCGGCGCCTTGTCCGCTACTTCAACGTCATCTCCGACCCGTCATGGCGGTAGGAGCCGCCGTTTTGCTCGAGCGCAAACGCGTCGAACACCTCGATCATGCCGGCAATGCTGTCTTCGATCCGGACCATGCCTTTGCGCAGCGGGCCGCCGTGGGTCGGCACACGGCCCGGGCTGATCGTGATGACGCGCACGCCATCCTTCCTGCCCTTGCGGGCGACGTCGAGAAACAGGTTGTCGAGAGCCGCCTTGGTGCTCTTGTAATACGCGAAGCCGAGCACCGGGATACCGCGTTGCCCCTGCCCGGTGGTCAGCGACGCGACCAGGCCGTTGTCGGCGGCCATGACGTTCGGCCAGAAGGCCTCCGTAACTTTCAACGGTCCGCGCGTATTCGTGTGATACCACTCGTCGAACCACTCGTAGTCGAATGAGCCGAAGGTCTGCCCGGGGTCGGGCCCGCGCATCAGGGCCGCGTTGTTGATCAGCACGTCGATCGGCCGGTCGGCGTATTTCTTCGCCAATGCATCGATGCCGTCGAGGTCGACCAGGTCGAGGCGCTCGACGGTGACGTTGTCGCGCGTTGCCGCGAAGGCGTTGAGCTCGTCGGCGCCGCCGGGATTGCGGCAGGTCGCGATGACTTCGGCGCCTCTTGCGGCATACTGCTTCACGAACTCGAACCCGATGCCGCGGTTCGAGCCGGTGATCAGAACGTTCTGCGGATCGGACTCGGCAATCACGGTGCCGCCGCTGAGCAGGAAGTGCAGCACCAGCAGCGCGAACAGTGAGCGGCGTCGAATCATCGTGGTTTCCCCGTTGGCGGTCACACCGTCGATTCTAGTGTATTCGGGTCAGAACTGAATCCGAGGACCGGTCAGCGACGCCGAAGATATCGCGGCCGGGCGTGCATCCGACGCTATGCTTGCAGCGAATCCATCCGCAGGAGGTATCCATGTCAGACCAGAATCCGTCGAACCAGAACGGACTCGATCTCATCAGCCGTCGCGAACTCGTCATGGGCGCAGGCATGCTCGCGATGCTCGGCATGCAGAAGGCCGCGGCCGGCGGCCACACGGGCCCGCGCGTCGTGCTGTCCGAAGAGGAACAGGCGGCGCTGGAAAAAGCCAACGACGAGCTGGTCGCCAACTTCGTCCGCGACTACGCGACCCGCGATGCCGCCGTGCTGGACGAATACGTGGCCGACGACATCATCTACCAGATCACCGAGGGGATGCCCGAGGTCGTGGGTCGCGAGAAGTTCTTCAACCACAACGACCGGATGTTCAAGGGGCTCGAAAAAGTCGACTGGATCAACAAGCGCCAGTTCGCGATCGGCCAGATCGTCGTCAACGAACGTATCGACGAGTTCTACCCTTACCCCGGTAGCAAGACGCCGCGGATGCGCTTTCATGTGTCGGGGTATTTTCTGATCAAGGACAACCAGATTTTGGTCTGGCGCGATTTCTCGTATCCGGGCGCGCAGCAGCTGATCGAACCGGCGCCGAAGGCATAGCGGGAACGGCGCAACTGGCCGTGCGTCGTTTTGCATGCGCCGGTAGCGCGCGGCGGCTAGAGCTCCTTTTGCGCCATGCGCTCGGCAATATGATCGGCCTGCCGGATCGCGAGCGCGACGATTGTCAACGTGGGATTCGCCGCGGCGCTGCTGCTGAACAGGCTGCCGTCACTGACGAACAGATTCGGCACCTCGTGCGCCTGCCCCCAGCGGTTCGTCACGCCGTCGCCGGGATCGGTGCTCATTCGTGCGACGCCCATATTGTGACACCCGACCGGAGCGTCGCCGCCCCAGAACTCGGTCGCCCCGAGTGACTCGTAAATCCGGCGACTCTTCGCGATTGCGTGATCGCGCATGGCGTTCGTGTTGTCGTGGTTTCGATATTCGATCACCGGCACCGGCAGCCCGATCGCATCGCGTTCGGTGGGATGCAGGGAAATACGGTTGCCTGCTTCCGGCGGATCCTCGCCGGTGATGAACAATCCAGCGAGGTGCGTGTATTGCTGCATGAATTTCGTATGCTCCTGCCCCCAGCCACCGATCAGGCCGGAAATCGACCCGGGATCGGCAGCTATTGCTTGCAGTTGGTAACCGCCGACAAAGCCGCGGTCCGGATCGTGCCCCTGCTCGTCGAACACCACGCCGGTCTGCCGGGCACCGCGATGGTAGTTGACCGGTTTCGGCATCACGGCCAGCGCGGCGCCGAACGTGTGCCGCATGTAATTGCGTCCCACCTGTCCGGTCGAGTTGGCGAGGCCATCGACGAACATCGAAGATTCCGAGTTCAAGAGAATGCGAGCGGTTTCAACGACGTTGCCGGCGACGCAGACAGCCCGCGCCTTCTGCTCCTGCAGTGCACCGTGCTCGTCCTGATAGACGACGCCGGAAACCCTGCCGGTCTTGTCATGATTGATACGCACGGCCATCGCCTCTGCGCGCAATTCGAAATTCCCGGTCTGCTCCGCGGCGGGCACCTCGGTGTATAGCGTCGACCACTTGGCGCCGATGGCGCAGCCCGAATTGCAAAAGCCGATTTGCCGACAGCCGGGCCTGCCGTGCCGCGCCACCGGGTTGATCGCGGTGCGCGCGCTGGTGATCTGCCGGTAACCAACGCGCTGCGCTCCCGCCTTCAATACTTTGAAGTTGTTGGTTTCGGCCGATGGCGGGATATCGTGTGTGCCGGACACCCCCATCTTGTCTTCCGCCCTGGCGTAGTAAGGTGAAAGCTCATCGTAAGTGAGCGGCCAGTCGATCAGGGTCGTGCCGGAGTCTACCTGCCCATAGATACTCAGCGCGGCGAACTCGTGTTGCTGAATTCGTGGTGAGATACCTGCCCAGCGCATGGTGGTACCACCGACAGTCTTGCACACCCACAAAAATGCGCCGATGCGCTTGTCGTGCCAGCCCATCCGCGCGTCCATCGTCGGCGGGTCATTGACGACATCTGCGAGTGTCAGGCGAGAACCCGCTTCGAGGCAGACGACGTCGATGCCCTTCTGCGCCAGTTCGTTAGCGACAGTGCCGCCGCCGGCGCCCGAGCCGATCACCACGACGACCGAATCATCATTCAGCTCGTAGCGCCGGGTCATTGGTCGTCGCTCGGCAGCCAGTCGATATCGTTGAAACCGCGTAGTTTGTAGCCGCCGTATTCTTTCGACGCACCGGGGTAGTTGATTTGCTTCCATACCGCCGGATCGGTGTAAAAGGCGCCGCGTACGGTAGCGAGGATCCTCGCGAAAAACGGCTCTCCCTGGATATTCCGGATCGCGGCAATCTGCTCCGCCTCTTCGAGATCGAACCAGGATTTTTCCTGCTGCGCATCGAGCGCCGACTCCGCGGTGTTGAGAAAGCCCGCTGACACAGGGTCGGCTTCGAAGCCGCTCAGGACTCTGTCCATTACCTCGGCATAGACCTCATCAGGAAGGCCTTCATGAGGGAACAACAACCGGGCGAAACGTGCCATCGCCTCACCGTTGGCCGCACGCGCCCAGGCGGCGCTGCCGCGTAACCAAGCACCGCCGCCGATCGCCAGCGTGGAGTAAACCAGTGCAGCCAGCATGAATCGGCGTCGCGTAACGAGAGCGTCTTCCATCCGCGTATCACCATGAACTTTGCGCCGGAGGAATATCATTATCGTTGCCATCTTCATCGAAGCCAAATTGTCCTGCCCGACGTCGAGCATACGCACAGTGGCCATCGATACATGAACTACCGCGACGACTCCACCGGTATGGCACAGTGGCCCGCGCTGGCGGCCCATCGCCTGCCCACTGCACCCACCTCAGGAGCACGAATGTGGCCACACTGATTTTTTCCGTCTATGCGCTAGCGCATTTCGCGGTGGCCGTGTTTGCGCTGCGCATCCTGCGACGCTATTCGGCACCGGGCGCGCTGATCGTCGCGGTATTGTCGATCGGGCTGATTTACGACAACGGGCTGATCGCGCTCGGCAGCAGCATTGGCATAGGCGATACACTGGAAACTCTCAGCTGGCCGCGCTTCATCCTGCATGCGCTGGTGACGCCGTTCATGATCATCGCCGTCGTCCAGGTGGCGATCGCCGGCGGCATCAAGTGGCTGAACACGCGCGCCGCGTGGACCGGCATCTGGATCCTGTTGGCGGCCCTGGTCGGCTATGGCATCTACGAACTGACGCTGCTGGAGCTGCAGCCGGCCTGCTTCATGGGCATCACGCGCTATACCAGCAGCGCGTCACCGGCGCAATTCTGCTTCGCCGGCCAGCAGTCGCTGCCCGGTGTCGGCCCGCCGATTCCGTCGATCCTCTCGGTGTTCCTGATCATGGGCTTCGGCGCGGTGTTGTGGAAGCGGCACCGCTGGCCGTGGTTCGCCCTCGGCGGCCTGCAGATGCTGCTCGCGGCCTCCGTGCCGTTCAGCCAGTATGGCCTGATCCCGGGCAACGGCGGCGAAGTCATCCTGCAGTTCGCGTTTGTGTCAACGGCGTATCGCTTCTCGAGCGGCTGGCGTCCGGCGTCAGACACCAAACATTAGCTAGGATTTGTGGACGGTGATCATCTGCATCCGGGTGGCCAGCGAACAATCGAGTATGATGGCACGAAAAAATAGACCACCACCTTTTTCCAGTACACGGATCGCCAACGTGAACCATTCGTCGACCGTCGGGCCGTTTGCCAGCCTCCGCGACTACGTCGCAGCGCTCGATGCGGCCGGCCTGTTGTTGCACATTCCTGAATTCGACCAGGATGCCTACGAGAGCACCGCGTTTGCCTATCGCCTGATAGAGCGTCGCGGCTATAACCGGGCGCCGGCATTTCGGTTCGACCGGGTTAAGGTCGATGGCGAATGGCTCACCGGCCCCGTAATCGGCGGAGCCTATGCGTCGTGGATCGGCGAGGCGCTGTGCTTCGGCATCACCGGGCACACCGCGGCGGAGGACGCGTTCGCCGCAACGCTCGAGCGGGTCGTGGCGCTGCGCGAACCGGACGGCTTTCCGCATATCCCGCCGGAGGAAGTCCCCGCCGACGTCGCACCGGTCAAGGAAGTGCGCCTGGTCGGCGACGCCATCGACCTGACCCGGTTCCCTTTTATTCAGACCAATCCCGCGGATGCCGGGCGCTATATCAACTCGGGCGGCCTGCTGCTGCAGGATGCCGAACTCGGCGCCAAGGTCGGCGTGTATCGCTGCGAACTGAAAGGCCCGCGCCGTATCAGCGTCAACCCGGAACCGGGACAGGGCGGCTGGCGCTTCCTGCAGGCTCTCAAGGCGCGTGGCGACCGCGTCGCGAAGGTCGTGCTGGTACTCGGCGTCGATCCGATCACCTATGGTGTCGCCGGGGCCGCGGTCGCGACGGCGGGCCAGACCGAACTCGGCGTCGCCGGCGGGCTCGCGGGACGGGCGGTCGCTGTCGTGCGCGCGGAGCACTCGCCGGTCCTTGTACCGGCCACGGCCGAGATGGCCATCGAGGGCGAAATTCCGCTCGATGCCGCGGAACCCGAGGGACCGTTCGCGGAGTTTTACGGCGTCATGGGTGATGCGAAGGCGGAAAACTTCTTCATGAATGTCACCGCCGTCACCCACCGGCGCGATCCGTGGTTCCTGAATTCCTACTCCGGCATTATCCGCAACGCGATAGGCGTGCCGCGCGAGGCCACACTGGTGGCCAGATACCGCGAACTGATTCCGGGCCTGGTGGCGATTCATGTGCCACAGCAGGCGGCGGGCGTGCACATCGTGTGCATCGCCAAGGAGCACGCGGGGCAGGGTATGGCGGCCGGCAAAACCTATGCCGACGGCGAAATGCTCGCCAAGGTCGTGGTGGTGGTCGACCGGGAAATATCTCCGTACCGACTCGACGATGTGTGGCAGACGCTCGGGGCACGCTGGCAACCGCATCCGGCTGCGTCGATCATTCGTGACGCGCCGGGCATCATCCTCGATCCCTCGTTGCCGGAACCGCCGCAGACGTCGAAGATCATCATCGATGCAACGCCGCAGTTTCCCGATGAAGGCGGTCCCGCGATCCGTCCCGGCAATTCCAGGCAGCTGTTCCGGGACGCGATGCCGGACGCCCTGCGGGACATCGATCGGCTGCTGGACAAATACGACCTTTGAATTTTGGGGTCAGGCCCCGTTACTGCTCGATCGCGGTGTAGATGCGCTTGAAGGTCTGCTCGTCGTCGATGGCGTCGACGATCACGCGCGCGAGCTCGGCGCGGTTGATCATGCCGAGAGCGGTGGTGTCCTGCGTCAGCACGCCTTTGCCGGTTGCCGCCCCGTCCTTGAGCACCCCGGGGCGCATGATCGTGAAGACCAACCCGGAGTCGATCAGGTGGCGCTCCGACTTTTCCTTCTCGATCAGCACGGGCCCGAGTACGCGCAGCATGCCCTTCGGCGACCCGGCGCGGCTGTCGCCGGCGCCGATCGATGACACCAGGATGAAACGCTCGACGCCTGCCGCCTTCGCGCCATCGATCGCATGGATGTTGCCGACCGAATCGACCGAAGCGTCGGTCTCCAGCGTGCCGCCGAGTGAGCTGACCGCCGCGTCGAACTCACCGGATGCAAATGCGGCAGAGACCTCCTCCATCACCATCGCATCGCCGATCGTCGTCGATACGCCGTCGATTTCGTTCAGCGCGGTCAGGTCGGAGGTCTTGCGCACCATGACGGTGACTGCTTCGCCGCTCGCGCGAAGCGCGCGCACCGTTTCCAGGCCAACGCCGCGGGTACCGCCGAACACGAGCACGTCGGCGGAGGCGACGGACATTACGGTAAGGGTCGACAACAGGACCAGGACAGCGGTTCGCGCGTGGTGAAGCATTGTTCGGATTTCCTGACGCTATAGGTTGGTTAGGTCGATAGCTTGACTATAGCGCAGTCACAATCCCGGGTCAGACCCCGCAAGCCTTCTCAGCGCAGCCGAAATGCGCAACACTTTGCCGACCCACGCCGAAACAAGGAAGACCAGGAATGAGCTCCATTAGACCGATACTTGCAGCGTTTACCTGCGCCGCCACAATTGCAATTGCCGCAACCACCGTCAACGGCGCGCCGGAACGGTCGGGCGAAGCGGTCTACGAGGCGAATTGTGCGAATTGCCACTCCGGCGGCTTCGGCGGCTTCTTCACCGGCGCGCCGAAAGTCGGCAAGCAGAAAGACTGGGAAACGCTGGAGGCAAAAGGCATTGGCACGCTGACGGCCAACACGATCAACGGCTTCGGTGAGATGGCGCCACGGGCCGAGTGCGCTGTGTGCACCGACGAAGAAATTCGCGCGGCCGTCGAGTACATGGTGGAGCAAAGCCAGTAAGCGCCGGGGTCTGACCCCGGTTTACGGACCCCGGTTTACAATCTACGCGACCCGGGCTTTGTCGTTGCCGGCCTGCGAGCGCAGGTATTCCTCGTAGGTACCGCCGAAATCGATGACGCCGTCCGGGGTGAGTTCGATGACGCGGGTCGCCAGCGACGACACAAATTCGCGGTCGTGGCTGATGAAGATCAGCGTGCCGGGATAGTTTTCCAGCGCGAGATTCAGGGCCTCGATCGATTCCATGTCGAGGTGGTTGGTCGGCTCATCCATCACCATGACGTTCGGCTGCTGCAGGATCAGCTTGCCGAACAGCAGCCGCCCCTCTTCGCCACCCGATATCACGCGCACCGACTTCGCGCTGTCGTCACGCGAGAACAGCATGCGGCCCAGCGTGCCGCGCAGCAGCTGCTCATCCGTGCCCTTGGGCTGCCACTGCGTGATCCATTCGAACAGGTTCATGTCCTGTTCGAATTCGTGCGCGTGATCCTGCGCGAAATAACCCGCCTTCGCATTCTCTGCCCATTTCACTTCGCCGGCGTCCGCGTCGAGCTCCTGCATGATGCAGCGGGCCAGCGTGGTCTTGCCGATACCGTTCGGCCCAATGATCGCGACGCGCGAGCCGGCCTCGATCAGCAGGTCGAGGTCCTCGAACAACGGCCCCTCGTCGAAACCCTTGGTCAGGCCTTTTGTCTCAAGGGCGACGCGCCGCAACGGTTTCTCCTGGTCGAAACGAATGAACGGGCTCACGCGGCTCGACGGCTTGATGTCTTCGAGCTGGATCTTCTC